>CADBRT010000165.1 GCA_902797055.1 uncultured Spirochaetaceae bacterium
ATATCCGGCAGGGTTTCCGGCTCTGCAAAAGAGGCGTCCCCGCTTGGTTCTGGAGTGTCGACATCATCTTCCACGATATCGGGCAGCGGACTTGTCTCGTCAATGGGGATGGCATCGTCCCCTGTCAGTTTGTCTGTGGTGCCGAAGTCCTCTGATTCCGCGAGCGTTACGTCGGAAGCACCACTGCCGGGTTCCGCGGAAACTGCCGTCGGTTTTAAGCTTCTGGCAACCTGATATCCTGTCTCAGGATCTGCCATATCGGCGTGGAGCTCTCCGTTTTCATCGATTGTCAGGTCAAGGTCTATGCTTGGCTCTCCGTTGACATGAGGATTGAGGTTGTCAATCTCCAATGTGTCAACATACTGCGCGTCCTCCATGCTGCCCGTCTTGGAGCGGTACACATCCACATGCACTGAAGTTTGGTTGTCCTTTACTGTAGTCAAAGACAATTTCTTCTGAGCAGGTTTACCGTCCTTTAAAATCGGGTAAAATGAGCCGTCTGCGAGTTTAATGCCAATCGATTCCATTTTGTTTTCGTCCCTCTGTTTTTGCCCTTTAAGTATACAAGAAACAAGCCATTTGTTCTATCGCTTTTTCCAGGAAAACCCTGTTTCAAACGGTTTTTACGAGCGGCTGTGCCCTTCATCCACTTCAAGAAAACAGTGTTTTTTTGTATTATCGGTAGGTGTAATGGATTTCTACGAACTAAACGCCTTTCAAGTGCTCAAGAACACACTGCACTACTCACGTGCAGCAGATGAACTGCATTTAAGCCCTTCCGCACTCAGCCGGCTCATAACAAGGCTGGAAGATGAACTGGGGGTACGGCTGTTTGACCGCAACAACAGGGAAGTAACCCTCACCGACAACGGGAAAAAGTTTGCGGCGTTCGCAAAACACTGCATCGATGAAAAACAGGAACTGGTGTCCTCGTTTACCCGCAACGAGCAGGAAGTCACCGGGACACTACACATCTTTGCCTCTGTAACAGCGTGCTATACCATTATGCCTCCCTTCATCAAAAAGATTTCCGCAAAGTACCCGGGCATTACGCTTTCCATTGAGACCGGCGACCCTGCCCAAGCAGCGCAGACCGTACGCGAAGGGCGCGCGGAACTCGCCGTAGCCGCCATCCCCGACGCGACCATCGACGCCTTTGACTGCATATCGGTGCGTAAAAGTCCGCTAGTGTTTGCAGCGGCTAACAGCGGTCCCTACACCGAAGTCTCCGGCAGCCCGCAGGACATCGTATCCTCCGTTCCCTTGATTCTGCCCAAAGCAGGGCTTGCCCGAAAACGCTTCGACAACTGGGTAAAGAGCAGGAACGTGCGCCCCGCAATCGCAGCGGAGACCGAGGGCAATGAAGCAGTCATGGCGCTTGCCGCACTCGGGCTGGGCATAGGACTCGTGCCCAAAATCGTTCTGGAGTACGGTCCCTACACCGAAGGATTCACCTGCCACAGCGCGGGGAATGCACTCGGCTACTACGACATCGGCTTCATCCAGCTGACGCGAATCTCGGGAACGGAAAACACCCGGCGCATACGGCTCGCAGCGACAGACATCCTCCACAACACCCGCTGGGACATCACCGAAGCCCTCGACTGACAGAACCAAACGCACCGCCGGCACACACCTCGTTTTCAGAGACGCCCCATTGTGCTATACTGTGCCCCACGAGGTTCACACTGATATGGAAAACAGCAGGCTCATAACAATACAGAATTGTTCGGTACAGGACAGATACAAGGTTCATCTGCCCCGCATCGACTGGAACATGGAAGCTGGGGAAGCCTGGCTCGTCACCGGACCGAACGGCGGTGGCAAAGCAAGTTTCCTTCGGGGACTGGCAGGCGAATACGAAATCACACCGAATGAGAACGGCAAGGACGGCACGCTCCCTCTGTATTCAAACGTATTCTCAAACTCTGTCGCAGTCGTCTCTCTGGAAGCGGCAGCCGCCCTCATCGAAGAAGAGCGCGCCAGAGACGAAAGCGAAATCCTCAACAAAGAGGACATCGGACGGACAGGCAGACAGTACATTGCGGAAGTGCTCGGTGGTTCCAGCCGCAAAAACGCGCCGCTGCCGCCCATCGCCGCGCGGCTCGACACCATGCCCGAAATCAAACTCTGTGGCGTTGAGCGAATCCTCGACAGAGGACTCAAGCACATGTCCACCGGGGAAATCCGCAGAACCCTGCTGTGCCGCGCGCTCCTTTCCGGGTGCAAACTGCTCATCCTGAGCGACCCGTTTGCAGGTCTGGACGTCGACTCCCGGCGCATCCTGCTGGAATTCTTCGACACCATCGTCAGCAAGCAGATTTCCGCAACAGGGCTTTCAGCCACCTTCCCACGCATAATCGTGAGCATGGAGCGCTACCATGAAATTCCCGGCGGCATCAACCGAGTGCTTGAGTTCACGGGCAAGAAAATCAGTTTCTGCGGCACCAAGGAAGCATTCGAAAAGATAGCAGAAGCCCGCAACGAAGAAAAGAAAAAGACCGAAGAACAGGAACGCAAGGCATTCCTCGAAACATTGGAGCGCATACGGCGTGAAAGCGATGCCCTCACCGCTGAAGCAAAGCAGACGCCGGTTCCCGACAGCCTGATACAGTTCACCAACGTCAACGTCGGCTGGGGGGAACATCAGGTGCTGGTGGACTTGAACTGGGAAGTCAAAAAAGGCGTGCACTGGCTTTTGAGGGGACCGAACGGCTCCGGCAAAACCACAATCCTTGAACTGATAACTGGGGACAACATGCAGGTGTTCCGCGAAGACATCAAAATATTCGGGCGCAGACGCGGCTCAGGCGAAACAATCTGGGACATCAAGAAACAGCTGGGTATCGTCAGCTACCGGCTCCATGTCGAATACCGCATGGTAGGCGGAACCGATTTGCAGAGCGTCATAATCTCGGGCTTCCACGACAGCATCGGTTTGTATGAGCAGGCGTCGGACTTTGAGATAGCGACAGCGCGCGCTTGGCTCGCCCTTGCAGGGTTCGGCGGAAGGGAGCATGAGACATTCAGTTCCCTGAGCTACGGCGAACAGCGGGCAGTGCTCATACTGCGCGCTGCGGTCAAAAGCCCCCGCGTACTGATACTCGACGAACCCTGCCACGGACTCGACGAGAACTACCGCGGCAAAATCCTTGACCTTCTGGCAACGATTGCGGGAACCGGCACGACGACCCTGCTCCATGTGACACACGACCCGTCGGAAGTATTGGATTGTGAAAAGCATGTCCTTGAACTGCACCCGGGAGAAACTCCCATGTACCGGATTATTGAGCAACAGGTTTACTGATATCCTTCAAAACAAAAAAATGCCGGGCGTTCAACCCGGCACGAAAATCTTTTCAAACCTGTGATAACGTTTTCATACACGGCGGCACCACACCGCCTCCTGTCAACGCGAGGGGTTACAGGCTTGAAAACAAAAAAGACCCTTTGGCAACGTTTCTAGGCTCTCACGAAAAATCTCCTTCGCAGATGTTCCGGGAACCCAGAATAGTTTCCAAAGGGTCTTTATTACTGTTGGAATAAAAAGTAATTTAGCAGATAACGACAGAGTTATCGGTATGTGAGAATGGAGCAGGAATATATTTGTCTGCTGCCCAGTCATTCTCCCAGTGCTTTCCATCCAAAAGATAGCGGAACTGATATTCTTTTCCAGCAGGGAGCTTAAGTTTAATGGAGAAATCTCCTTCCTTGCTCTTCTTCAATGGAGTCTCTGTGCTGCTCCAACTGTTGAAATCACCAGCAATTGTTATTGTCTCCGCACCGTGAGCAGCTTCCTGAGAAACAGAAAAAGTAACGTTGCAAAATTTCTTATCCTTTGAATAACTCTTTTTTAAAGACATACCATAAACCCCTTTTCACGATATGATAATAGATTGCTTTATCTATTATTATATATCAATTTATATAATGAGTAAATACCCATACTCACAATCTTTTGTATTTTTAGACAAGGCAACCGTTTTAGTAACGAACTGCCGCACCCGTCAGCAGTATCACCTCATCGCAATATCCTCTTCTATCTCGAGCAGTTTTCTGTACAGCAAATCGGGATTGATAGGCTTTGTTATGTGACCGTTCATCCCCGCTTCCCTGCTGTGTTTGACTGCTTCCGAAAACGCATTTGCTGTCAACGCGATAATCGGAATGGTCTTCGCATCACTGCGCTCAAGCAAACGGATTGCCTCCGCCGCCTCATATCCAGTCAGAACCGGCATTTGAATATCCATCAGAATTGCAATATAAGTCCCGGGAGGAGTCTCCTCAAACATCTGTACGGCAATGGCTCCGTTTTCCGCCACATCGGCGTCGAGTCCCATGCCGTTGAGCGTGCGCAGCGCAATTTCCTGATTGATTTCGTTGTCCTCCGCAAGTAGTACGCGTCCGGAGAGTTTCTTCCGGAGAGCAATGGGCACTTCCTTGCTGATGTCCGCTTCTTTGACAACCGGCACCGGAATGGTCACCGTCATGGTTGTGCCTTTGCCGATGGCACTGTCAACCAGAATCGTACCGTTCATAAGCGTTACGAGTTTCTTGACGATGTACATGCCAAGCCCCGTACCCGTCTTGAGTTTCTGCCGCTCAGGGTTCGCCAAATCCTGCGTGAACGGGACGAACATCTTCTTCTGAAATTCCTCGCCCATGCCGATTCCATTGTCGCGCACCGTCAGTCGCAGAAGCTGTTCCTCCCCGTCAGGTATCATGCGCCCTTCAACGGAGAACTGCACCGTTCCCCCGGCAGGGGTATACTTGTATGCATTTGATATGATGTTCAGGAATATCTGGTTGAAGCGAACCTTGTCGACAAGAATTGCATCTGCTTCCAAATCCTGCATCGTCTCGAAAGCAACACCCTTCTGTTCACACAGCGGAACGAACACATTTTTGATGTCGTTAAAGAATTCCTTTGACGTCAGCACTTCCGGCACAAGCTCTATGCGTCCGCTGTCGATTTTTGAGACATCAAGCACATCGTTTATGAGGCTCATCAGGAAGTGGTTTGAAGAACTCACCTTCTCCAAATCGCTGCGGAGCTTCTCCCTGTCGTCAATGTCTTCGAACGCAAAGTTGGTCATGCTGGTGATTGCGCTCAACGGCGTGCGGATATCGTGGCTGATGCGGGAGATAAAGTCCATTTTGGAATTGGCTGCCTGCTCGGCTTCCATCAGCGCACGCCGCATTTCCTGAAGATACCGCTGTTCGGTCTGGTACGATGACGTCACATCATTGCAGAAAAGAAGGACGGACCCGTTCTTTTTGTCCAGCCAGTTGTACAGAAGCTGCAGGCGGTACTCCTTTCCGTCCTCCCGCTGGCTGAATGAACAGGAATAGATGTTATGCTCGTTGAGTTCATTCCGCACCGTTTTCAGGCTGGTCTTTTCGAGGTACATCTCCTCGTCGTTCTTATCAATCCAGCCCTGCTGTATGCGGAATTCCCTGTCCTTCGAATAAACTCCAAAGCCCTTGCCGTTCATTGCATGATAGAGTTTATGCGATATAGTGAAAAATTCTATCTCGTCGGAATCAAGGTACAATATCGCAATATAGCGGAAACTGCCGCTTGCCAGCCGGCTGACAATCATCTCGCGCTTCTTTTCCTGAGTGATGTCCGTCAGATACGTCAGCGCCTCTATGGAATTTGATTCGGGATTGCGGCTCAAGTTTACTGTCAAGCGTATCCAACGCCTCTTTATTCCGCGCCCTGATGTCGGAAAGTCCTGTGTTATCTGCTGTGCACCCTGAACAAAGGCAACCCGCATCTGCTCTACATTGAACTTGTCGAAGAATTCACCCTGAATCTTCGTGTCCCCGATGTCCATGCCGATTGCATAGATAAAGCCGTCGGCAGAGGTGGACTCGTGCTTTTTCAACAGATCTTCGTCATCGCAGTGATGTTCAAGGACTTGATTCCGTCCCAAATCCAAAAGCGCGGATTCCTTTGCAACGTCCATGACATCTGAAAGCTGACGGTTCAGACGGTGGTATTTTTCCTCTTCCCGCTTGCGGCTGGTGATGTCGATTCCGATACCGAGGACCTTTTCTTCACCAAGGTAATTCGTGAACGCAGTAAGGCTCATGTGCTCAAAGCGCTCATCCACACCATCGTTCCGCGGGCGCAGCATGACGTCCGCTTCTGAAAATTTTTTCCCTCGATCGACTTCTGTATAAAGATTTATGAAATCATCGACATACCGCTCATCAATCGTCTGCACTAAGGAATATGGAACATCTTCGATGATTTTTGGATACCCCGGCACTATTGAAAGTCTGTCTGCCGGGTCTTTTAAAAGGATGTTTGTATGGGTCTTTTTGTCGTATTCCCAGACGAGGACGTTTAACTGGCGGGAAGTCAAATCATAGGCGAGTTCGGTTTCGTGGAACAGTTCCTCGCTTTTTCTCTGTTCAGTTATATCAGAAAAATAAATTGCGTCAGCGTTTTTGCCATTCCAAACAAGGGGCGCTTTTCTTATACGGAACCATTTTTTCAACGGGCAGAAAAACACTTCTTTTTCAGGAACCGACATATTTCGAAACGCATCGATGAAATCGGTATCAAACTCTACATGAAAGCTCGCAAAAAATGAATAAATAGTATCCTGTGAATAATCCCGTTCGGGGAAATTCTGCAAGAGAAAAAACTGCTTGTTGACGTAGAGCATGCGGTTCGTAACCTGCTCCACGACTATTATAAATACGTTTACGTTATCTAACAGAGCCGCAAGACCCTGCAAGTCCATTGTGTTGTAATCCATCTGTCGGGTACCCCGGAGTTTTTTTCGGTATGCCGCTGTTAAACGGCAACTTTCCCCGTTTTCGTAGAATTATAACACAGGACTTGAAATTTTTCCACTTTTAAATAACAGCTTTTTCTTTTGTCCCTTTTATCGTAGAAGCGAAATAACTGATTGCATCAATCCGTTTGTACGGCGCGGTAAAATTCTTAAAGCAGGCAGGATTGTTGATGAGCGCAACGAATTCATCGAACAGGAAACTCGTGTCGAGCGGCCCAGAGCAGGCTTCGGGGTGGAACTGCACACTGAACGCCGGATGGGATTTGTATGTTATGCCTTCACAGGTTCCGTCATTCGTGTTCACAAAACTCAGCACTGCGTCTGCAGGGATTGTCTCGTTTTTCACCGCATAGCCGTGGTTCTGGCTCGTAATGTACACACGCCCCGTCGCAAGGTGTTTGACAGGCTGATTGGCACCGCGGTGTCCGTACTTGAGTTTCATTGTGTCCGCACCCATGGCAAGCGCAAGCAGCTGATGTCCAAGACAGATTCCGAACACCGGTATGTCGCGCTCCACAATCTTTCTGATACCCGCAATCAGAACGGGATTGTCCTGCGGGTCTCCCGGACCATTTGAAAGCATGACACCGTCGGGGTTCATCTGAATGATTTCGTCAGCAGAAGTGGAAGCAGAGGCGACGACAACAGTCAGTCCCCGCTTGAGCAATTCGCGCCGGATATTCGCCTTTGCGCCGAAGTCCCACAGCACCACCGTCCTGCCCGTTCCGTTCTTCATGGCAGCCGCCATATCGTTTTCTTTCGTACCGTCAGAGCGGACAGGCACAAAGCGGTACGCTGCGCTTTCAGTAAAGACCGTCTGCGCGCTTTCCTCAACGCCTTTTGCAGAACAAGTGACGCTTTCCACCGCCTGTTCGATTTTGTACGAACGGATTTTTTCAAGCAGGGCTTCTTTTTCCGCAGGATTTTCCAACGCCCTGCGAACGGAACAGGCTTCTTCTCCGTCTCCGCTTACAATCATGCCGTTCATAACGCCCGCTTCGCGCAAAACCTTGGTGAGGGCACGGGTATCAATGCCGCTCAAGCCGATGACGTTTTGTTCTTTCAGAAATGAATCAAGGGTTCCGCCACAGCGGAAATTGGAAGGAGCTTCACACACCGAACGGGTGATGTAGCCGCGCACGTGACTTGACGCGCTTTCAAAATCTTTAGGGATAACACCGTAGTTGCCTATCAGGGGAAAGGTCTGTGTTACAATCTGTCCATAATAACTGGGGTCTGTAAGTGTCTCCAGATAGCCGTTCATACCGGTTGTAAACACCGTCTCCCCAATGATGACTCCGGCGGCGCCGAGTCCCTTTCCTTCAAAAATTTGTCCGTTTGCGAGGACAAGCATCGCTTTAGCAGGCTGTTCCATACTAAAGCCTCAATATAGCATAAACAGGTGTTTTTGTATATAGTAAAAGGAAAAGAACCAGTTCCTGAAAGGAAAAAAATGTATGAAAACAGTAGCATATTACAACGGAAAAATTTCAGAAATAAACCAGATGCAGATTCCCTTGAACGACCGCTCCGTATTTTTCGGCGACGGCGTTTACGATGCCACCATGGCGGCAAACCATACGATATTTGAACCCGAATACCATTTGGAACGCTTTTTCAACTCCCTCAAAAAAATTCAGATACAAACGGAATTCACGTATGACCAACTGCTCGCAGAACTACAAAAATGCGTGAATCTGGCGGATTCAGATGCTCCCCTGTTCGTCTACTGGCAAATTACACGCGGCACTGCGCTCAGGAATTTCACATTCCCCAAGTCCAAACCGAACCTCATCATTTATATCTATGAAGCAAATTTGACAGATTTGCGGAAACCGTGGAAAGTCATAACAAAGGAGGACACCCGCTTCCTGCACTGCGACATAAAAACCATAGACCTGTTGCCGGCAGTCCTTGCAAGCGAAGAGGCAAAACAGCAGGGCTGTGACGAAGTCATCTTCCACCGGGGACCGCGCGTTACCGAATGCGCACACAACAACGTCAATATCCTAAAAAACGGAATCTTCATCACACCACCGTTGGACAACCTCATCCTGCCGGGAACCGCGCGCCGCCATTTTCTGGACATCTGCAAAAGACTCTCCATCCCCTTTGAAGAGCGGATCTTCACCCTTGATGAACTCTTTGAAGCCGACGAAGTCATGATTACCAGCTCGGCAACATACGGAGTCCCCGTCAGCCACATAGACGGCAAAAAGGTCGGCGGGAAAGCCCCCGAACTGCTTCATACGCTTCAAGCGGAATGCATTGCGGACTTCGTCAAGGAGACAGGGTTCACCCCGGATATCCTGTAGCATGACACTTGCGAGGTACATAATTCACAAATTTTTATTTTTTCAATAAAATCCTATTGACAGAACAAAACATCTTCTGTATTATACAAACACATTCAACGAATGAATGCTCCCTTAGCTCAGTTGGTAGAGCAACGGACTGTTAATCCGTCTGTCGCAAGTTCAATCCTTGCAGGGGGCGCTAAAAAGGCTAGAGAAAATCTCTAGCCTTTTTTTTATTCAGTTTGCCTTACAGTCGAAAAGACGAATGACCGCGAGTACCTAAACAAACTGCTGGCGGAATTCGGGCAGACAGAAGCAGCAGAACGGTAAGTCAGGCTCCGCAACAGTTATTCTGAATGTACACCATTCAGACTACAAAAAATACCAGTACTATTTCTATTCTATCTTTTCTTTCGGGAGGCATTCATACAGAAGCCTCTCAAGTTTTTCGCCTTCAACAGGTTTGGACAGGTAGTTTGTAAAACCGGCGTCCAGGTACATCTGCCGTGCCCCGGAGATTGCGTTTGCTGTCAGCGCGATAAAGACAGCTCCCTCAGTCTCCTTGAGCTTCTTCATCTCCTGCAGGGTTTCTATTCCGTCCATCTCCGGCATCACGTGGTCGATGAATATGCAGTCATAGGAATGCATCTTCACCAGATTCAAAGCCTCATAGCCCGACATCGCCCTGTCAATCTGTACCAGCGTCCGTTTGAGCAGGTGCTCTATAACATCGAGGTTTATCTCAGTGTCGTCCACGACAAGAATCCGTGCCTCCGGGGCATGGAAAAGCTCGTTGTATTTCCTCCTGTGCTCCCTCGTCTCGTTGAACCGTTTGGTAATGTCGCCTACTTCCTCCTTAGATACAACCTCCTGCTTTACCTCAAAGGAGAACTCCGACCCCTCGCCGTAAACGCTGCTGACGGCAAGCTCGCTCCCCATCAGGGAGAGGAGTTTTTGCACGATGCTCATCCCAAGCCCGCTTCCTTCGATATTCCTGTTCCGCTTCTCCTCAATCCTCGTGAATGCAGCGAAGAGCTTTTCCATATCCTCCTGCTTGATTCCGATGCCGGTGTCCTTGACATTGAACGAAAGCAGGATTGTACCGTTGTCCGACGGCTCAAAGTCCACCGACATCCTGACCGTCCCCTCCTTCGTATACTTGACGGCGTTCGTCAACAGGTTCAGGACACACTGCTTGATGCGGATTTCATCCCCGTTGAGCAGGCAGGGAATCTTTCTGTTCACGTCCAACTCAAATTTCAGGCCCTTTTTGACGGCACGCTCCTGGATGAGGTTCACCAAGTCCACGACCATCGATGACAGGTCATACTGGACGGGGATTATCTCCATCTTTCCTTCCTCAACCTTGGAAAGGTCGAGTATGTCGTTAATCAGCGAAAGCAGCGTCTTTCCCGCCGTCTGAATGTTGTATGCGTAGGAAATGATCTGGTTCTCCTTGCTCTCGCGCAGAATCATCTCATCCATTCCCAGAACGGCGTTGATAGGACTCCTGATATCGTGGGACATGTTTGCAAGGAAGGTTGACTTCGCCCTGTTCGCGCTGTCAGCAAGCCGCTTCTGCTCCTTAAGTTCCTCTATGTACCTGAGCCTGTCCGTCTCGTCAGTGAATACGTATGCCGTCCCTGAAAGCTTTTCCCCATTTTTCAGCTCGTTTACCTCTGGCTGGTACTTCCGCTCCCCGACAGCGAATATGTCCCCCTTATCCGCAATCTCCTTTATCCGTCTGACGGCCTTCTGCGGCTCGTCCTTAATTTCCGGGAACAGCAGTGCCGCCGGTTCATTGAAAAATCCAATTCTGCCGTATATGTCTACCGCGACGATTGCCTCTGAGAGCCTGTCCACCACGAATTTTCGCGCGAGATCCCTCGTGTTGAGCAGCCTGTATCTGAATATCGCAATATAGATGAATACCGTGGATATTGCATAGCCGAGCACCGTCATGTCGTAGGCTTCCCCTACGCCGCTGATCTCTAAAATGAAGAACAGGATGCTTGTCACAATGGCAGCAGATACAAAAATATCTCTCTGTTTTTCAAAAGGGGAAAAGTCGGTTCTGTACTTTTGGAAAAGCAGTTTCAGTCCGTACACCGTGTAGGCAAGTATCAGCAGGTCATAGAGATGGTGCCAGATTCCAGAGCTATAGCGCAGGTGCGGGAATAGCCCCTCATTCACAAACTCAAAACTGCTGTAGTAGAGCGTGTTGTATTTCATCGTGAGCACCAGTATGTAGGTGGCGATGTGACAGAATGAGAGGAGGTATAGAAAAACGTGCGAACGTCTGGTACAGAACCGCTTCTCCTGCCCGCAATAGTAGATTACGAACATAAGGAGGGAGAATGGAATCCATACCCTGCCGGAATATGACATCTGCAGGCAAAGGATTGCCTCTCCCTCAGTCTTTGAAAGCATCACGCCAAGATAGCCTGCGTTGTTTACCATCGTCGCCATGCTGTATTGGAAGAGGTAGCTGTGCGCATGGTTCTTTGAGTTCTTGAGGACAAGCATGCACTCGAAGATGAGGCCAATTATGCTTGCGTACTGTATAAAAAGTAAAAAATGGTACATCTCTGGTCATCCTCATTACGCAATAAGTATTATCCCACAAAAAAATTATAGTAGTGCTTCAGACTTCTGTCAATTGTTTGCGTTTCGGGCGGCATACCCGCCGTCTACCGGCAGGAAGTCCCCAGCGGTGCCGCTTTATGCCCGGTACCTGCGGGAAGGTTTGAGAACAAGCAGCGACATGCCTATGACGAGCGCCGTCAGACCGAGGCTGAGCGGGTACACCTGCATGACGGTGTCAAAGGACGGGCTCCGCTTGAACACGGTGAATATCCAGAAGAGACGGACACCGCAGATGCAGACGACAGAACACAGCGCGGGTATGAATGAGACTCCGAACCCGCGCAGATAGCCCGAAAACACATCCTGTGCAAAGCTGAATATATAGGCAAAGAAAATATACTCCAAGCGGAGTTTCCCCACCGCAATTACCTGCGGGTCGGTATTGAAAATGCCGAGCAACTGTTCGGCAAACAGCAGTATTAAGACACAGGCTGTCCCCGTCCCGATGAAACTCTGCAACAGACAGAGCGCGAGTGTTTTGCGGCAGCGGTCATTTTTACCTGCGCCGTAATTCTGTCCGACGAAGGTGGTGCACGTCTGTCCAAAGGAATTCATCACATAGAAAGCGAAGATTTCAAGGTTGAATGCAGCTGACGAAGCAGCCATAACGGTTGTGCCCAGACTGTTCACCGCCGACTGGATGACAATGTTGGCAAGTGAGAATATCATACCCTGTATGCCGGAAGGAATGCCGATCCGAAGAATGCTTCCCAGCACGTTAAAGTGAATGCGCAGCTCTTTCACCGACACGCGGACTTCCTGCTTCGTCCTGATGAGAGCGACAAACAGAATGAGGGAGCTGACGAGATTTGCAAGAACAGTAGCCGTCGCGACACCGTCAACATCCATCTTGAGCACAGTCACAAAGAACAGATTCAGCAGGACGTTCAGAACACCTGATATGACAAGCGCAATAAGCGGCATACGGGTATTGCCACAGCTTCTGAAGATGGCTGACTCAAAGTTGTACAAAAGAATAACCGGCATTCCCAGCAAGTAGATGCGCAAGTAGGCTACCGCCATGGGGAACACTTCCTCAGGCACGCTCAGCCACTGCACGATAATCGGAGCAAACAGTTCCCCCGTCACCGCCAAAATGATTCCGCCGAGCAAGGCGACGACGATGGATGTGTGCACCGCTTCCGTTATGTTTTTCTGGTTCTTCTGACCGATTGATTTTGCAATGACGACATTGCTTCCGAGCGAAATGCCGATGAACAGATTCACCAGAAGCCCGATTACCGGGGCATTGCTGCCGACCGCAGCCATAGCCTCTTTGCCGCAGAACCTACCGACGACAGCGATGTCAGCGGCGTTGAAAAGCTGCTGCAGGATTCCCGTTACGGCGAGGGGGATTACAAACTTTACAATCTTGTCCCCCAGACTGCCACTTATCATATCATACCGTCCGCTCATACCGCCATCACCTCGTCTTTCAATTTCCATCACTCTATAGGACTGCGCCCCCTGCGTCAAGCCAGAGCGCAGAACGCAAAAAACCCCGCCTCCCGGCGGGGTACACACAAAAACACCGCTAAACAGTGTTTACACTCTGAACAGCAAATCCTCGTATGACGGGAACGGCTTGTAGTCTTCGCCGAGGAGCGGTTCAATCTCGTCAGCGACAGCACGTGCCTCTGCCATGGCAGGAATCACGCTGTCTACATAAGCGCGCGCAACAGCCATGACGTCGCCCGCACTCTTTGCCGCCAAATGCTTGCGTGAAAGCTCGTCTTCCTTTACCGCAAGTTCATTGACAAGCCCGTCGAGTTTTGCAAGCAATGCTTTCTCTGCAGTGGCTTTTGCGTCCGGTATGACTGTCTTGATGTCGATTGCAGTTTTGCTGACGTCGCGGATATAGCGGAACGCGGCAGGCAGAATGTCTTTGTTTATCATCTCGAGCATAGTCTGCACTTCGATGTTCAGCACCTGTGCGTATTTTTCCAGTTTGATTTCGTAGTGGCTCTTCATCTCCACATCGGTGTAGACGCCCATCTCGGTAAAGAGCTTGATGTTCTTTTCATCGAGATAGTGTGCCATTGAATCAGGCAGGGTGCGCAGGTTCAAAAGTCCCCGGCTCTCCGCTTCCTTCACCCAACTTGCATCGTAGCCGTTGCCGTTGAAGATAATCTTCCAGTGAGCGGTTATCTCACGCTTGATCAACGTCTGGAGTGCAGTGTTGAAGTCGCTGGCTTTTTCAAGTTCGTCCGCAAACTGCTTGAGGGTATATGCAACAATTGCGTCGAGGGTTGTGTTCGGACCGGCAATGGAAAGGCTGGAACCGACGGAGCGGAACTCAAAGCGGTTTCCGGTAAAGGCAAACGGAGACGTTCTGTTGCGGTCGGTTGAATCCTTCGGGATTGGTGGCAGGACATCAACGCCGATCGTCATCTTTGATTTGCCCTTATTGTCATACGGGGTGCCGTTTTTTATTGACTCAAGAACTCCCAGAAGCTCATCGCCCAAATAGATGGAGATGATAGCTGGCGGCGCCTCATTTGCTCCCAGGCGGTGGTCGTTTCCGGCAGAAGCAACGGAAATGCGCAGAAGATCCTGGTTTTCATCGACAGCTTTAATTACCGCTGTCAGAATCAACAGGAACTGTGCGTTCTTTTCAGGGGTATCTCCCGGCGCAAGAAGGTTCTCGCCATCGTTGGTGGACATTGACCAGTTGTTGTGCTTTCCGCTGCCGTTCACTCCGGCAAACGGCTTTTCGTGCAGCAGGCAGACAAGGCCGTGTCTGCGGGCGACTTTCTTCATCACTTCCATGGTCAGCTGGTTCTGGTCGGTTGAAAGGTTCGTCGTCGTAAAGATAGGCGCCATTTCGTGCTGTGCAGGAGCGACTTCGTTGTGCTCTGTCTTTGAAAGGACACCATACTTCCAGAGGGTGTTGTTCAAATCCTCCATATACTCGACGATTCTCGGTTTGAGTGCGGCAAAGTACTGGTCGTCCATCTCCTGACCCTTGCTTGGCTTGGCGCCAAAGAGGGTGCGTCCGGTCATGCGCAGATCCTTGCGCTGGTTGTAGAGTTTTTCATCTACAATGAAATATTCCTGTTCCGGGCCGACCGTTGTAGCGATGTGTTCGGCAGTCGTGTTGCCGAACATCCTCAGAATTCTGAGTCCCTGCTTGTTGAGTGCCTCCATAGAGCGCAAAAGCGGAGTCTTTTTGTCCAAAGCCTCCCCGGTGTATGCGCAGAATGCGGTCGGTATGCAGAGAGTATGCTCTTTTACAAACGGATAGGACGTAGGATCCCAGACAGTGTAGCCGCGCGCTTCGAAGGTTTCGCGTCTGCCGCCAGAAGGGAACGAGGAAGCGTCAGGCTCGCCTTTTACCAGTTCCTTTCCGCTGAATGACATGATGACAGTGCCGTCATCCTGCGGGCTGATAAAGCCGTCGTGTTTTTCCGCGGTAATACCGGTGAGCGGCTGGAACCAGTGGGTGTAGTGGGTGGCACCCTTTTCAATGGCCCATTCCTTCATGGCGTGTGCAACTTCGTTTGCGACATCCAGGTTCAGCGGTTCCCCATACAGGAGCGTCTTTTTCAATGCTTTGTACGTCTCCTTTGGAAGCCGTTCCTTCATAACCTTGCGGTTGAACACCATGCTGCCGAAAACCTTCGGCACATCCTCAAATTTCGCGCTGCCGTCGTCAAACGCCATACAAGCCCCCTGAAAAATTAGGTTCGTAAAAACAAAAAAGGCGATGTGCACAATGATTCTCCCCTTGCGGGAAAACTGAAAACCATTGTTCACATCGCCTTTGATGTTACTTCCCGCATAGTACACCCGAACGCACCCTTCTGTCAATCGACCCAGTTGTAAATTTAGGAACAAACGCGAGTTTACCTACAGAGATCTTGTCGGGTAGTTGTTGAATTGCACTATTTTTACTATACTGTACAGACACTTTTATCTATTTTACGAGGGCACTATGGCATATTATTACTCAGAACCGTCTCACACTTTCGGTGAGTATCTTCTTATCCCTGGCTACACTTCCGCGGAATGTGTTCCAGAACATGTTTCATTGCAGACACCTGTCGTACGCTACAACAAGCGCGCCGGTGAAAAGCCGTCCCTGTGCATGAACATCCCGATGACCAGTGCCGTCATGCAGTCCGTTTCCGATGACAAAATGGCAATTGCCCTTGCAAAGGAAGGCGGAATCAGTTTCATCTTCGGTTCCCAGACCATTGAGAACCAGGCTGCCATGGTCGCCCGCGTAAAAGCATACAAGGCCGGCTTCGTAACATCAGATTCCAACATCCGCCCAGACCAGACGCTTGAGGAAGTAAACGCCCTCATCCAGAAGACAGGGCATTCAACCATTGCGGTCACCGCTGACGGTTCCTCCCACGGCAAACTCGAGGGAATCATCACCGAACGCGATTTCCGCCTCGACCACGTTCCTGCAGGTTCAAAAGTAAAGGACTACATGACAGCGTTCAAAGACCTGATTACCGGCAAGGACGGCATCTCTTTGACCGATGCAAACGACCTCATCTGGAACCACAAAGTAAACCAGCTTCCAATCATCGACAACAACGGAAACCTCGTGTCCCTCGTGTTCCGCAAGGACTTCGACAACCACGTAACCTATCCGAATGAACTGCTCGATGAAAACCACCGCTATATCGTCGGCGCAGGAATCAACACCCGCGACTACATGGAACGGGTTCCCGCACTGCTCAAAGCAGGCGTTGACATCATGACGCTCGACTCCTCAGAAGGATTCTCCGAGTGGCAAGCACGTGCTCTGCACGACATCCACGACAAATTCGGCAAGGACGTAAAAGTCGGAGCCGGCAACGTCGTCGACCGCGACGGCTTCATGTTCCTCGCAGAGAACGGCGCGGACTTCGTCAAAATCGGTATCGGCGGCGGTTCTATCTGTATCACACGCGAACAGAAGGGCATTGGACGCGGACAGGCGACAGCGACGATTGAAGTCGCAAAGGCGCGCGACGAATACTACGAAAAGACAGGTATCTATGTGCCAATCTGCTCTGACGGCGGAATCGTACAGGACTACCACATCACGCTCGCCCTCGCAATGGGTGCTGATTTCGTCATGCTCGGACGCTACTTCGCGCGCTTCGACGAGTCTCCAAGCAACAAACTGATTGTCAACGGCAACTACGTCAAAGAGTACTGGGGCGAAGGCAGCAACCGCGCGCGCAACTGGCAGCGCTACGACCTCGGCGGCAGAAAGACGCTCGCATTCGAGGAAGGCGTTGACTCCTACGTACCGTATGCAGGACACCTGCACGACAACATTGCGCAGACAACCAGCAAAGTCATCCACACCATGTGCAACTGCGGCGCCCTGTCCATCCCGGAACTTCAGGAAAAGGCAAAAATCACGCTCGTGTCATCTGTCACCATTCAGGAAAGCAGCGCCCACGATGTCGTTGTAAAGAACACTTCAATCCAGTCCGTCTGAAAACGAACAGTATAATTTAGGAGAAAAAAGATGAAAGTCGTAGTCATCGGAGCCCAGTGGGGCGATGAAGGGAAAGGTAAGATTGTAGATTACCTTGCAGAGGAAGCAAAGTACGTCGTGCGCTACGCCGGTGGTCCGAACGCAGGACACACGATTGTTGTTGACGGAAAGCAGTTCGCCCTGCACCAGGTACCGAGCGGCATTCTCTATCCGGAGAAAAAAGTATACCTCGGAGCCGGTATGGTCATCGACCCTGAGGCGCTCTTCAACGAGCTCCAGATGCTCAAAGACAACGGCATAAACTGGGAAGGACGCGTTTTCATCTCTGACCGCGCACAGATAATCCTCCCCCGCTACCGCCAGATGGACAAAGACCGCGATGCTGCACGCAAACGCCCGATTGGAACAACAGGACGCGGAATCGGCATTGCCTATTCAGAAAAAGCACAGCGCGACGGTCTGCGCCTTGCAGACTTGGACTGGAGCGAAAAGATGTCCGAATACGACGGGGAAGACAAAGCCTACCTCGACAAATACAAGGACAGACTGCTTTCCATGAGAGTTGACTTGACTGAGCGGATGTGGGAATACCGCAACGACAACATCCTCTTTGAGGGTGCACAAGGCGCCATGCTCGACATCGACAGCGGAACCTATCCCTATGTTTCTTCCGGCGCTTCCTGTGCAGCGGGAGCAGCCACCGGCTGCGGAATCGGTCCGAAAAACCTCGACAAGATTCTCGGCGTTTTCAAAGCTTATGAAACACGCGTCGGAAACGGCCCGATGCCAACAGAGTTCAACGACACCAGCGAAGGAGAACTCTGCCAGTATGTGCGCGACACTGGACGTGAATACGGTGTCACCACCGGACGCGCCCGCCGCTGCGGATACCTCGACCTCGTCGCACTGCGCTACGCCTGCCGCGTAAACAGCATTGACGGCCTTGTGCTGACCCACCTCGACATCTACGATGCAATGGATCAGATTGAAGCCTGCGTGGCATACGACATCAACGGCAAGATTGTGACTGACTTCCCGGCTAACGTGGAAGCCATGAACGCAGCGAAGCCGATCCTCGAAAAGTTCAGCGGCTGGAAGACAGAGCTCAAGCACTGCAAAAAGTATGAGAACCTGCCGGAAAACGCACGCAAATACGTTGAATTCATCGAAGACTTCACCGGAACTCCGGTAGACATCATCTCCGTAGGATACGAGCGCGACGAAACCTTCATCCGCAAGAATCCTTGGACAAAATAAAGCGCGGGAATAGCTGGCAATTCCATGCCCCCGCCAGACACAGCACAGCGGGGACAGAAACACTCAAAGACAAGAAAGCACGCTCTCAGGGGAAAGCCCGGGGGCGTGCTTTTTTTGTGTTGGTAAAAGGTGCTCGCCCGCGCACTGCTGTGCCATCCGACCCCTCACGTGATGTGCCATCCGCCGCCACGTGAAGTGCCATCCGCCCCTCACGTGATGTGCCATCCGCCGCCACGTGAAGTGCCATCCGCCC
>CADBRT010000166.1 GCA_902797055.1 uncultured Spirochaetaceae bacterium
CTCCCTTACTTGGAAAAGGAAGAGGAGTCATTCTCCGGCAAACTCATTGCCCTTCCACAGAGAAGCGAGATTCCCGTACAGATAAATGATCAGATGGTCGTTGAGTTCTACTCCAAGTAAACCTATGGAAAAGGAACGCTACACATCAAGCCGGGACACCCCGCTTTCATACATATCCGTTGCGACATTTCTGAACCTTGACGCACGCGACAAAGATATCGACATGAGGTTGCTCAACGATTCCTTTCAGGACATGATGGCATATCTGGACATGGAATGGAACGAAGACGAGCAGTTGCCGGAAGTCCTGCGAGAAGCAGGAGTAGGCATTTTCTGTAAAAAGCACAGCATGTATAAAAAAGCTGCGGACTATGCCTATGGCGACGACATGGAAGATATAATAGAAGAGAAATTCGACAGCGGAGAGTTGGACTGGGACGACTTCTTTGAGCGTTTCGCAACGATTCCCGCTGACATACAGGCAATGCTGGACGGGTACCTCGACAAGAAAAACCGGGACAGCCAGCTTTCCGCATAGCATAAAACAGGGTAACTAATACCACATTTACAGGAGATATTTTTATGAAGTCTTGCGCAATCACCAAGGTAGTAGGAAGAGAAATCATTGACTCACGCGGCAACCCGACAGTGGAAGCCGAAGTAACACTTGCAGACGGAACAGTCGCTCTGGGAACAGCACCGAGCGGAGCTTCTACTGGAGAATTCGAAGCACTTGAACTCCGCGACGGAGACAAAAAGCGTTTCGGCGGCAAGGGCGTTACAAAGGCAGTCAACAATATCAACACAACAATCAATTCCATACTGACAGGAAAAGATGCTGCTGATATCTACGCAGTGGATGCAGCAATGATCAAAGCAGACGGAACAAAGGACAAGTCAAACCTCGGAGCAAACGCCATTCTTGCAGTTTCCATTGCCTGTGCGCGTGCCGCAGCAAATTCACTGCAGATTCCGCTCTACCGCTTTTTGGGCGGCATTCAGGGAACAAAACTGCCTGTGCCAATGATGAACATCCTCAACGGCGGTGCTCACGCAACAAACTCGGTCGATACACAGGAATTCATGATTATGCCGGCTGGCGCACCGAGTTTCAAGGAAGGTCTGAGATGGTGCACAGAGGTTTTCCATGCGCTTCAGGCATTGCTCAAGAAAGAAGGAAACACCACTGCTGTCGGTGACGAAGGCGGATTTGCACCGAACCTCAAGAGTGACGAAGACACCATTGAGCATATTCTGCAGGCTATCAAGGATGTCGGCTACGAACCAGGCAAGGACTTCATGATTGCTATGGATGCAGCTTCTTCAGAGTGGAAGTCACCGAAGGGCAAGGGATTCTACCACCAGCCAAAGAGCGGAAAGGACTTCACGACAGACGAACTTATCGCACACTGGGAAAGCCTCGTCGACAAGTATCCGATTGTTTCCATCGAAGACGGTCTTGATGAAGAGGACTGGGAAGGCTGGCAGAAAATGACAGCAAAACTCGGAAACAAGGTGCAGCTCGTCGGAGACGACCTCTTTGTAACAAACACCGAGCGTCTTGCAAAGGGAATCAAACTCAGAGCGGCAAACTCAATCCTCATCAAGCTCAACCAGATTGGTTCTGTCTCAGAGACCTTGGAAGCAATCAAGATGGCTCACAAGGCTGGATACACAGCGATTTCTTCACACCGCTCAGGAGAGACTGAGGATACGACAATCGCCGACCTGGCAGTCGCTCTCAACACCTGCCAGATTAAGACGGGAGCGCCAAGCCGTTCAGAGCGTGTGGCAAAATACAACCAGCTGCTGCGCATTGAAGAGGAACTCGGCGATGCTGCATGCTATCCAGGATTCGGAGCATATAACATCAAGAAGTAACAGCGTACTGAATTACGTGGTACTAATTGTAGGTTTGTAAAAATAGCAGTCCTAGTTTTACCTCGAACCTATGTAGTAAATAGAGTCAGCCGGCTTCGGATAGTTTATCTCGGAGCCGGTTTTTTGTTTATCATAGAACAAGCACGGCTATTTCTGTATAATCAGAAAAATGAAACGAATTGCTATTATAACAGGAGCTTCCAGCGGACTGGGTGTCTGTTTTGCCCGTCAGATGGCAAAGGAAAGCACACAATTCAAAGAATTTTCCTGTGATGAAATATGGCTGCTTGCCCGGCGCGAAGAAAAACTGCTGCAGACGAAGGCTACTATTGAAAAAGAAGCACTTGAATCGGTTGCCTGCCCCAAAATCTCAGCATACAGCATCGACATAAGCGGAAAAGAAGGTGTCGGCCGAGTAAAAGAACTGTTTACAAAGGAAGAACAGGAACATGGCCCCTTCACCATCTGCACACTGGTGAACAATGCGGGGTTTGGAACCTACGGAGAATTTGCCCATACAGACACTGAGCGGGAAATGGATATGATTGAGCTCAACTGTACGGCACTGACAGGAATCACTGGCTATGCACTCCCCTACATGGAAAAAGGCGCCAGAATCATAAACACAGCGAGCTTGGCATCATTCCTTCCGCTCGGGAATTTTGCGGTTTATGCGGCGAGCAAAGCATATGTATTGAGTTTCTCAGTCGCCCTCAAAGCGGAACTCAAAGACAGAGGCATATCGGTTACAGCCCTGTGTCCCGGACCCGTCAGCACCGAATTTGCCAATGTGGCATCGAAAGGCGCCAGAAAAGAGGTGAAACACGGCCTTTCACCAGAAAAGACGGTGGCACACTGTCTCAAAGTTTCCCGCAAAGGAAAATTGTATTCAATGATGGCATTCAAATGGCGGTTCAAGGCTGCAGCAAGCCGATTCGTCGGCAGATATGCAGGCGCGTGGTTCACCTACCGATTCTGCAAGCGTCCGAGCAACTGAAACGAACACAGGAACAAGTATGAGAGTCATTATCGTACGACATGGAGAACCGGACTATGAGAACGACTGTCTGACTCCTCGGGGGCATGAACAGGCAAAGGCTGTCGCCAGACGCCTGCAGAAAGAAGGCATAGAGAAAGTATACGCCTCCTCTATGGGAAGAGCGCAGGAAACAGCCTCTTATACAGCGCAGCTTTTACGCATTCAAACCGTCGAAACGCTGGACTTCATGCGTGAACTCGACTGGGGAAGCACCGACGGCACACCGCTTTTTGCAAACGGACACCCTTGGCATGTCTCCGATGAATTGGTACGCAAAGGACAGAACTTGTTGGATCCATGCTGGAAAGACACACCTTTCTTCCGTACCAACAAAGTAACAGCAGCTGTAGAACGCGTAGCTGCCAATACAGACTCCTGGCTCGAGGAATTCGGGTACCGGCGTGAAGGACAGTACTATCGGGATGTGCGATGCGAGCTCTCAGACAACCAACAGCGAACAATAGCTCTTTTCTGTCACGGGGGGTCGTCGTCGGCAATGATTGCACATATTCTGAACCTGACGTTTCCCTACGTCTGTGCCGTCATGCATGCGGATTTCACCGCAATAACGGTTCTGAAATTTGACAGCACACAAAACAAACTATGCATTCCTACTGTTGAGATAGCCTGCGATGCAAGGCACATAAAACAGGAGTAAAACGGATTTCTCCAAAATGAAACTATTCACCCTTTATTTTTTTTAAGAATTGGATTAAAATAATTAATTATTCATGTATGTATTATTGAACATGGAGGATATATGAAAATACAAAAGCTTGTAGCTGCGATTGTCGGCATTGCATGCATTGCAACAGCGTCGCTTTCTGCGCTCGAAGTTGATGAAGATGAAATCAAACGTGCAGGGGATGCCGGAACAATACAGTTTGAAAACTACTCCGGCCCGCACACCGTCATCGAGACAGTAAATGCTATTACAGAAATCGGTAGAGGACTGGGAAGACAGGTTTCCTCAAGAGTTGAAACAGAAGGCTCATTCGGGCTGAACGGTAAATACAGTGTCATTCACGCCGTAGACCCGAATGAAACAGGTAAATTTGATGCGGACATCCTGGTCATAGGTTCGAACGCAACCGTTGACCACATCCGCAACCTCAGGAGAATCATCGCCGGCTATCTCATGGCGGCGTACAACTACAATGCCCGCGATGCAGCAACGGTAGCGACCTTCGTCACCGTATACAATGCCGTATACAGAGGACAGCTCAATGTCTTTCAGGAACGGTACAAGAGCGTCGTAACACGCAACCTCACCGCAGACAAATGCGGTCTCAGCACCAAGTGGAACGAATGGCCGGGCAAGTCACAGATTGTCATCCCGCTCCATGACTTGAAAGGCGGCATCTCAACCGTCGATACATCAGTCATAAGCGACAGGAACGTTGTTGACTCAATGCGCGAGGACGACGACAAGGGAATCGACCCCCGTAAAGAAATGGTAGACATCAAGGAGCGCGAAGCAGAACAGGCCAACGCAAAGGCAGAAGCTGCAACCGACGCTGCTGACGAAGAACGCAGAAAGCTTGAAGAACAGCAGAGACTCCAGAAACAGGCAGAAGAGGACGCCCGCAAGGCTGCTGAAGAAGCACAGAAAAAGGCTGACGAGGCCAAGAAAGCTGAAGAAGATGCAAAGAAGGCAGCTGAAGAGGCAAACAAAAAGGCTCAGCAGGCTGCAGCAAGTGGAGACCAGGCTGACAAGGATGCTGCAAAGCAGGCTGAAGAAGACGCAAAGAAGGCTGCTGAGGCTGCAAAGCTAGCAGACGAAGAAGCACAAAAGGCTGCTGAAGACGCACAGACCGCACAGGAAACAGCAAATGCAGAGGCGGACAAAACTGCTGAGCAAGAGCAGAACGTAGCAGAAGCAGACAAGATTGCACAGGAGCTTCAGGACTTCGCAGACAAGAAGGAAAACGAGGCACAGCAGGACCGCACAGAGATAGCAAAAGACCAGCAGGCACTGCTCGATGAAGCGCTCGGAGCCGCTGAACGCAACACTGTCATAGGCTTGAAGGTCGTCAACGAACCGAAAGATTTGAGCCAGATGATAAAGCTGAACGTCGACAACGGCGAAATCGTACGCCTCTCACCGGTCACTGTAATCCACCGCAGGGAGATTATCGCTGTCACAGATCCGACAATCATGGATGCAACCGGCAAACTTGCACAGGCTTCAGGCACATACTACCTGGCTATCTGCGGAGACGGAAGCAACGGAGCTATCAAGCTCTGCGTTTTGGACTCCGACAGCATGGAAATCCAGCGGGAAAGTGAAGAGGTTCTGGCAGAAAATTCTGTGCTTACCGCAGACAACAACGGCGCATACTATTGCGTCATAAAAGACGGCAACAGCTGGGTTGTTGGTAAATACAACAAATCCACGGAACTGCTGCTCAAGAGCCCCGTGTCCGTAGAACCGAGCACACCTATCACCATCACTCCGAAGGGACTGGTTGTAACAGCCAGCAACGGAAGTTCAGTACTGCTTGAGACTTCAGAGCTCAAAAGCGTATTCTAAACAAGACTTACGCTGAAATCACCATACCTCGACGCAGAGCGTCGGGGTATTGAACTCTCCGCACGAATAAAAAGGCTGCCGACGGGAAAAACCTGACGGCAGCCTTCTTTTTACTGTTCCTGTTTGGTTTTGTTTTCGAACTTCGTATAACTTGAAAGGAAAATCACGTCAACATCGCCGATCGGACCGTTCCGCTGTTTTGCGACAATCAGCTTTCTGTCCTGAACGGGGTTATATTCCTCCCCTTCCTTCTGGCGTGTTTTTTCTCCGTGTATGAAAATAACGACATCAGCATCCTGCTCGATAGAACCGGAACCGCGCAACTCCGCAAGATTCGGTTCATTTCCTTCCGCACTACGGGCAACCTGACAGAGTACAACTATTGGAATGCACAACTCGCGGGCAAGGCTTTTCAATGATTTCGATATGGCGGACTGTTGCTCATACACAGGGGCTTCTTCGTTTTCGCTTGTGATGAGACCGATATAGTCGATGAAGATAATCTCCACCTTCTGATTTGCCCGCATGCGTCGCGCCATTGCGCGCAGATCGAGAAGTTTCATATTCGGAGTGTCTACAATATACAGAGGAGCTTCATAACATCTGCTGGCGGCGTCCTGTATCTTCTTAAAATCTTCGCTTTTGAGCATACCGCTTCGTAGCTTTGTTCCGGGAATGCGGGCAACCTGTGCAAGCAGACGCTGTCCAATCTGTTCAGCAGCCATTTCCAAGCTGAAGAAACCGCAGGGAATTTTCTTTTCCACCGCGATATGCTGCATCATGGAAAGTGCAAGCGCGGTTTTTCCCATGGAAGGACGGGCGCCAACAATCACCATTTCAGAGTTCTGAAACCCGCTCGTCATGCTGTCCAGCTGTGTTATGCCTGTCGGAATACCTGAATATGTATCCTTGTTCTTATAGCGATTGTCGATGAGTTTTATTGTGGCAGGGACAACGACATTCATCGGGTTTATCTGTGTCGTTTGATTGGAGTCAGTCAAACGGAATATCTTCTGCTCCGCTTCCTCAAGAATCTTGCGGCTGTCGCGAGTCTCATCGAAACTCGCGGCTTTTATTTCCCCTGAGATTGTGATGAGGTCCCGCCGGGTTGACTGGTCGAGGACTATCTTTGCATAGTAGTCGATGTTTGCACTGGTGGAAACATTGTTCGTAAGGGCGGAAACATACGATGCTCCCCCCGCCTGATCAAGTTTTCCGTTTTTAGTCAGGTCATCAATGAGCGTCAGCAGGTCGCCGGTTACCCCCTGCGTAAAAAGGTGCATCAAAGACTCGTAAATAACCTGATTCCGCTGGTCATAGAAATTGCTGGGACGCAGGTATGTCACAACATCATTGACAGACTTCCAGTCCAAGAGCATAGCCCCAAGAGTCGCTTGTTCTGCATCCATATTATGCGGCGGGACACTATCTTTCAATTCCATGTTGCAAATACCTCCTGTTCAAAAGAAAAGCCCGGGGAACATATCCTCGGGCTTTTTCAGAGAGAAGTAAAAGACTTATTTGTCCTCTTCTTCTGAAGCTTCAGGTGCGTCAGCCTTTTCTTCAGCTTTAGCGGCTTTTGCAGCAGCCTTAGCAGCAGTTTCAGCCTTCTTCTTGTCTTCTTCAGAAACCTGTCCAACGACAGAGAGCTTTACTTCTGCCACTTCTGCTTCGTACAGGTGAACCTTGAATGTGTAGTGACCGGTGCTCTTGATGTTGAGACCAGGGATCTCAATGCGCTTTCTCTCAATCTCAAAACCGTTCTTTGAGAACCAGTCCATAATGGTCTGGCTGTTGACAGAACCATAGAGCTTTCCGTTGACACCTGCAGGAACATCCAGCTCAATTGCGAGTGCTTCAAGCTTTTCCTTGAGGCTCTTGCTGTCTGCACGCTTCTGCTGCTTGCGGGCTTCAATTTCAGCCTTGCGTCCCTCAAAGAATGCAACAGTCTCATCAGTATATGGAAGAGCATAGCTGTGCGGGAAAAGATAGTTTCTCGCATATCCGTTGGCAACGTTCTTTACGTCACCAAGCTCACCAAGGTGCTTTACATCTTCATTAAGAATAACTTTCATGTCGAACTCCTATTCGCTTTATGCCGGATACGTCACCAGGAGTTGGATCGCATTCCGGCCGTTTAATTTTGATGATTTGTACGGCTGATTAGTCAGCAACGTATGGCAACAGGCAGATTGCACGTGCGCGCTTGATTGCGCGTGCGAGCTCTCTCTGATGCTTTGCGCAAGTACCAGTGATGCGGCGTGGAAGAATCTTACCGCGCTCTGTTGTAAAGCGGCGGAGTCCCTCTGCATCCTTGTAGTCAATCTTTGCCTTGTTGGCACAGAAGCGGCATACTCTCTTGTGGAAGAAAGCCTTGCCCTTTCCGTTGCGCTGGCGGTTCTCATCTTCGCGACCGCTGTTCTCAGTTGTATTCTGCTGAGCTGCGCCATCCATCTTCTTTTCATCAAACTCGTCAGTCTTGTTTGTTTCGTCTGCCATAATCGGTTTCTCCTAATTAGGTAAAAAGAGTGTTCCCATGTCCTT
Source organism: uncultured Spirochaetaceae bacterium (assembly GCA_902797055.1). Lineage (GTDB taxonomy): Bacteria > Spirochaetota > Spirochaetia > Treponematales > Treponemataceae > Treponema_D. The sequence goes on from CADBRT010000166.1 coordinate 7,998, forward strand.
AGAATGGGATGTCCTCAGGGAATTCTCCAGAATCACCGCCGAAAGAATCAGCTGGAGAGTTCTGCTGCGCGTTATAAGGCGCATTTGAAGAACGCTGGTTGTAACCAGAACGCTGCTGATAGCCCCCGTTAGAATCCTCAGGTGCTCCATAGCCACCTGATGAGCCGCCATCAGAACGTCCGCCAAGAAGCTCCAGACTGTTTGCCACAATCGTGACTTTGCTGAACTTCTGGCCTTCCTTTTCCCAACGATCCTGCTTCAAATATCCCTGTATTGCTATTTGCTTTCCTTTCGTAAGGTACGGCTTAGTGCTCTCAGCGGCTTTTCCAAAATAGGAAATTTCGAAGAAATTCGCCTCGCTTATCCACTGATCATTGTCTTTGCGACTGCGGTTAACAGCAACAGAAAGAGAAGCAACAGCCATTCCGCCTTGTGTATAGCGAAGGTCTGCATCTCTGGTAAGACGTCCGACAAGTGTAACGCTGTTTATATCAGAACTAGCCATATGTACCCTGCCCTGCTTTTAGGCCTCTTGCTCGTCCTTCAGGACAAAGAGGTATCTCAGAAGATTTGTGTTGAGCTTGAACTTAACATCCATCTCAGCAATCTTTGAAGGATTCGCGCTGATGTGGAACAAGACAAATCTTCCGCGGCGGAGCTTGTTGATTTCATAGGTGAGGTCGCGGTCGCCGAACGGCTCTTCTTTTTCAATCTCGGCACCGAAAGCGGCGAGGTCAGAACGAAGAAGGTCTGTACCTGCCTTAAATTTATCATCCTCTACAGGATAGATAGTCATAAGTTCATACTTTCTCATAGTATTTTCTCCTTATGGTCTTAAAAAATGGGAGACACATACGTATCTCCAAGGGGTGCAAATACTGTAACAGATTAGTTTTCTTTCGTCAATTGAAAAAACAGATATATACACAAAATAATCCTGCAGAAGACAGGATTACTCCGGTGGGTACTATCACACAAGGAACTCCAAATTCTGCGGAACTTGACGCATTCCGACGTGGCAAATATAATTATTCTGGAACATGAAAACATTCCTTGCAAAACAGTCTATCATCAAACTTATTTTTTTCTATATATTGACTCTGACCGCAGCTCTGCCGTTGGCATCTGCGCTGGAAACGACGGAAAATCAAACACCGCTGATGCGTGCAGCAGCAGCTGGAAACGACTGGGAAATCCGCAGGCTCTTGAAAAATGGTGCAGATATAAATGCACGAGATAAAGACGGTTGGTCAGCGCTCATGTATGCAATACGCTACCAGAACAATTTTTCCATTGTAAAGTTATTAGCAGACAACGGTGCACACCTGAGAGTCCGTAATTCAGCGAACAATACGCCGCTGATGATTGCTGCAAAACACTCAGAGAATCCTGACATACTACAGTTTCTTCTCAGCGACCGCAGCGGTTCAGAGGAAGAAGTCTTTCATTCCTTCATCATGGCGATATCAGACAATGCAAGCTCCGAACACGTGAAGGAAGCGAAACTATCTCTGTTTTTAAAGAGAAATGTACCATTAAATGGCATATTCAAAGGAAAAACACCGCTGATGTATGCCTGTCAGCTTTGCATCAGTTCATACACAGCCGGTATTCTTATCAAGAACGGAGCAGATGGTACTATTATGGATGAAAACGGGAAAAAGGCTTTTGATTATGCTAATGAGAATCCGAATTTTCCCCATGACAATATTTATTGGAAACTAAATAGTTAGCGAGGCGTAAAAATGCGAATAACAGGAGGCCTGCTCAAAGGTCGCGTCACTCAGACACCATACGGAAAAATGGCTATACGCCCTGCGATGGACCGAATGAGGGAATCCATCTTCGATATAATCGGAGACAAACTTGAAGGAAAATCTTTTTTGGATTTGTTTTCAGGTTCAGGAACCATCGCGCTCGAAGCAGTATCGCATGGAGCAAAAGAAGTAAGCCTCTGTGAAATGGACAAAACAAAAGCGAAAACAATCCTTTCAAATGTCGCAATGGCAGAGGAAATCGGAGTCAGAATCGACTGCCATTTTATGGCGGTTGAGCTCTTTCTCAAACGATGCAAAAAACAGTTTGACTATATATTCCTTGATCCTCCGTTTCCGTATAAATTCAGACTCAATCTGGTTGAAACAATAGAAAAAAGAAGCCTTCTTGAAACCAACGGAACAGTTTTAATCCACCATCCCAAGGAAGACCCTTTGCCGGAAAACATTGGTATATTGCGTAGAACTGACCAGCGTGTTTACGGTCGCTCTATTGTGGATTTCTTCACGAATATGCCAGAAAACACCTTGACAAATTAATTTTCCAAGTTAAAATTAAAGATAGAATCAGCGTGCAGGAAACACTTGATGACAAATGATTTAAAAAAGCAGATAGACGAAAAGCAGGGACAGGAAGGCTTCATAAAAGTCACAGACCAGCCTGTAGGCACACTCTCTCCGCAACAACGAGTCATGCTCAACCGCAAGGCAAACGAGTTATTCAATCAAGGTAAATACGATATGGCTGAACGGATTTTTATCACGACAGGTTACTCCGATGGGCTTACACGATGTGGTGATAAATATGCAGAAAAAAAAGAGTATCTGAAGGCACTTAGATTGTACCTTCTTGCTCACAACAAAAGAAAATCTGACCCTGTAATTGAAAAAATTTCCGGTGTTATTTCAGCAATGTTGCAGTGAGTCGAGAAAAAAATAAAAAATTTATTACGGAGCAAAAAAAGTGGAAAACAGCAAAATAAGTCCAGATGAAAACAAGTGGAGGTTCGATGATGTTCCCGTTCCCGAAACATCGGCCTCCGTCGAAATCAGCGAACTTTCAAAGCAGGGGTACTCGCTTTTAAAAGACAACCGCATTCTTGAAGCTGCTGAAAAATTCAGGAAAATTCTTACCATCGAAGACAACAACAACTATGCACTGGTAGGGCTGGGAGACTGTGAACGCAAGCAGGGACACTTCAATGAAGCCATCAATTTTTACACAAAATGCCTTTCTTACCACGAAGGAAACAACTACGCTTTGTTCGGCTTAGCGGACTGCTACAAAGCGTTAAATCAATACCACAAAGCCATTGCCATCTGGGAGCAGTACCTTGGTCACGACGACAGAAACATAACGGTACTGACCCGCGTAGCGGATGCCTACCGCAAGATACGTGATTTCAAACAATCCAAAAATTTATACCAGAAAGTTCTTGAAATGGAAGAAGACAACGCCTATGCGCTCATAGGTTTGGGACACCTTCACTACGATTTCAAGGAATACAAAGATGCCCTCCACTTCTGGACTCGAATGATGGAATTGAATCCTGATAATGTGGACATTCGGGTTCTCACTTCCATCGGAAACTGCCATAGAAAACTGAAAACTTTTGACAAAGGTTTAATATATTTTCAAAAAGCGTTGGACATGGATCCCAAAAACTTTTACGCATTGTTTGGAATGGCAGACTGTTACAGAGGCATGAACCAACAGTTCAGATCCGTTGAATATTGGAATAAAATTCTGGAACTTGATCCGAACAACAAAGTAATTCTGACACGCGCCGGAGACGCATACAGAAATACTGGTGATTACAAAACTGCAATCATTTACTATAACAGAGCTATGGACATAGATTTTGATATCTATGCTGCACTGGGGCTTGCGCTCATCTGTAAAGGGGAGGGTAAATACGACGAGGCGGCGGAAAGGCTTTCAAAACTCGTCCGTGATGACCCTAAAAACTACAGATTGTATATTGACCTTGCAGACTGCTACATAAAGCTCAAGAACAAACCGAAGGCTATTGAAACGCTGAAAGACTTTCAGAAACAGGGAATAAAAAGTCAAGCTGTAAACGATATGCTCGACCGTCTCGAAAGCAACAGGCCTCTTTTCTAAGAATAAGTTATGGAAGAAAAACTGTCACTTGCGGGATTAACCTCATCTGAAATAACCGAAACACTGGGAATTTCCCCCGCATTCCGTGGAAAACAGATTTACGAATGGATTGCAAAGGGCGTCTCTGATTTCGACAGCATGACGAATTTGGATCAGGGAACCCGCAACCTGCTGAAGGAGAAAGCCTGCATACATTCCTCTTCCATCACCGAAATACAAAAAGACAAAGATGGCACGATAAAACTTCAGATAACACTTTCGGACGGCTGCGCAGTTGAAACGGTGTTGCTTACAGACAGGAGTGGACGCAAAACAGCATGTGTCAGCTGTCAAGCGGGATGTGCCATGGGCTGTGCATTCTGTCAGACAGGTCAACTTGGGCTGAAAAGAAACCTCACGGCAGGCGAAATCGTAGAGGAATTCATATTTTTGGAACGGGAAGCCGGCAAACTTGACAACATCGTATTCATGGGCATGGGTGAACCCATGCAAAATCTCGATGCCATTCTGAAGACGGTTTCCATCCTGACAGACAAAAAAGGACGTGATTTAAGTTCCAGACGGATAACGCTCAGTACTTGTGGAATTATCAGCGGCATACGAAAACTTGCAGACACGAAAGACTCAAAGATACGGCTTGCCATTTCACTGACAACAGCTGATCCCGATTTACGGGCACAGCTCATGCCGGTGACAAAAGGCAATTCCCTGCCCGAACTTCGGGACGCGATTTCCTATTACATAGAAAAAACAGGAAAGCGGGTGACGCTAGAAGCTGCCCTCTTGAAGGGACGCAATACCGGCACAAAAAGCGCTGAAAATATGATCCAATTTGCAAAAGGACTTGACGTATACATCAACTTAATTCCTTGGAATGCGGTACCAGGACTCCCCTTTGAAACACCCGGCCAAAAAGAATGCAATGACTTTATGGTCGCACTGCAAGCGGCGGGTCTGAACGTTTCTCTAAGGACAAGAAGAGGAACATCAATAGCAGGCGCCTGCGGGCAATTAGGAAGGACGACAGCAGCAATTCAAAAACAAAACGGATAAGAACGTAAGGAAACAACAGTACATTTTCCTTTAAGACTAATACAATAATTTCAAATACTCTAACAAACTCGTTATTATACAAAGAATTATCGGCAAAACCGCTTGCACAAAATTAGCCATAGGTTTATACTGATTTTAACGATACTTTCGGGAGCTATTAGTATATGCAGAAGAAGATTTATGTGACTGGTCTTGACGACGATTCAATTGCAGCGAAAGTGGATGCAGCTGTAAAAGTTGTGGCTGGAGTCACAAATGTTGTTTCCGCACCGGCAAAATGTCAGGTATGTGTCGATTTTGATGAAGGTGCTGCAGGTGTGGAAGATGCTATAAAAGCAGCAATAGGCAGTACTGGAGTTACCGTTTTAGGCTGATAGCCATGAAAATAACAGTTCTCGATGGCAATGCATTGAATCCCGGAGATTTATCGTGGAAACCGATTGAGGCTCTGGGGACTCTTACAGTATATCCCCGGACACCGGAGGATATGGTAGTGTCGCGCATAGCGGACAGTGATGCAATTCTGTTAAACAAAGTTCCCATCACCGCTGATATCCTGTCAAAATGTAAAAATCTTTCATATATAGGTATTCAAGCAACTGGGTATAATGTTGTTGACATCGAGGCATGCAAAAAAAACGGGGTGACTGTAACAAATGTTCCTGCATACAGCACAGCAGGGGTTGCCCAGCTTGTTTTTGCTTTTATAACAGAATTCTCCTGTCATGTACAAATCCACAGTGACAGTGTTATGGCAGGAGACTGGATTAAAGCCCCTGATTTTTGCTATTGGAAAATTCCCCTTATGGAGATGGAGGGGAAAACACTCGGGATCTTTGGCTATGGCAATATTGGCAGCCGTGTTGCACGGATAGCAAAAGCATACGGCATGAAGGTCATCGTAGCAACCCGGACACCAAAGCCGGAAATAGAAAATCCTGTCGATTTTGAAACACTTCTTTCCACCGCTGATATAGTCACTTTACATGCACCGCTTACTCCTCAGACTTCACATATTATCAATGAGAATTCTCTCTCAAAGATGAAAAAAGGCTCGTTCCTCATCAACACCGCACGCGGAGGATTGGTTGATGAAAAAGCTGTCCGTTCAGCTTTGGATTCCGGATTCCTGCGGGGGTATGCAGCAGATACCATAAGTGAAGAACCGATGAAAGCCGGAAATCCTCTTTTAGGAGCACCGAATTGCCTCATCACCCCCCATTTGGCATGGGCTGCAGTAGAAACGAGAGAACGGCTTCTTTCTGTCGTAGCTGAAAATTTAAAATGCTATATTGAAGGACATCCTCAGAACGTCGTTTCCTGAAAATCCCGAAACTAACAGACAAACCCTCTTGCTTAATTAATCAACACTGCATATACTTTAATAATATTCAAGTACAAGCCAGAGAGGTATTCCTATGGGAAAGACTATTGCTCAAAAGATTTTTGACGCTCATCTTGTTGACAGACCGTTTCCAGAAACAAACATTCTGAAACTTGACAGAGTATTCTGCCACGAGATTACCACACCAATTGCAATAAACGACCTTGTTGAGCGTGACAAAGACCGCGTATTTGACAAGACAAAGATAAAAGCCGTAATCGATCATGTGACACCAGCAAAAGACTCTAAATGCGCCATGCAGGAAAAAATCCTCAGAGACTGGGCACGACGCAACGACATAAAGGATTTCTTCGACATCGGAGCAAACGGTGTCTGTCATGCAATTTTCCCGGAAAAAGGATTCGTCCGCCCAGGATACACCGTTATAATGGGTGACAGCCACACATGCACACACGGAGCGTTCGGAGCCTTCGCAGCAGGAGTGGGAACCACAGACCTTGAAGTCGGTATTCTCAAAGGTGTCTGCTCGTTCCGCGAACCGAAAGCGATAAAATTTGTTCTGAACGGAACGCTCAAAGACGGTGTCTACGCAAAAGACGTCATTCTCTATCTGATCGGGCAGATTGGTGTAAACGGAGCTACAAACTGCGTTGCAGAGTTCACCGGGCCTGTCGTTGACAATTTCACAATGGAAGAACGCATGACCATCTGTAATATGGCGGTCGAAGCGGGCGCAACAAGCGGAATTTGCTTCCCCGATGAAAAGACGGTCGATTACCTGTGGCCTTTCATAAAAGATGAATATGCATCCAAGGAAGAAGCCCTTAAGGACTATTCCAAGTGGGTTGATGACGAGGACGCCACTTACGAAAAAGTACTTACTTTTGACTTGTCAAATCTCGTTCCTGTATGTACAATAAAGTATAAGCCTGATCAGATTAAAACAGTCTCTGAAATGGAAGGGACCCATGTTGATCAGGTGTATATAGGCAGTTGTACAAACGGACGCATTTCTGATTTACGTGTTGCAGCACAAGTGCTTAAAGGGCACCACATTGCTGACGGTGTACGAGGAATAGTCTCCCCTGCTACGCCAAAAGTCTACAAAATGGCTTTGGAAGAAGGGCTCATAGACATATTCATGGACGCTGGATTCTGCGTCACAAACCCGACGTGCGGTGCCTGCCTCGGCATGAGCAATGGAGTTCTTGCAGAGGGAGAAGTCTGTGCGTCAACAACGAACAGAAACTTCAACGGCCGAATGGGAAAAGGTGGCATGGTACACTTGATGAGTCCTGCAACCGCTGCTGCAACGGCTATCGCCGGTACAATAACCAATTCCGCCTTTTTTAAAGGCTGAACATAAAAGCAATAAGGGGAAACCGATGAAACAATTTGGTGGAGAAGTGCTCTTTCTTGACCGCTCGGACATCAACACAGATGAGATTATTCCTGCAAAGTATCTCACAGAGAATACAAAGCAGGCTCTGAAGCCTTATCTTCTTGAGGATTTGAAGCTGGACGGCTTCAACCCAAAGACAGATATCAGTGGCAAAAAAGTAATCATAACACGTGAAAACTTCGGATGCGGCTCAAGCAGGGAGCACGCCCCGTGGGCACTGGAAGTGAATGGCATTTACTGTGTTATCGCAGTCAATTTTGCAAGAATCTTCCGGCAGAACATGTACAACTGTGGTCTTCTCGCACTTGATATGCCCAAAAGAGACATTGATGATATGTTCCGTTCCTTTGCGACAAAGGAGACGACATGCAAGATTGAACAGAAAGATGACGGAACATGGAAGATTAAGCTTATAGCGGGTTCTTTGTCCACCAGCTATCCGTTCAAACTCGACGGATTCGAAAAAGTTCTCATCGAAAATGAGGGCTGGATTGGATACGCTGACAAAAAGTACTGATTCACTTTAGTATAAAAGCGAAAAGGCTGTACGTGTTCCACACATGTACAGCCTTTTTTTAAGGATAAAACTATTTTTTAATACAGATTTTGGAAGCCCTTTATCTTTGCCCTGAAAGCTCTATATAAATTTGGTCTGCAAGACCGAATCCCGCGTTCTTGGTAAGGGATTCGGCATAATTATCGTACATCATGTCCTCGTACATCTCACGGGCATATTCATTTTCTTTTCCAAACAGGGTGCTTTTCCCGACAGTCTTTCTGGCAGATGACAACATCATCTTAACCATATAGTTTTCAAGCTCCATTGACTGCTCATACAACTCACTGGTTCTGTCAATGACAGGCTGTTTGCCGCCAGCTGTCATTGCATTCGCTGCAAATCCCTGAGGTTTTGCAGTTTTGTCTTGTTCAGAAGTATAAGAGCCTGAGAATCCCTGTGTATAATCACCAGTCAATTTATGGCTCTTGTTCACCTGAGATGAAGCAACGGAAGGAGTATTTGCAGAAGCCTGCATGGATTTCAAGAGGTTTTGAAATTTGCTTTCCTCACTCTTTGTTTTTGCCGAACCCATCACAGCACCTGCATCTGCAAGAAAATTAGTTGCAGAAAAACCGTTTACATTCTGAACATCCATTTACCAGCTCCGTTTAACGCTTTAATGTCGCTGCTGTCTGAAGCATACTGTCACTTGTTTGAATTGCCTTTGAATTGAACTCATACGCACGCTGAGCCACAATCATCTGAACCATTTCATTAACGACAGACACATTGCTCATTTCAAGAAATTTATGTTTTGTTACGCCCATTCCTTCAAAACCTGGGCGACCTGCAATCGGTCCGCCGGAAGCGTTCGACACCTTATACAAGTTGTCTCCAGCATTCTCCAAACCGACAGCATTCGGGAACCGGTACAGCTCCATCTGCCCTACCTGGATCGGCTCCAGTTCTCCGTTTACCCGTACGAAAACTCTACCGTCATCGCTGATCGACAGGGTTTCCAACTGGAAGCCCTCCGGTAAAATGATTTCAGGAAGCACCCGGAGACCATTAGCATTTACCAACTGACCGTTGGAGTCCACTTTGAAAGAACCATCGCGGGTGTACGCCCAACTGCCATCATACTGTTCCACGCGGAAAAAACCGTCACCGACGATTGCAACATCGGTATCAACGCCTGTTGCCTGAAGCGACCCCTGGGACATAACCCTCTGAGTTGCAGCAACCTTAACACCAGCACCTTCCTGAAGACCTACCGGTGTTACCGTATCTTCGGTTGCAGGGGTTCCAGCGAGTTTCACGTTCTGATACACCAAGTCTTCAAATTCTGCTCTGTGCTGTTTAAAGCCTGTCGTATTTACATTGGAAAGGTTGTTCGAAATTGTATCTATGTTCGTCTGCTGTCCGTTCATTCCCGTAGCAGCATTCCACAAACTTCTTACCATAGCATCCTACTCCTTTTTAATTCTGCCTTATTATTATCTAGCGCTGTACAGTCACAGTTTTAGTCCACAGAGACTCCATCATATCATCTTCTGTCTGGATGGCCTTCTGGTTCGCCTCGTATGCGCGGTTGACCTCAATCATCTGAACCATTTC
>CADBRT010000167.1 GCA_902797055.1 uncultured Spirochaetaceae bacterium
CCTGGAACCACCTGCAGAACCCGTGTTGAAAGCCAGCGCAATGCCGATCCCGTCGCCGCCGCTGACCGTTGTGGAAGCTGTTTCGCTATAGTCATCGCCCCCCTCAGAAACGCTGTTCGCACAGCTGGCAAACAAAAGGGAAGCAATGCCCAGCACTGCCGTAAGCAGCAGTAAAACGAACTGGTTGGTTCCAAGTACTTTGTTTCTTGTAGACTTTGTCATATGCAACCTCCAAATCCTAATTTTTGGACTCTATCATAATTTTACGGCTAAATCTACAAAAAATCCATAGTTATTGGTGAATCTCACAAAAAAAATCCAGAAAACTATAATCAGCAGCAATTAGAGGAGATGCGCAGGCTGTAGCACACATCAACAGAGGTTCAGGTACCGTTTCCAGAACGGTAGGCTGGTCATGACGGGTTTCGCCCGGTCCCAGTCTGCCGACAATCCGTCGTAGTTTTTCTTCAATGTTCGGTACGCAACAGCAAAACGTTTGTAAAGGTTCCTCGTCCGATTGCGGTCCCGTTTGAGCACATAGCCGGCATTAACTGTAGCCCGTGTGTCAAAAACATACAAAGCATCATACAGATATGGAAAATCAGAACGTTTCCCCGTCGCTTCAATATATTTAAGTCCCTGCTTACGAAACGGAACACAAAAGGAAATCAACTCCAACAAGAGCGCAAGCGGCTTGCAGAACACACGCCCCTTGCAGACACAGCGGATTTCTCCCGCCAGACTCTCTTCTTCCACATACTGCCGCCGGGAAAATCTTGAAAGCTCCCGGTGCTTTTTCTCTGCGTCAAGAGCCATGAAGGAGTCCGGCCCCAAAAGGAAATCCTCAAGGGCAAGGACGAGCACCTCCACCGCGTCGTAATCATAGTGAAGCAGCGGACCTATAAAACAATCATAGCGGTGCCGCAGCGTCATGACGCTTGAAAAGAAATCCTTTTTACTTTTGCGGGAAAAACCTGATGTAAGCAGAATCAACGTATTGCGGTATTCATAATACTTTATCCAAAGCGGATTCTTTTGGATAAAAAGCGGATGCCAAACAGCCACGCCGTTCAAGAAAATCAAGCCGTTACTCTTATTGCGGACTCCGTATTCTATGTCATCGAAATGAAGGAAAAACGGCATCGGAAGGTTGTCCGGACGAATGACAGACCGAGGGAAACAGGCGTACCACCAGCTGGAATAATTAGCACCGGCATCCGCTTCACTTTCGAAAACATTCGATGCATCAGTCATATCAAGACGGCTATGGCAGTTTTTCATATTCAAACCGAGGGCATTTCCTTTCCAAATACCGCCGGCAGAATAAAGCTCTTTCATATCATTGATATTAAACATGACTCCATACAAAGCGGAATCCGAGTACTCATCTTTCAGGATTGCAAGGAAAGACCGGGTCCTTTCAACGGCATCGCAGGAAAAGACAACATCATCGTCCATAAGAATGATATGGGTAAAGTCGGGCTGTACTCCGGAGAAGAAAGCCTCAATCATAGCTCTCGTAAAGCCACCCGAACCTCCGACATTGCGATTTTCGTAGAAATTGACAGACGCAGTACCGCATGAAGCTGTCTCCCGCTTCATGGTATCCGAAAGCGAACGTGCATTGTCCACAACCAGGACGGAATCGACCGCCTGACAGTTTGCAAGCACACGGATATTCCGTTCAACCTCTTTTTCACGCTTGAATGTCGTTATGCCGACAGCAATCTTTATGTCCCCCTCACCTTCTGGGGAAACAGATGTCTCCCACTCACCGCCGGTAATCCGCACCGGTTCAGAGCCCTCACTTTCAAGCACCGCATATAAAAGACCTTTAAAATCAAGACTGTCAGAAAAGTCCAACGTATAGGAAAAACTTCCATCCACACAGGAAGTTTCTTCAGCCTCCAACGGCAATACTATGTCCTCTTCAGCGTTCATTCCCCGCGCACGAACAGAGGCTTTTTGAACTGTCCTCACGATGAACCTGAGATTGGACAGTTTCGTGTACTGCCGCCACTTACAGAGGGAAAAAGCATTGAAATACGTATTGAGAGCAAGTCCGTTGTCACCATAGGGGCGGAAAAACATAAGAGGTTCTTTGCACGGTGAATCATCTGCAAAAAGAATTTTCTGTAAAATCATAAGCAAAATCCTATAAGGAACGCGGAGCGTATTCACGCATGCCTTCAATCAGTTTCCTGTACGCTTCTTCAAGCCCGACAGAAGGCTTCCAGCCGAGGGATCGAAGTTTGTCCACATTCAGATTCAAATTCAGATTCACATTTTGCGCATATTCTTTCGGGACTTCTTTTATGTCATATCTGAGTTTTATATTGTTGCAGGCGATGTTTTTTACAATGATTTCAGCAGTTTCCCGAACAGTTGTAAACGTGTTAGGATTTGCAGCAGTGTAAGCTTCCCCAGCATTACCTTTGACAAGCACAGTCAAAATAGCACTGGCGGCATCACGTGCATACAGCAGGGGACGCTTCGTATCACCCCTTGTTTTTAGGATGATATCCTGTTTTTCAATGACGGAGCGGGCGAAATACGCAGCAATACGGCTATCACTGTAATCTATGCCATATCCGAAGGTCTGTGTAAGACGAGCTATCTTTACATCCACCCCATATTCAGCTGCATATGATGCGCAGAGACATTCACAAAGCCGCTTACTTTCGGAGTAGCTGGAACGGGGACTCATAATATCGATGTAGCCGAGATTCTCTTCACGACAAGCTTTATTTCCATCAGTAGTGCCGAAAACTTCCATGCTTGACAGATAAACCATACTCTTTACCTGTTTCTCTTGTGCCAAGCGCAGCATATTCAGCGTACCGTTCACGGCAATGTCTATTGTTTCCACGGCTTTGTCAATGAAGTCTCTAGAGGATGTAATGCTTGCTCCGTGTATAATGTAATCGATATCGAAATCACAAGGAGGCAGATTCAGAACATCGCCATACACAAAGGTGACAGCGTTTTGAGAAATGTCCGAAAAGACAGCTTTTACTTTTTCAGGTTTTCTAGCCAATGCGTACAGACGGATTCCGTAATTCAGAGAATCGTTTAAGTACCACATATATTTCAACAACTGGCTGCCAAGAAGACCTGTCGAACCTGTTATGAAAACAGATTTTCCCTTCAATACGGAAAAATCATAGTTTGCAGTGATATACTCAAAATCTTCCTGTAAAATTCTGGATAACGACATCTTCTTCTCCTTCTCATAAAATTAAGGTGTCTACAAACCGAAAATCTGCTGCTGTTCTCTTGCTTCGTAAAGTGCCTTGAATGTATAGAAATCGGCAGGGGTTGTTATTTTTATGTTGTCGGCATTGCCGGGAACCGTATACAAATCATAACCATAAAACTTCATGAGGGATGCAGAATCAATCATGTTTGTATTGCCCTCCCGCCTTGCCTTTTCGTGTGCACAGTACAAATCACGAAGATAAAAGCACTGGGGAGCTTTTGCATGGAAACATTTACTGCGGTCTGTAATCGATGTAATTTTTCCATTTTCCTGTGTAACAATGGTTTCGATGGCAGGCGTCGCCGTAATTGCCGAGCCATGAGTTTTTACAGATGCGATACAGGCAGAAATCAATTCCTCGTTCACAAAGGGTCGGACTCCATCATGTACAAGGACAATACTGTCATCGGACGCATAGGTCTTTATGGAACAGATACCGTTGTAAATGGAGTTCTGACCGGTCTTTCCACCGCTGACCACGGTACGAACCTTATCAATCTGATATTTCTGAAGAAGTTTTTTCAAATACGGTATCCAATCTTCAATACAGACGACAGTGATAGCATCTATATCTTTGTGTTCCTGAAAATTTTCCAGTGTATGGATTATGAGTTCCTTACCATAAAACTGTAAAAACTGCTTAGGTCTGCCCCGACTGTTCATGCGGGTGCCGGAACCTCCCGCAAAAATCAAAGCGACGTTCATACGTTCTCCTTCCAAAACGCTTCAGCGTCATGCTTCAAAACCTGCTGCTCTTTTGGAGGAAGTTTCATATAGTCTCCATAGATATTCGTAAGATAGGTATGCCAGTCAGCAAGGGCACGGTACGTCCTGTCTTCAAACGGGACATCACAAAAGGACTCTATTATGGAATGAGGCATTTCTTCCCTTCTGCCGTAACCGAACACCGATGTTGCAACAATGCTGGACTCATCCACAGGATATTTTTGAGCCATACGGTTGAGTTTTCTTGCAATCATTCCCGGTGGCAAAAGCTTAAACAGACAATACATGGTGAAGCGGAATATGTGTTTAGGCAAATTCTCCTTCCTGTCCCATTTATCATATATCATTGTATTAAGACGCTTTAAAATACGAGTCTTATTCCAGTAAGAGGTTCGCTCTTTTTCACTTTCAGGAAGTCCGTCAATGGGAAAAATATCGATAAAAACACCGATTCCTTTGAGAATCCTGTCATAATGTTCATAAAGGAGGGTACGGCTGTCGTAGAG
>CADBRT010000168.1 GCA_902797055.1 uncultured Spirochaetaceae bacterium
GTCTAACGCGGTTTTCAAAACCGATAAAAACTTTGTCACAAAAGTTGCTATTAGTGCCTTTGCGGCACTGCAACTTTTGCGCCAATTCTGCCGTTGGCAAAACTGTTTTTACGGTACAATCAGTTGCTATACGGACGCCATTACTGGGGTGTTTAGGAATATATAATGAATAAAAAAGTGTATAATAATTCTAACTTTTATATTGTGTTTTCAATTAGTATTTTCACAGCAAAAAGCCCTCGTTTGAGATGATAAAGTATAGGAAACAAAAGTAAAAATGTATATCTTTTTATAGAATCATACACAGGTTTTTACAATATAAACTATTTAAAAAAATATTGATTTATTCAAAAAGAAAGTTCTGACTATTTTGATTATTATAAACTTTCAGATTTTTCAGGCGAAGTTATTTATATTTCGTATTCTGAAAATGTAAGTGAAGAAAATGTTATTCTTTATGAAATCAATCTATGTTCATATGATCGTTAAAGTTTTCTTTGGAAACAAAAACAAAGATCAAGGAGCCCTTTTATGAAAAATGCACTGGAAATCGACTGCCATGTCTGCCCGCAGAAAATATAGAAGCGAAGAAAGCCCCGTCTTGACGTACGCCCTGCAAATAGTGTATCACTAATAACTTCATTGTTATAACAGATTAAAGGAAGTTTTAGGAGTTTTTGTATGTTTAAGCCGGAACTTGTAAAGTCGCTCAAGGGATACGACGGTAAGAAATTTCTTACGGACTTGAGTGCCGGTATCATTGTGGGCATTGTGGCGCTGCCGCTGGCAATCGCATTCGGCATAGCGAGCGGTGTGGGGCCGTCAGAAGGCATCTTTACTGCAATCATTGCAGGTTTTTTGATTTCCGCTCTCGGCGGGTCAAAGGTTCAGATTGGAGGGCCGACCGGTGCGTTTGTCGTAATCGTTTACGGTGTCATCCAGAAGTTCGGAATGAGCGGTCTTGCCACGGCAACGATTCTGGCGGGCATTCTGCTCATCCTAATGGGTGCCCTCAAGCTTGGAAGTCTTGTAAAGTTTATTCCATATACTATCATCACAGGTTTTACGGCTGGTATTGCTGTTACAATTTTCACGACGCAGGTGGGGGACTTCTTCGGTCTTACGACGGGAAAGATGCCCGGCGATTTTGTCGGCAAGTGGGGTGTGTACTTCAAGACGTTCGGGACGGTCAACTGGTGGGCGTTCGGTATGGCGGCTGTGTGCCTGGCAATCATCTTTGTATGGCCAAAGGTCAGCAAGAAGATTCCCGGTTCTCTGGTGGTGATTGTTTTTGCAACAATTGTCTGTACAATCTTCAAGCTACCGGTAGACACAATCGCTGACCGCTACGAAATCCCGACCATGCTTCCGGCTCCCCGCCTGCCTTCGTTGAGTCTTCCGGTGGTTGTAGACTTGTTCCCGACGGCTGCTTCCATTGCTGTGCTCGCTGCTGTCGAGTCGCTGCTCAGTGCTGTGGTTGCGGACGGTATGATTGGCGCCAAGCATGATTCTGACCAGGAGCTGATTGCTCAGGGGGTTGCCAACTTGGTGACCCCGCTGTTCGGAGGCATTCCGGCTACCGGTGCAATCGCACGCACTGCAACGAACGTAAAGAACGGCGGACGTACGCCGGTTGCCGGCATTGTTCACGCTGTCGTGCTGCTGTTTATCCTGCTGTTCCTCGGAAAACTGGTGAAATACATTCCCATGCCGGCTCTTGCCGCGGTGCTTGTTTCTGTTTCATGGAATATGGCAGGCTTCAGGGAAATCAGGGCGCTTCTCAAGGGGCAGAAGTCTGACATTACAGTGCTTGCCGCCACATTCCTGCTTACGGTGTTTGTCGACCTCACTGTTGCAATCGGTATCGGGCTCATGCTTGCCGCATTCTTCTTTATCCAGAAGATGGCGCTGCTTTCTGATGTCCATGAATACGGTGATGATAGTGAGGGTGTCCTTGCGGCTCATGCCGATATGCCGGAGGAAAATCTTGTCATCCCGGACGGGCTTCTGATTTACGAAGTGGAGGGGCCTCTGTTCTTTGCGACGGTCAGAAAGTTTGAAGTTGCAGTCCAGCGTTCGGGTGCAGATTTCCGCTGTCTCATAATCCGCATGCGGAACACCAGCTACTTGGACGCAGGTGGGGTTAAGGCATTGCGCCAGCTCTACAACGCCTGTCAGGTGCGTAAGGTTCAGATTATCTTGAGTGGTGTTCACGCACAGCCGCTCAAACTGCTCCAAAAAAGCGGAATGGTGGAAACGCTGGGTGAAGAAAACGTCTGCGTGGATATCACCCATGCGCTGGAGCGCGCGAAGACGCTCGGTTTCAGCAAGTAAAGAAGTCTTCCATCGTTTTCTCAAACGGTCAGCTACTCTTGCAATTTCTTCTTTTTATGGTACAATATAAAAATACTAAAAAATGTAAGAAACTGACCGTTTCCTCAGGAGAAGATTATGAACCAGGCTGTTGCCGCTTTTTTGGGCAGGCATAATTTCCCAGTGCATCAGGATATCAATTCAGTTGTAGACGCACTGTTGTATGATATGGACGCAGGGCTTTCTGGTCGCCCAGCAGGGCAGGATATGATTCGCACATTCTGCAATCCCCCGGAAAAGAATGCTGCTGGCGAAAGTGTAATCGTCATAGATGCCGGTGGAACCAATTTCCGGTCCTGTCTTGTCACGTTTGATTCCCTCGGCAAGCCGTCCATCGAGTTCATGGAAAAAACAAAGATGCCTGGAATCGAACGGGAGCTTTCCCGCACAGAGTTCTTCAATCAGTTTGCAGAGAATTTGGAGCATTTGAAGGATAAATCCGAGAACATCGGATTCTGTTTCTCATATCCGATGACCATCACCGAGGACGGTGACGGTGTTCTCATCGGTTTCTCAAAGGAAATCAAGGCTCCTGAGGTTGTCGGGTGCCATATCGGCGCAGAGCTTTCCCAGGCGCTTGCACGGCATGGCTGGACAAAGAAAGTTCATATTTCCCTTTTGAACGACACTGTTGCAGCGCTTTTGGCAGGGGCAGCTGGTCCTGCTGCCGGAATGCGCTATTCATCATATGTCGGCTTTATCCTTGGAACCGGAATGAACGGTGCCTATATTCAGCCTGAGGATCCTGCGTATAACGAGCTTAAAAAGCAGATTATCGTTTGCGAGAGCGGAAAGTTCAAGGATGTTGTCTGTTCTGATTTCGATGTCTCATACGACAAAAAGAGCGTGAAGCCGGGAACTTCTATTATGGAAAAGCACTGTTCCGGTGCATATCTTGGTCCGCTCAGCTATGAGGTTGTCCGCACAGCGGCAAGCGAAGGGCTGTTCTCTTCCGCTTTCTGCGCTTCTTTGCTGGAACTCACCGCTCTGACCCAGATTGAGATGGATTCCTTCCTTCACAGTCCGTATAGCACCGCGTCTGTTCTGGGAGCAAAGGCTGCTGAGTGCGCAACTCCAGAAGACTATGAACGGCTGTTCGAGCTGCTCGACGCGGTTGTTGAGCGCACAGCTCGCATGGCGGCTGCTATTCTTGCTTCATGTGTTATCAAGAGCGGGGCTGGCACTTCTGCCTGTGCTCCTGTATGCCTGCTTTGTGACGGAACTTCCTTCTATAAAACATACAAGGTTCGTTCCCGCGTAGAGGGCTATCTTGAAGATGTGCTCGTAAAGCAGCGGAATCTGTACTTCGAGATTGTTGAAAAGGATAACGACATTACGCTTGGAGCTGCCATTGGCGGTCTGATAGGCAGATAACAGCAGCATTCTGCAATATTCCCCTTTATTTCCGAATTTGAAATGCCGATAGTAGAAGGTGACTAGTTGAAAGAAAATAGAGGGGAAGGGGTACAATTGTGTCTCGCGTAAAAGTTTTAGGAAAGTCTATATTACTTTTGATTCTCATCGTCATTCTCGCTTTGTTCGGTCTGATGTGGTTTGATTATCTGGGGCTCATTCAGGCAAAAAAAGCATTTGCGCCTGTATACCGGCTTGTAGGACTGATTCCGCAGACTTCTACGTCTCCTTCGACCCCGAAGGATTTGAGCGAAGTGGACTTGGACAATGACCGCTTTGCAAAACGACTTGAGGCATTGGACATCAGAACTGAGGAACTCGACAAACGTGAATCCGATGTCCGTCAGCAGGAAGAAAACAACACTCAGATTGCGCAGGAGCTTGAGGACAGGCAAGTTGCGCAGGAAGAACGTGAAAAAACATTCAACAATGAAGTGAAAAAGTACGAAGATAGAGGTAAGAACATCGAGCAAATTGTACAGAACCTGAGCAATATGCCGCCGAACAATGCTGTAGCGATTCTTTCTGCTATGAATGACCAGGACATCATTGATGTGCTGCGCCGTGAGAAAGAGGATGCTGAGGCAAGTGGAGGTTCTTCTACGGGTTCGTACTGGCTGTCTCTTATGGATCCAACGCGTGCAGCGGAGATCCAAAGAAAGATGGCTAACAAGCCGACCTCGCTGGATTATTGATTTCTGTCTGTCGGCAACCTTTCGATGTTTATGCGGAGGTGCCGATGCAGGCAGTGCAGTTGTTGAATGGTCAGAACTTGGTTTCCCTACAGAGTGGGAAATCAGGTGATGACTCAATAAAAAAGACTAAGCCATCATCTTTTGAGAAAATGCTGGAGAAAGCCTCCAGAAAGGTTCCTGCTGGGGAACCAAACACTCAGGAGAATCGTCCTGTTTCTGAAAAACTTCAGAAAACAGAGGACACAGGGGCTGAACCTGCCGTTGTAAAAAAGGCATCAGAAGGCCAGTCTCCAGTTTCAACAAAATCAGATACAAAAGATACTTCTCACATTGCAGTTGAGGAGCGTAATGCGGAATCCTCAGAAAGCGTGGAAATGCCCGTCGTCCTGTTTGGATGTGTGATTGAGCAGTCTGTTGCTCTGCCGACAGAAGCAACGAACATTGAAGCTGCTGAGACGCTTGAGGCTGCAAATGAAGTTCTGCTTGCCGTAAACGAAAATGCGGCTGCGGAACTTACAAACAGAGCAGGGCAGGAGCAGGTTGTTTCTGCGGCGGACGCATCTGTTGCAGTCCCCGCTGAATTTGGAAAGGAA
>CADBRT010000169.1 GCA_902797055.1 uncultured Spirochaetaceae bacterium
GATTGTTTTCCAAAGGTCAAGAACCTGCTGAGCAGACAAATCTTCTGCAAGGTTCTCAACAATGACATCATTTACAATGTCTTCCATAGACGTACTGGAATCAAACGTGTTAAAATCAGACATGCTGTACATTATGAGACATGGGAAAACGGACTGGAATGCCGAGCACCGACTTCAGGGGCATACGGATATTCCGCTGAACGACGAAGGGCGGAAGATGGCTCAGCGCGCCGCGGAGGAATACAAAGACGTACACTTTGACGTTTGCTTTTGTTCTCCCCTCATACGGGCAAAGGAGACTGCACAGATACTGCTGAGCGGAAGGAACGTGCCCATTGAAATTGACGAGCGCCTCATCGAAATGAGTTTCGGCGTATTCGAAGGTGCGGCGCATGTCTTTAAGCTGCCTGACTGCCCCATCAAAAATCTGTTTCTTCATCCGGAAAAATACACTGTCCCGGTTGAAGGCGGTGAGCGTTTTGAAGATGTGTTTGCGCGGACAAACGCATTCATGAACGAAAAAGTCGAACCGCTTTTGCAGCAGGGCAAAGATGTTTTGATTGTAGGACACGGGGCGTTGAACTCCTGCATTGTCGCACAGATAAAGAAACTGCCTATCGAAAAACTGTGGAGCGAGGACATGGAAAACTGCAAGCTGATGCGCTTGCGCTAAGGCAACCAGCCGTAGCAGAAAAGCAACTGCTGCATTGCTGACAATGAGCGCACCGCCTGCTATTATTATATCAGGAGGTGCACGAAGTGATTTTTTCGGAAAAACTTCAGATTCTTAGAAAGAACAAGGGATACACACAGGAAGGTTTAGCAGAAAAGCTAAATATCTCACGTCAGGCGATCGCAAAATGGGAGTCCGGGCAGTCGTATCCCGACATAGCAAACCTGATTGCAATCAGCACACTGATGAATGTGACGGTTGATTATCTGGTGAAAGACCAGGACTGCAGTCCTGCCCCTGTACCGCAGGCAGAACACAACGATATAAAAGAAATCATCAGATTCCGGTTAAAGGCGAATGTAAACACCTATGCAGGTTTTATGAACGAAGTTGATTCCACAAGGCTGGACTCCCACGACTTCAGGTTTGAAGAAGGCAACTTCGTCTACCACGACACCTATGTCGGCGGTGAGCAGTTTGCAGGGGAGGAAGCGGTCTGGAAAAATGGTACAGCGGTCTATGCGATGAACTACATGGGGCGCGTCTTGGACGAACGGTTCAGCGGGAATTTCTTGAAGGAAGCACTCCGCGCTGCTACAGCGGAAATGCCGTACAGAGGTCCGGAACTGTACCAGAGCGGTGAATACTCATACCGGTGTCGGGTTACAGGAAATTTCGCATGGTTTCAAGGCTTTGAGGAAATCCACTGCAAGGAAATTAAGGTATACGAGTGCTGCTTTCATGGAGGATTGCTGCGGTAAAGGAACTTCCCCCCGCTCCCTTGACCATATACAAAATATATTCTACAGTAGGGGGCGTTCAGCGCAGTTTATGAAGCCTCAAAAACTCCTGCGCTT
The DNA here is from genome assembly GCA_902797055.1 of uncultured Spirochaetaceae bacterium. Classification (GTDB taxonomy): domain Bacteria; phylum Spirochaetota; class Spirochaetia; order Treponematales; family Treponemataceae; genus Treponema_D. The sequence continues at coordinate 1,531 of CADBRT010000169.1, forward strand.
AATAAATTAAAATCCTTAAGGAGGTCAGTCTTTATGAAAAAGATTGGTCAATTCTTCCGCGATGAATGTACGGACATGAAAATCCTGCTCCGCAGCATTCCTTCCCTTACCATCACATTTTTTGTTCTTTCAGTTGTGTGCGCAAACCTCATGGCGAACAAGGAACTCATCAACTACAAGTTTGTAGCGCTGGACTGCGGTTTTGTCTTCAGTTGGATTATGTTCCTGTGCATGGACATAATCTGCAAGCGGTGGGGGGCAAAAGCCTGCATTAAAGTGTCGCTCATGGCGCTGCTCGTTAATCTGGGTGTCTGCGGCATTTTTGCAATTCTGGCAAAGGCTCCTGGCATGTGGGGTGAGTTTTATACTGAAGAAAACCTCGCAGTAAACACAGCGTTGAACAACACGTTCGGCGGCAGCTGGTATGTCGTACTCGGTTCTGGGCTTGCGTTCATCACATCCAGCATTGTAAACGCACTGCTGAACAGCACTATCGGCAAAGCGTTAAAATCAGACGGCTTTGCAGCGTTTGCACTGCGCAGTTATGTCTCTACCATTATTGCCCAGCTGGTTGACAACTTTGTCTTTGCAACCGTTGTCTCAAAGATTTTCTTCGGCTGGACCTGGACACAGGTGTTCGTCTGCTCTGCCATTGGTGCAGTCTGCGAACTGTTGTGTGAAGTTCTTTTCAGCGGCATCGGCTATCGCATTGTGAAAGAATGGGAAGCAGAAAACGTCGGGGAGGCATACTTCACGTTTTCAAAAAGCAAGAAAAGAATAGCGAGTTAATAAAGCTTATGAGAGTTCTGGTAACGGGTTCTTCACAGGGAATCGGCAGGCAGGTATGCGTCAAATTTTTGGAGATGGGGCATGAGGTTTTCGGAATAGACATTCTTTCTGACACCATTTCATGCGATGAGGCTGTTCTTCAAAGAGAGCATTATACACATTATGCAGCCGACATTTCCTGCAAAGAAGCGTTGCCGGAGATAAACGATATACACATCCTTATCAATAATGCGGGCATTCAAACCGCGACAGAAAAAGATATAACCGTCAATCTTTTGGGGACGATGGCAGTAACAGAAAAATACGCGTTCCAGCCCTGCATAAAATCAGTGCTTTTCAACAGTTCTGTTTCCAGTCTGAACGGAAACGAATTCCCTACCTATGTCGCGTCAAAAGCAGGCGTGACCGGATACATGAAGAACTGCGCCATCAGGCTTGCAAATGAATACCGGGCAACGTGCAATGCGGTATGCTTCGGCGGGGTCGCTACGGACTTGAACAAGCCTGTCATGGAAAATGAATCCTTATGGAAGAAAATCATGGATGTAACTCCGCTCAAACGCTGGGCGACAGTCCAGGAAGCTGCCGAATGGTGCTATTTTATGACTGCGGTCAATACGTTCTGCACCGGGCAAGCAATAAACATCAGCGGTGGCGAACGCAACTGCGCGGATTTGTTCGTCTGGGAGTAAGGCTGTTTTCACAACGGATTGTTTTCTCTGTACAATCCCGTCCCAAAAGTACATCTGTACCTGCATAAAAACCGAATTTTAGTATTTTTATCTCTTTCAGTTTGGTAAAAGCGATTTATAATTCATTATATACTGAACAAGCCTGACGGACTTTCACCGTCTGCCAGACAGGAGGACATTATACGATGAAAAAAATAACACGCTTTGGTCTCGGTGCTCTTCTTGCAGCCGGACTTGCAACAGGTTTTATGGGATGCAGCAAGAAAGAGGCTGCTGCGTCGGCATCTTCAAGCCAGAAAACTGACCCGAACGCACCGGTGACACTCACCGTCTGGTGCTGGGATCCAGGTTTCAATATCTACGCAATGAACGAGGCTGCAAAAATCTACAACCGCGACAAGCCGAATGTAACAATCAACATTGTCGAGACACCGTGGGATGACTTGCAGCAGAAGCTGATTACTTCTCTCTCCGCAAATGATACATCCGCCCTGCCGGATATCATCCTCTGCCAGGACAACGCTATCCTCAAGAACGTTTCAAACTATCCGAACGCATTTGCTCCGCTTGACGGAAAAGTAGACCTGTCACAGTTCGCACAGTTCAAAGTAGCATTTGGAAACGTCAACGGCAAGAACTACTCTGTTCCGTTCGACAACGGTGTTACCGGAACATTCCTCCGCAAAGACATCATCGAGCAGGCTGGACTCAAGGTTGAGGATTTCAAGGACATCACTTGGGACCGCTTCCACGAGCTTGGAAAGATTGTCAAAGCAAAGACCGGCAAGTATATGATTTCTTATGTCGGCAATGACCCGGATATCACCATGGTTATGCTCCAGAGTGCAGGAACATGGTTCTTCGATGCAAACGGAAAGGTCAACATTGCAAACAACCCTGCCCTTCTCGAAGGACTCAAGGTATATGCAGACATGGTAGCAGACGGAACTTGTCTCGCTGTCCCGGACTGGAATGCATTCGTAGCATCTTTAAACAACGGACAGGTTGCTTCTTCAATCGACGGAAGCTGGATGGTCGGAATCATCTCCGCACAGGCTGATCAGTCTGGAAAGTGGGCTGTTACAACCACACCTCGTTTGAACGTTTCCGGTGCAAAGAACAGCTCAAGCCAGGGTGGTTCTTCATGGATGATTATGTCAAGCTCAAAGAACATCGATGTCGCAGCAGACTTCCTCAACAAGACATTTGCAGGAAGCAAAGAGTTGTATGAGACAATTCTGCCATCTTCAGGTGCTATTTCAACATGGCTTCCGGCAGCAGATTCTCCTGCATACAACAACGGCAACCCGTTCTTCGGCGGCCAGAAAATCTACAAGGACTTTGTTGAATATTCAAACGACATTCCTCGTGTCAAATACGGCATCTACAACTATGAAGCACGTCAGGAAGTCGGTGTTGCAGTTGCAGACATTCTTAACGGTACAAGCGTCGCTGATGCTCTTAAGAAGGCAGAAAAGAACGTCCTGTTCATCATGGGCGAGTAATTTCCGGTAAATAAAACACACTAAAAACACAGCCGGTTTTCCTTTTTGAAAGCCGGCTTTTTTTTGAGGACGGACATGATTAAAAAGGCTTCTTTGGAAGCAAAATACAGAAGGGCTGGATGGGAATTTGTACTGCCGGCGGCAATTCTGATATTTGTGCTGAATTTTTTCCCGATGATTCGGGCTTTCTTCCTCTCACTCCAGTCAGGTGTCGCAAATAATCTGCACTTTACGGGGCTGAGAAACTATATCAGGCTCTTTCAGGACGAACGCTTTCTTTACTCCGTCCGCAATGTATTCATTTATTTGATTTTCCAGGTGCCGATAATGCTGCTTCTGGCACTTGTTCTTGCAAGCATACTGAATGACACAAGGCTTAAATATAGAGGTCTGTTCAGGACGATGGTATTTCTGCCATGCGCCACGGCTCTTGTATCTTCGGCATTGATTTTTAAATCCATCTTCGGTATGGATGGAATCATCAACCACTGGTGCTTGCAGCTCGGTCTTCTGTCAGAGCCTAAGAACTGGCTCACCGACCCTGTCTGGGCAAAAATCATCATCATCATCTGTATCACATGGAGATGGACAGGCTACAACACGGTTTTCTTCCTTGCCGGTCTCCAGAACATTGACTCCCAAGTGTATGAGGCGGCACGCATAGACGGAGCGTCAACTTTCCATCAGTTCACAAAGATTACTCTGCCGCTGTTGCGCCCTGTTATTCTTCTGACATCAATTATGTCAATCAACGGTACCCTCCAGCTGTTCGATGAGGTCAAAAACCTTACTGGCGGCGGTCCGGGAAACGAGACGATTACCATATCACAATACATTTACGACCTGTCATTCAGGCTCAACCCTCAGTTCGGATATGCGGCGGCTATTTCATACGTAATCCTTATCATGGTCGCCCTGCTTTCATTCCTCCAGCTGAAAATAGGAGACAGAAATGAGAACAAGTAAATCACGCTTGAACGAAGCACCTACGTTAGAGTATGCATTTATCATACTGGTCTGCGTGCTTTCAATCTTCCCGTTCTATTTCATGCTTGTGTCCGCTACGAACAAAAGTACCGATGTCATTGCGGGAAAAATGGTTCCAGGAACATATTTGTTCCAGAACATAAAGAACCTGCTTGCAAACACACAGATTGGCATCGCCATGTGGAACTCCATCAGAACAACGGTCGTCCAGACGCTGCTCAGTATCTTCGTCTGCTCACTGGCAGGATACGGCTTCCAGGTGTACAGGGACAGGCATAA
>CADBRT010000170.1 GCA_902797055.1 uncultured Spirochaetaceae bacterium
ACCATGGTCAACGTGACCGATGGTTCCAACGTTCATGTGAGGTTTAGTTCTTTTGAACTCTTCCTTTGCCATGATTTTCTCCTTGCCTTACAGTTTTACCTGCGGCATATATAAGTTTTATGTGTTGCACTTTAAGCCAGAAAACACCATCAGTCATGGCGCTTTCGCAGACACATTTTAACCAGTATTAATTAGTTGAAAGACAGAAAATTAAATACAAAAGAGGATTCGGACAACTCATTATCTACCCCATCACTTCAGGATAGCTGGCCGGCACCACCTAGCATTATCATCTGTCTGACAATTGGTCTGGTATCCAAAGCCTTTTAACATCAGAAGACGTTCGGAAACCTGTTACAAACCAAAACCGCCGACGGCAGCTTCGAGACCCCGAACCGCATCAACTCTGAAAATCTTTCAAAAAGATAATCTTTACGAATTGTGCCGGACATACACTCTGTCCGTCTGACATCTCAAAGAACCAAAATCCGCACCTAAAATCACGCGTACGGCAGTACGTTATTTATATATTTTTTATCAATTTATATCAAGTACCTAGTGGTAAAAATTTCAAAAAAAACGCATAAAAAAGCACCCAAGTACACGTCTCGGGTGCTTCATCAAATTACAAAAACAAAACTACCAGCGGTAGTGAGCAAAAGCCTTGTTTGCCTCTGCCATCTTGTGTGTATCTTCCTTCTTCTTGTATGCAGTTCCTGTGTTGTTATATGCATCCAAGAGTTCAGAAGCGAGTGTATCAGCCATACCGTGTCCAGAGCGATTGCGTGCAGCTGTAATCATCCAGCGCATTGCAAGTGCTTCGCGACGGGTATCGCGGATTTCAATCGGAACCTGATATGTAGCACCACCAACGCGGCGACTTTTTACTTCCACCAATGGCTTGACATTATCAAGAGCCTTCAAAAAAACCTCAAGAGGATCCTTGTCAGTTTTTCCCTTGAGCTTGTCGAGTGCATCATATACAATCTTCAAACATGTCTGCTTCTTTCCATCAAGCATCATGCGGGTTACAAACTTTGTAATAACCGGACTGTTGTACTTTTCATCTGGCATAACAGGACGGTTGACGGACTTCTTATGTCTTCCCATAATTCTAACCTCCTATCGATTACGCCTTCGGTTTCTTTGCGCCGTACTTTGAACGTGCGCGCTTTCTTCCGTCAACACCAAGAGTATCCTTGGTACCGCGGATAATATGGTAACGTACACCAGGAAGATCCTTTACACGACCACCACGCACGAGTACGACAGAGTGCTCCTGCAGGTTATGTCCGATTCCCGGAATATACGCTGTTACTTCAATTCCATTGCTCAAACGTACACGAGCAATCTTTCTCAAAGCCGAATTCGGCTTTTTCGGGGTCATAGTCATAACACGTGTGCAAACACCACGCTTCTGCGGACATGACTCAAGCGCGGGAGCTTTGGTCCTGTTTGCCGCTGACTTACGTCCCTTGCGGATCAACTGATTAATTGTAGGCATCGGCCTATTCTCCTCTATATAACACCGAGCAGCACCTCGGCAAGAAATACAAATTATAATGGAATCCCTAAAAGCTGTAACTTACTTTTAGAGATGCCATACTATCATAACGAATTCAAGTTCTGTCAGTCAAGGATATTTCCTTGAATTTCTCAGAATTATCCGTATCAGTCTTCTTCAGCCCCAGTACCAACGGTATCAGCCATCATGATATCCGGTGTATGCTGGTTCTGCTCCTGTTCAATTCTGCGTTCCTCGAGGATTTCATTCATCTTCGCATCCAAATCGACAGAACTGCTGTCAGACAGTTTGAAATGGGAATACAGCCTCATACCGGTTCCTGCAGGAATCATATGACCAATTGTAACATTCTCTTTAAGTCCGTTCAAATGATCAACAGCACCCGCAATTGCAGCATTCGTCAGAACTTTTGTTGTTTCCTGGAATGAAGCCGCTGATATAAAGGAATCAGTAGCAAGAGCTGCTTTTGTAATTCCCTGGAACATAGGGCGTGCGACAGCAGGCTCTCCACCTTCAGCAGTTACACGTGCATTTTCTGCATGGAAATTCCATTTATCGACCTGCTGACCATAGATGAACCGAGTATCACCGACGTTCACAATCTCAACCTTCTTAAGCATCTGGCGGATGATAATACCGATATGCTTATCGTTGATTGCAACCCCCTGTGCGCGGTACACAGACTGAATCTGATCCATAAGGAAGTTCATCAACTCATTCTCACCGAGAATTGCAAGTACATCGCGTGGGTCGGCTGAGCCGTCACACAGCATTTCACCAGCTTTTATCTTATCACCGTCACGAACAAGAAGTCGCTTGGTCATCGGAACCAGATGGTTGAACTGTCTGCCGTATTCATCCTCGACAAGAATACTGCGTTTACCCTTAACGATCTTACCGAATTTAACGACACCCGTAATCTGAGAAAGAACCGTCGGATTCTTCGGCTTGCGGGCTTCGAACAACTCAGAAACACGAGGAAGACCCAACGTAATGTCGTTAGCCTTCGTAGCAGCTTTTTCAATCGTTGCAAGAACTGTACCCTCGCTGGCTGACTGCATATCATTCACTCTCAGCAATGTTCCGGTCGGCAAATAGTAGCTACCCCGTTCCATTCCAGACTCATCAGTAATGCTGATACGAGGCTGCTTATTGTCAAGATGCAAGTCGGTAATACGGCGTTCGACAGCACCGGTCTGAATATCAGTGTGCTCTTCCAAAGTCTCACCGGAAACGATATCGACGAAGTGTATGATACCACTCTGCTCTGCAATAATCGGCTCGTTGTACGGCTCAAATTCACCAACAGGGACATTTTCCTTTGCAATACAGTTAGCACCGACATAGTCCTTAAAAATCTTAGAACCGTTATCTATAGGAACTTCCTGATCATTGCTTGTCAACAGCAACTGAGAACCATACATCAATATGCGTCCGTTTTCAGTTGCGCAGACATCCTCACCTTCGTGGCGATACAAAACAGTGCCGACTCTTACGCGGGATTCGTCTTTTACAAGCATTTCATCATTAGCAGCGGGATCATATACACGGAACAGCTTTGTAACAACCATTGTTCCGCGACGTGTGAAAAGCCAGTTTCCGTTTGGCATGACAACATGCGTTCCCTCAAGACTTCTGATATAGACGTCATACTTCATCTTTATCTTGTTGTCAGAAGCGGTTGTATCAGCAGCACCACCAGTATGGAAAGTTCGAAGTGTCAACTGTGTACCAGGCTGACCGATTGACTGGGCGGCAATCGTACCGACAGCTTCGCCGATTTCAACAATCTTGTTACGGGCGAGGTCCTTGCCATAGCATTTTACACACACACCGCGCTTGCTTTCACATGTAAGAACAGTGCGGATTTTCACCTTTTCAACGCCAGCCTTGTCAATTTTATCAGCAAGGTCCTCATCGATATACTGGTTCACATCGCACAGCAATTCACCGGAAACAGGATCAAGCACACGCTCGATTGAGAAGTGTCCGGAAATGCGCGAAGCGAGGGACTCAACAACTGTATCACCGTCTTTTATTGCGGTATAGTCGATACCGTTGATTGTTCCACAGTCTTCTTCATTGACAACAACACTCTGGGAAACATCAACGAGACGGCGGGTCATGTAACCAGCGTCAGCAGTTTTAAGAGCGGTATCTGAAAGACCCTTACGGGCACCGTTACTTGAAATAAAGTACTCAATAACAGAAAGACCTTCCTTGAAGTTCGACTTAATAGGGAGTTCAATGATGTCTCCGTTCGGTTTCTGCATGAGTCCGCGCATAGCGGCGAGCTGTGAAATCTGCTTTTTGGAACCGCGGGCACCGGATGTTGCCATCATATAGATGGTGTTGAATCCGTCCTTATCGGCCGCAAGCTTCTTCATCATGATATCTGTCAACTGATCGTTGGTCTTTTCCCAAACCTGAGTTACACGCTTATAGCGCTCATCTCCGGTAATAGCACCCTTCTGCCACTGGCTGAAAATATCTTCAACCTTCTTGTTGGCCTTATCGACCATATCCTTCTTTTCTTCAGGAACAAGGATGTCATCCATGGACAGCGTTGCACCGAAGAATGTAGCGTTCTTGTATCCACATTCTTTGATTGCGTCAAGCATCTTTATGGTCAGCCATGGTCCCTGGGAATGATAGACAAACTCTATCATCTTGCGCAGTTCCTTGTCGCCCATCTGTGCATTGTAGTACTCAACTTCATTAGGCATAGCCTCATTGAAGCGCAGACGGCCGGCTGATGTCAGAAGATACTTGGAATCAGGATCTTTGTCATCATGGACTTTCTTAGAGATTGCGTCGCGGTGCAACTTAATCTCTGCCTGCCATTCGATGGCACCGGAAGCGGCCGCAAGCCTGACTTCATCTGTAGAACTAAACAGTTTGCCTGTTCCCTTTGCATTCGGCTTTATTGAAGTCATGTAGTAGATACCCAAAACCATATCCTGTGATGGGTATACAATAGACTTTCCGTTCGCCGGATCCAAAAGGTTTCTTGCAGACAGCATTAATGTCCAGCATTCCATCTGGGCAGCTTGCGTCAAAGGAACGTGGATAGCCATCTGGTCGCCGTCGAAGTCGGCGTTGAAAGCCTTACAGGCAAGCGGATGCAACTTTAAAGCCTTACCTGGAACAAGGACAGGTTCAAATGCCTGGATACCGAGGCGGTGAAGCGTAGGTGCACGATTGAGCATGACAGGATGTTCGCGTACGACCTCGTCAAGGACTGCATAGACATCTTCAGACTCACTTTCCACGAGCGTTTTTGCCTTTTTTATATTGAAGACAATCCCCTTGTCGACAAGTTTCTTCATTATAAACGGCTTGAACAGCTCAAGGGCCATCTTCTCGGGGAGACCGCACTGCCACAGTTTAAGCTCAGGACCGCAGACAATAACGGAACGTCCAGAATAGTCAACGCGCTTACCAAGCAAATTCTGTCTGAAGCGTCCCTGCTTACCCTTGAGCATATCGCTGATGGATTTCAAAGGACGGTTAGAAGCGCCTTTGACTACACGTTGCTTGCGTTTGCTGTTGTCAAACAGAGCATCGACAGCTTCCTGAAGCATACGCTTCTCGTTTCTGATTATGATATCAGGAGCAGAAAGATCCAAAAGCCGCTGCAGACGGTTGTTTCTGTTTATGACGCGGCGGTAGAGATCATTAAGGTCTGATGTAGCAAAGCGACCTCCATCAAGCTGAACCATAGGGCGCAGTTCTGGAGGAATAACAGGAATAACATCGAGAATCATCCAACTCGCCTTGTTACCAGAAGCGCGGAAGTTCTCAACGATGTCGATTCTCTTCAGTACGCGGGAATCGGTCTTCGGGCCCTTTTCAATCATCTTTTCCCTGAGTTCTGCCGCAAGGGCATCAAGATCAAGATTCTCAAGAAGAGTCTTTATCGCTTCAGCACCCATTCCGGCGGTGAAAGCCTCACCGTAACGGTCCTTTGCAGCATCGTACTCGTCTTCTGTGAGGAGCTGGTTTTTCTTCAGGTCAGTATCACCCGGATCAATAACGATATACTTCTCATAGTACAAGACTGATTCCAAATCCTTTACAGGAATGTCAAGCAACAATCCCATGCGGCTTGGAGAAGCCCTGTAGTACCAAATATGGCTGACAGGAGCAGCAAGTTCGATATGACCAGTGCGTTCGCGACGTACTTTAAAATGAGTGACTTCAACACCGCAGCGGTCACAAATCATACCCTTATAGCGAATGCTCTTGAATTTTCCGCAGTAGCACTCCCACTCCTTCGTAGTTCCGAAAATGCGCTCACAGAAAAGTCCGTCGCGCTCCGGACGGAGCGTACGGTAATTGATAGTCTCAGGCTTCTTCACCTCGCCATAAGACCATGCACGGATTGTCTCTGGTGAGGCAAGTTTTATCTTCAGACTCGCGAAATCCTGTATATCACGCATTCTCGTTCTCCTTGTCGAAACCGGCACCTGCTTTATTGATCAATTCCTGATCACGCTCTGTAAGGGCAATCTGCTTTTCAGAGTCATCATAAATAGTGAAATCCAAACCAAGTCCGCGGAGCTCCTGAACCATAACATTGAATGATTCTGGAACTCCGATTGGTGTAGAAGGCTCTCCCTTTACGATTGCCTCATACGCCTTTGAACGTCCGTTCATATCGTCAGACTTGATAGTCATCATTTCCTGAAGGGTGTTTGCAGCACCATACGCTTCAAGCGCCCAAACTTCCATTTCTCCAAGTCGCTGACCACCGAACTGAGCTTTTCCTCCAAGTGGCTGCTGAGTGACAAGTGAGTACGGACCGGTTGAACGGGCGTGCATCTTATCATCAACAAGGTGGTGCAGTTTCATAAAGTAGATGACACCGACGAATACAGGATTGACGAACGGCTCACCTGTGAAACCGTCATGCACAACCTGTTTGCAGTCTGGTGACAAACCTGCCTGTTTCAGCTTTTCCGCAATCTGCTCCTGGCTCGGAGTCTGGAACGCAGGGGAATCATACCATTCATTGAGAATCATTCCTGCACGTCCAAGCTCGGACTCCATAATCTGACCGATGTTCATACGGGAAGGAACACCAAGCGGATTCAGACAGATATCAAGCGGAGTTCCGTCATCGAGGTACGGCATGTCCTCCACCGGAAGAATGCGGGCAACAACACCTTTGTTTCCGTGGCGTCCAGCCATCTTGTCACCGACAACCAGTTTACGCTTGTCAGCAATGACAATGGTAACCTGCTCATCGACACCAGGCTGGAGCTCGTCACCCTCAGTGCGTTTCAAACGCTGTATATCAATTACAACACCTTCGACACCATGAGGAAGACGGAGAGACGAATCCCTTACTTCCTTTGCCTTTTCGCCGAAGATTGAGTTCAACAGCTTGAACTCAGGGGTAGTCTCTGTCTCGCTCTTCGGAGTGACCTTGCCGACGAGGATGTCGCCGGAGCGAACCTTCGCACCGATGCGGACGATTCCCTCCGCATCAAGGTTATCCAATGTCTTTTCAGCAGTGTTCGGAACATCGCGCGTTATCTTTTCAGGGCCGAGTTTTGTCTCGCGAATTTCTGTAGAGAATTCGTGGATATGGACAGAAGTGTACATATCCTCTTTGACGACGCGCTGACTGATAAGAACAGCATCCTCATAGTTGTAGCCGTTCCACGGAACGAAGCCAACCAACAGGTTACGCCCAAGCGCAAGCTCTCCGTTATACGTTGCAGGACCATCTGCTATGACATCGCCTGCGTTGAGGTGGTCACCCACCTGCACAATCGGACGCTGGTGATTAACAGTATCAGAGTTGTTCTTCTCATACTTGAGCAACGGATATGAATCCACAACACTCTTGTCCGTTCCATCAGGATGAATCTTTACAAGGTTGCTTTCAACCCAGACAACTTCTCCTGCGCGGCGGGCTTTTACCAAAACACCGGAATCGTAGGCTGTCTTCCTTTCCATACCAGTTCCAACGTGCGGAGGTACCGGGAACAAAAGCGGAACCCCCTGGCGCTGCATGTTGCAGCCCATGAGGGCGCGGTTTGCGTCATCATGCTCAAGGAACGGAACGAGGGAGGCGGACACAGAGATAACCTGTCGGGGAGAAACATCCATATACTGGATATCAGTTGCACGGCGGCTTGTATAATCACCGCGGTGGCGGCATGACACATATTCAGTCGGGAAGGAACCGTCTTCCTTCATGCCCTCCGTAACCTGACCGACATAGTACTTATCCTCATCCATTGCTGACAGATACTCAATCTTATCTGTAGCCTTTCCATTTTCAACCTTGCGGTACGGCTCCTCAAGGAATCCATATTCATTAACACGTGTAAAGATTGCAAGGGAAACGATAAGACCGATGTTCGGACCTTCAGGTGTTTCTATCGGGCACATGCGTCCGTAATGCGTATAGTGTACGTCGCGGACTTCAAAGCCTGCCCTGTCACGGGAAAGGCCCCCCGGTCCGAGTGCGTTGAGACGGCGCTTGTGGGTAAGTTCTGAAAGCGGATTACACTGATCCATGAACTGGGAAAGTTGTGAAGAGCCAAAGAATTCCTTCAGCCCTGAAACAATCGGCTTAATAGAAATCAAATCCTGAGGTTTTACAGTCTCCGTCTCTTTCAGATTCATGCGCTCTTTTGCGATGCGCTCCATACGGCTGAAAGAAGTCTTAAAACTATTAGTAAGAAGTTCTCCGACCGAACGGACACGGCGGTTCCCCAGATGGTCAATATCATCAAGCGGTTCATCACCGACATACACCTCAATCAAGTGCTTCATTGTTTTGATGATGTCGTCCCTCACCAGAGTGTGATCTTCAAAGTTGGAATCGAATTTCTTATTCAACTTGTAGCGTCCGACCTTTCCCAAATCATAGCGGCGCGGATTAAAGAACGTTGAAGACAAATCCTTCTCTGCCGCTTCAAAAGTAATCGGCTCGCCAGGCTGCAGGACTTCATACACCTTTGAAAGACAGTCTTCCTTTGAAGGCTCGTCAGTCACAGGCTCTCCGTCCTTTGCAAACAGAATCTCCTCGCGTTCAAAGCAGTTGATAATCATCTCGCTGTTCAGCGACGGATTCTGCTCATCCTTGTCATCAGGATTTTTCTTCGCATTGAGTTTGATGACAGTGATTTCGGATATCCCCTTAGAAACCAAGTCGTCGATATCGTGGGACTGAAGTTTGTCTCCAGCGCGGAACAGCTTTTTCTTTTCATTTGACTCATCAACGTTGGATTCGTCTGAATCTTCATCATCTACAAGAATTGCGCGGGCGAGAATACGGCCCACCAGCTGTTCCCTGTCCTTCTGGTCTGCTGGAACCGTAATCGTTTCTGTCGTGTAGAACGCATCGATAATCTCTTCCCTGCTTGCATAGCCCAGAGCTCGGAGAAGAATTGTCCCCAGGATTTTCTTTTTACGGTCAATCTTCGCAAAGATGAGTTCTTTTTTTGCGTCTATTTCAAATTCAAGCCAAGAACCGCGGTACGGAATGATGCGGCTGGAATAAACATCTTTTTCATGCTGGAAGATGACACCCGGTGAACGGTGAATCTGGCTTACAACAACACGTTCGGCACCGTTAATTACGAATGTTCCCCTGTCAGTCATAAGGGGGATATCACCCATATAGATTTCTTTCTGCATGATGGTACCGGTCTCCATCATACTCAGGCTGATTTCAGCCTTCAATGGGACAGCATAGGTAATGCCTTTACGCTTGCATTCAAGCTCTGTGTATTTGATGTTATCGAAGTCAAGCTTATAGGAATCATATTCCAGGGACATACTTCCGTCAGCACTTTCAATCGGGAACGTAGAGTTGAAGACTTCCTCCAAGCCCTGTTCTTTCAAAGGGGCCTGTTTATCAATATCTTCTCTTCTCATGCCCTGTTTTTTCAGGCGGGTTCTTTCCTCTACCGTGTCTTTCTGGATAAAACTTTCATAGGAAGAAAGCTGAATATCCACGAGATTCGGAAGCGGCATAAAATCCTTGATGTCCTTTCCGAAATACTGCCGTTCGATTTTTCTGGTCTTGGCGTACATCAAACAACCTCTTACATGTGTGGACTGATACCCTGGAAACCGCTGCAAGGAAAACTTCACTCAACACGAGAGACCTGGTTCTGACGGATGTCCCATTCCGTTTTGGGGAACCCCCAAAGTATATCGTATAACGGCAAACCCCTTATACGACAGCTAAAGCTTCAAGAGCACAAGGCTCCTGAAGCTAAAATCAAGTTCTAGAGTTTATACTGTATCTTGAAAAACAATCAACAGCACAGATTATTTCTTGCTTGCCTTTCCACCAGCTGCTTCAATGTCAGCAACCATCTTGTCAGCATCAGCCTTAGAAACGCCTTCCTTGAGTGGCTTTGGAGCACCTTCAACGAGAGCCTTTGCCTCACCAAGTCCGAGACCTGTGATTGCGCGGACAGCCTTGATAACAGCAATCTTCTTTGCTGCATCGAAGCTTTCAAGAGTAACTGTGAACTCAGTCTGCTCTTCTGCTGCGGCTGCTGGACCAGCTGCTGCTACAGCAACAGGAGCTGCGGCTGTAACACCGAACTTCTCTTCCATTGCTTTTACGAGATCAGCTGCCTGCTGAACTGTCATGTTAGCGATTGCGTCAAGAATTTCATCATTTGTGAGAGCTGCCATATTGTCTTCTCCATAATCAATTATGATTAGTTATATTCCGTTCTGAAAAAAGGGCAAACTACCCTCTTCATTCCAGATTTACGGTTTTCCGCGGACAGTCGACAGCTATGAAGCCTGACCGCGGTTCAGACGGCCGGTGAACCCCACCGAAGCATATTTCCCGTCTGTAAATTGTAATTTAGTTAGCCGCCGAAGCGTCTCCACCTTCAGACTGCTTCTTTTCGACATAAGCTTGCAATGTTGCAGCAAGCTGACGAGCAGGTCCGTTGATGGCGGACATAAGCATAGCGATAAGCTGTTTCTTTCCAGGAAGCTTTGAGAAAGCCTCTATCTTTTCCTTGTCATAAAGCTCATCACTAACCCATGCACCCTTTACATCGAGGGCTGGAACTTCTTTTGCAAAGTCAAAAAGAACCTTGGCAGCCTCGTTTGCCTCACCCTTAATCATGGTGATTGCAGTCGGACCGGAAAGATACTGTGCAACGTCAGCAATCTTCATCTCGTCAAATGCAAGACGTGCAAAGTTGTTCTTAAAAACCTTCAGCTGCGCATCTTTATCGCGAAGATCGTGACGAAGCTTAGTAATCTGCTCCACTGTCAATCCACGATAATCTGCAAAAATGAAGTTCTCGTATTCAGAAAGGACTTTCTTTGTCTCCTCAATAGCCTCAGTCTTTGCAGGCTGAATCTTTTTAGCGAGTATAGCCATTATGCATTCTCCTTAGTATCAGCGTCCTTGTGATCAATCCAGACGCCAGGTCCCATAGAAGAGCTCAATGAGACAGAACGGATAAAGTCTCCCTTTGCAGTAGCCGGCTTCTTGCGATCCAACTCTGTAAGGAATGTATTGACGTTCTCTGCTGTCTTTTCAGTATCCATAGAAATCTTACCGACAGCAATATGAACAACACCACCCTTGTCAGCGCGGTATTCAGTGCGTCCTTTCTTCAACTCAGCAACAGCCTTTGCAATGTCGTTTGTAACAGTACCGGTCTTCGGGTTAGGCATAAGCCCCTTGCGTCCCAAAACCATACCAAGGCGACCAACATCCTTCATCATATCAGGTGTAGCGACAGCGACATCAAAGTCTGTCCAACCACCCTTAACCTTTTCGATGAATTCAGTACTTCCTGCATAAAGCGCACCTGCATCTTTTGCTTCCTGAACGCGATCATCCTTGCAGAAAACAAGAACGCGCTTTTCACCAGAAAACTGATGCGGGAACACCAATGTGTCACGGACAGTCTGATTCTTGTCAAGATGAAGGCTTATAGAAAGCTCTACAGTCTCATCGAATTTGACATAGTGCAAATCTTTAACGAGCTTGCAGGCATCAGCAACACTGTACTTCTTTGAAGCGTCGTACTTCTTGAGGGAATCCTGATATTTCTTTCCGTGCTTCATTACTTTGCCTCCACCTCTACGCCCATGCTGCGAGCAGTACCGGCGATGATTTTCTTAGCTGCTTCAAGGTCATTTGCATTCAAGTCAGGAAGCTTCTGCTTTGCAATCTCTTCCAAATCCTTGAGCTTAAGTGTTCCAACCTTGTCGCGGAGTGGATTGCCGGATCCCTTCTGGATTCCAACAGCCTTGCGAATAAGAACAGCTGCAGGAGGAGTCTTAAGGATGAATGTGTAAGACTTGTCCTGATAGACAGTAATGACAACAGGGATGATAAGTCCCTTTTCCATCTTGGCCGTACGTGCGTTAAACTCCTGAACGAATTTAGGAGCAGAAACACCATGAGGTCCAAGAGCTGGTCCAATAGGAGGAGCAGGCGTAGCAGCACCGGCGGGGCACTGCAGTTTAATAATAGCCGTTACCTTCTTCTTAGCCATAGTATATCTCCTTATGTGGTAATAGCGAGATGCCTCTTGTCCAACGGACAGGCACCTCTCCCAAATGAAACCCGTTCAGTTTAGAACTGAACGGGCATTGGATTAAATTTTTTCGACTTGGGTAAAATCAAGTTCAACAGGGGTCGCACGTCCAAAAATCTGAACATTGATGCGCAACTTCGTCTTATCAGGGTAAACTGTTTCAACAACACCGCTAAATGTAGCGAACGGTCCGTCAATAACCTTAACATTGTCACCAACATCGTACTCTTGACTAACTCGTACTGTTTTTTCACCCTTGATATCACCACTCTGCTGAAAAATACGTTTTGCCTCTTCATCAGAAATCGGCTTCGGTCGCACATTCGGATTCGTACCTACAAAACCGGTAAACCCCTGCAATGAACGCAACTTTGCACACGGAGCCTTCCACCCAGTTCCTGCCGGCAGATCCATCTTCAACATGATATAACCAGGAAGTATCTTTTCTTTTTTTGTTGATTTCTTTCCGTCTTTTCTGGTCACCAGAACATCTTCCATAGGAACTTTTACATCAGTCACTATATTAGAATCGAGCTCACCATCCTCAATAAACTTGCGGATACTGCGCTCGATTTTCTGTTCATAACCTGTATACGTGATAGCAATATACCAGCTTTTCGCCATAGGTCGTCCCTGCCAAAACTAGAATATAAGACGAAGACCTTCTGTAAAGAGCATATCCAAAAGACCAAGAAGCAACGCCACAACAATCGTCGAGACAATCACAACCTGCACAGATGCAACAGCTTCGCTGCGTGATGGCCAAACAACCTTTCTCAGCTCCGCCACACACTCTTTGCAGAATTGAACAATCTTCTTCATTTTGAAATCCTCTTTTATATTTTATAACAGGCCAGGCAGGACTCGAACCCGCGACAACCGGTTTTGGAGACCGGGACTCTACCAACTGAGCTACTGACCTAAATATGTACATATAATGCACTCAAACAGAGTACATTATATCGATTACTTATTTTACTTTTGTTTCCTTATGAAGAATTTCCTTGCGGCAGAACGGGCAATACTTATTCTTCTCAAGCTTACCACTGATATTCTTACGATTCTTATATGTCGTATAATTTTTCTGCTTGCACACAGTGCACTGCAAGGCGATAATCTCTACGGCTGACTTTTTCTTGCTTGCCATAACATTGCTCCTCGTTATTTTTCTCAAGCTCCCGAGCGGAATCGGACCGCTGACCTCATCGTTACCAACGATGTGCTCTACCGACTGAGCTACAAGAGCGTATCACATCACGTAAAGTGTTATGTCATAATAGTGGATACACTTTTTTATGTCAAGGTCAACAGAACGAATTTTTGAATAAAAAAGTTTATCACAGTCCCGTCCCAGAATCTGTTCAAATTTGATATTCCGGCTCAGGATACCAGTCATCCCGCTTGCCCTGCGTCAAAACAGTATTCTGAGGTACCGAGCGTGTCACCCACGTATTGCCGCCGATGATGCAGCCGCGTCCAATAATGGTCTTTCCACCGAGAATAGTCGAATTTGCATAAATCGTGACATTGTCTTCTATAGTTGGGTGTCTCTTTTTATCCATCAGTTCTTTTTTTACACTCAAAGCTCCGAGCGTAACGCCTTGATAGATTTTTACATTATTACCGATTATACACGTTTCACCGATTACGACACCCGTACCGTGGTCTATAAAAAAACTCTCCCCTATCGTCGCTCCTGGATTGATATCAATACCGGTTTTGCCATGCGCGTATTCACTCATAATTCTCGGAATGACGGGAACACCGCTTTCTACAAGGAAATGGGCAATCCGATATACAACAATCGCTTCGAGCCCCGGATACGAGACAATGACTTCATCCGTGGATTTTGCAGCGGGATCACCAGCATAGGCAGCCTGTACATCAAGTCCTATTTTGCGACGAATTTCGGGAAGTTCCTCTATCAGCGCACGGGCAGTCTGTTCAGCAAGGGCATAACAGTGGGAACAGGAAACTTTCTGATCCTGCACAACATACATCAGAGCCTTTTTTATCTCTCTGGTAAGCATAACCAGAATGCGATTGACACGCTGGCCAGTGACGAACCTCAGGGTTCCAGAATCAAGTTCCTCTGCAACCCTGAAGCCGGGAAATATCAGGCACTCAATATCGTTCAGGATATCGATGACACTCTGTCTGTTCGGAAAATTATTGGACTCATCAAGGTTGATGCCGCCGTATTTTTTATAGGAATCAAGTATCCTCTCAATCGATTCATCAATAGTCATTCCCTAAGCATACCGAAATGTCACCGTTCCGTAAAGCACAACGCCTAAAACGTCACCGTACCCACTGTATAGCTGCCTTTGATATTCTCAAGCTGAAGCGTCAAAATCTGTTTCTGCTGTTCGCCTGTACCGTATTTTGTGTACACCTCCGCCTGAACAACAACAGGCTGAAGAACTTTCTGGGAACGGGTGCCATAATAGTTCGCTTCTATTTTATACTCTCCCCGAACAGCATTTCTTATGCAGAATTCTTCCGGTCCGTACCCCTGAGTAAAATCACGGGACATGCGACCGCCGGCATCAGTCTGTTTGTGGGCATAGTAGCACTTCTCAGCGTTTGGATCCGTCACCCACAAGTCAATATCACAGTCGTCGGTGTTCCATGTTAGCACAACGCGTATATCAACAGGAAAATTCTGCACCAGCTTTTTATCCAAAGCGGAAGTATCAACATCAGGATGAGCGGCGATAATCGCGTTCATATCGTTCAAGGCAATTTGCTGAATCTCGCTGTACCGTTTGTCCCACTGTCTGCTTGCAACATGATACAAAGCTTCCACTGCCTGCTGATACTTTCCAGCCCCCGCATAGGCCAATCCTAAATCTCGGAAGAACTGAGGCACTTCCGGACGCATAACCGTCAGCTGCTCAAATACCCATGCAGCTTCATAGTACAGTCCGAATTCCACCAGCTTGTTTCCAAGCGCTCTCAAGACATCGGTATTCTCCAGATGCATTTCCGCAAGGTTAGAAAGAATGCGCACAGCTTCCTTAGACAATTCTTCTTCCATAAAGTATGAAGAAACTTCCATATAGAACGCCGGCGACGAAACATACGAAGGCCTCAACTCCAAATACTTGGCATACATCGCTTCCGTCGGCGTGCGCTTCAACACTGCAAGATAATCCGCATCAGGATTCCACGGCTGTATGACAATCGTTGCAGCGGTCGGAGATGCAGCGTCCACCGGAGCTCCTGAACTTTTTGCAACAGCAGCCTCCATAGAGTTCTTCATCGCCCTGCGGGGAGCTGAAAGGATAGAATCCAAGCTGAATCCTCCGGATGAAGATGTCTCCCGAGAACTTTGCTCTGCGACTTCAGGCTCAGAATCGCGTCGTCGTCGGTTAAAGCCGAACAGCCCCGAAGAGTTCTTTTCCTTCTTCGGCTTCTGAACGTTTTCTACCGGTGTCTCCCACCATTTTCTAAACGCCTCAAAGTTCTGATACACAGAGTCGGGAATACCGGTTTCTTTTGCAGCAGGCTTTTCAGCACTCTGCCGAGCACTCATAATCCTGTTGTAGTCGTCACGAAGATCTTCCGGAGGCTCCACTTCATAGCGGACATAATCTTCTACGGTTTCAAGCACCAGAAGCGAAGTCTCTTTTGTTCCAATCCCGTATTTTTTGGAAAGGGAAAGTATTTCGTCGCGGTGAGAATCATAGGAAACAGACAGCGCGTCTATCTTCTTTTGCGCCCACAGACGCGCTATATGCTCCGGAGCAGAAGCAACCTGTTCCTTTGTCAGCGCGGAGACAGGAACAGAAACACTCTCTGTCACCTCATTTCCATATCCAAATGAAAGCCGTATGATATCGCTCTTTTTTTTAAGGACGCCCACTACAGAGAATTCCCCTGTCACAACAGTTCCCGGCAACGGATACAGCTCTTCCACAGCTTTCGCATTGTACTCAGCGCGGATCAAGCGCAAGTGTTCATGAGTCAAAAGCTCAAGCGCCTGCGAAGGTGTTCTTGAACACAAGTTGATGTAGACACCGCCGTTTTTCTGCGCCAGCTGCTGCAAGAACGCATGATCTGCGTTTGCACTGGAATTGATAGTATACACAACATTTTCACCCAACACAGAAGCATCGCGCTTTACAGCGCCGGATTTTTCCGGTACCCTCCAGTTTCCGATTCCATCAGAGAACAGCAGCACCTCCCCCGCCTCATACCACAGATGGGCAAAATCATAGGCAAGGTTCGAAGCTCCGTCGTATTGCAAAGACCTGATAAAGGCTTCAGCATCCGCTGCTACAGAAGCACCCTGAAAATTGCGGGCGCCCTGCAGCTCATTGCAGAACGGTATCACCGTCACGGCAGGACTCTTCAGTTTCGAAATGTAGGAGCGCAACAGCTCCATTTCTGCATCTATATCATGCGCGCCTGCAGAAGCAGAAACATCGTAGAAAACAGTGAGTTTCTGAGGAAGTTTTTTCTCCTTTACGCTTTCCGAAACAGGAACACAGGAATAGAAATACGTATCAGTCCCGACTTCCTGTGTAAACACAGGAGCAGTTCCGTTTTTCACCGGTTCTACAGGAATAGAAACAGTAACCGGAGTTTTGAATGAATATTTCTGCTTGGTGAACGAACCATTGTATCCGGTATGAATAAACGAAGTATCTGTACCTCCGACTTGCAGGCCGCCCTGCTGCTGGCACACAGCTATCTTAAACGAAAAACTGTCTAGCACCGCATTCGTCAACGGATTCAAACTGTACGTTCTTGCCCCCGCCACAAGCGGCAGTTCCTCTGAATAAGCAATCCTGACATGCCGAGAACCGTTTGCAGGCAACGGATAAATCCTCGTTTTAAAATTGTTTCCGCGAGTGACCTCAAGCAAACCAGGATCTACATTCTGCCGTACCTTATCCTCAAATACCGTACGAGCCTTGTCTTTCTCTACAACGACACCGTTTCTCATTTTTCCGTCGATATCCAAGGCATAACCGCACACACTCTGACCTTCCGCAAGAGGGAATTCGAATTCACCTTCAAGAAAGCGACTGCTGCTGTTGTAGAAAATCATATCAAGCGTCGTCGTAGCAACGTTTCCAACCACCTGCACGTCAGCAGATAACTCCGTCATTCGAACAGAATCTTTGCCAGCAGTCCCCTGAACAGTCATTGTCACCGTCGGGATTTTTTCCTTATCCTGTGAAAACGCAGGTGCAACCGCCATCACACAGGACAGAACCAGTACCATTTTTTTTATTAGCCTCATAGTCTCCATAAAGCCTCCTATCTTTTTAAACAGAAACTACACGGCTCAAGTAACACATATTTTTTACAAAACAGGAAAAACAGCCCCGTCTTTTGTTGAAAAATCATCGAATGATACAGACAGATTTGGGTTATAGTACGGATCACCTGCAAGAAGCTCCTTTTTCCATCGTTCCTTAAATATCTCTGTTTCAATCTGAGACCGTTTTACTTTTTCCAAAGTATCTTTCTGTCCACAGCTTTCTGATTCAGAGTGATATAATTCCGCAAACGGAGTCCAAACAATGAGGTACCCAGCCTTCCTTATTCTCATACACAGATCAACATCATTAAAATCGACTTTCAGGGATTCATCAAAACCTTTGACCTGCTCATACACAGTGCGAGACATCATCATACATGCAGCTGTCACTGCAGAACAATTCATAGCCAATACATTACGATAGCAATAACATATAGTATCCTTAAAGGCTTTATAACAAGCATGTCCCGCAAGCCCATGAAGTCCCTAGATAACCCCCGCATGCTGTATTTTTCCTGAAGGAAAGTACAGCATGGCACCGACGGCACCGACATCTTTCCGCTGAGCAAACATCAGCATTTCCTCAATCCATCCCGGCGTTATTACTTGCGTATCATTATTTAAAAGAATTATCCCCCCCCGAGCATATGTAAAACCAAAATTATTTATGGCAGCATAGTTGAATCTCCCCGGCCATGTTACAACTTTTTCTTTTTCATCGGATTCCAGAGACTTATAATAATCAAAAATTTTTTTCAACTTACTGTTGTTTTCAATGATGATTATTTCATAATTTTTATAAGTACTGAGCGTTTCTATAGAATCGATACATCTCTTTAATGTTTTCCAATGATCATAACTGGGGATTATAATAGAGACTAGCGGTTTCTCCTTTATTTTATATTTTACTCGATATGTATTATTCACTTTCGCGAAATCAATTTCAGCTTCCTGTCCACACCGCTTGAAATGATTTTCAAGCGCATGTTTTCCAGCCTTCATGGTATATGGCTTAGCGCCAGTGCCCTCCGCAACAGAAGAAGATGATGAACGCCAAAAATACAAACATTTTGCAATATGGCAGATTTTTTGAGCATGCTCTGTCAACCGTAAGAACAAATCATAATCCTGAGAACCGTCGCATTCAGAATTAAATGCACCGCCGGAACTTTCCAACAAAGTTCTTTTAAATGACGTAAAATGACATATATAATTACAACCATGAAAATAATCAGGAGCAAAATCCGGCTTAAAATTCGTATGTATTATCTTATGAAGTTCTGGACTTTCAAAAGTTGCTTCATCTGTATAAATAAAATCAGCTCCTTTATCACAGATAACTTTCATTGTTTCAAAAAGAGCACTAGGGTGAAGCACATCATCATGGTCGAGCAACGATATATAATCTCCTGTCGCTAAAGCGATACAGGCATTTGTATTTTCCGAGATGCCTCTATTTTTTCCAGTTTACGGTATTTTATTCTATATACAAGTTTTCAGAACAACCAAAAGCAAGCGGAGAAATATCAAAACCGTTACGGGCATTCCAAGCCTTTACAAGTTCCGGATTATAAACAGCTTTTGGAGTTTCCTTTAACACTAAAGAAGAAATAGAATTATGCAGCTTCCGCAGTATTTTTCGCAATGTAAAGCCGATACCATACGTCTTTACGGAGTCAACAGTTTTTTCAACCCACAATCTCAATTTCATATATCAAACCCCAGATTTTTTTAAGCTACCTCGGAAATGCCCCCGTAATGGCTAACAACACACATGCCTTTTCATGGCAATCTTTTTGTTTCCGAAGGTTTACTCTATGATACTACCGTTTTTACCGATACAGACAATATGAAGCCAACGTTTGCAGGATTCGCAGCACTCATTCTTGCAGCTCTATGCATCAGCACTGAAGCTCTTGCACAGCCCCTAACACACGCCCCCTGGTCTCTGATTATCTACCGTCCGGAAAACACGGAAGCCATGAACGACGTCAGATGCTGGCTTACCATACAAGACGCACAGACAGGAGAAGATGTTACCTACACAAAGGCTACCGCCCGGTATGAATGG
>CADBRT010000171.1 GCA_902797055.1 uncultured Spirochaetaceae bacterium
AGCGGAAAAGGTATCGCTGCTTCCATGAACATGGTCATTCTCAAGTCCATTATCCGAACATACCTTGCGGAAACAACAGACTTCAAGCTGCTTGTGCAGAAGGTCAACTGGTTCATCCGCGAAAGCCTTCCGAAGGGAACCTTCTTTGCCGGTACATTTGGTCTTGTTGATTTTTCAAGTGACATAATGTACTATATCAACTGCGGTTCTCCTGCATTGTTCCTGTACACACGCGCGTACAACAACATCATTGAGATTCAGGGAGAAGGTCACATCCTTGGCTTTGTCAGCAATATCAGCGATATCGTTAAAGTCAAAAAGGTGAAACTCGCTCCGGGGGACATTGTGTTCTCCTGTACAGACGGTCTCATCGATACAAAGTCGTTGCGTGGAGAGATGTTCGGAAAGGGCAGGATCCAGAACGAAATTATGGAAAACAGAACCTATCCGGCGAGAAAAATGGCACAGTTCACGTATGATTCCCTTTTGAAGTTTACCTCGACCGAACTTGAAGATGATGTCACTATCTTTTTGATGAAGTATCTTGTGTCTGAGGAGCAGGGGAAGAACGGGGAGGTTTCTGAATGAACCAGCTTACGATAAACGAGAAAATCGGTCCTAACTATATGCTGTTTGAACTGTCCGGTGATTTGAACGCGTATACGTTCTCCGAACTCAAAGAGAAGATGTATCGCTATATCCTTGATACAAACATCGTTCTGGACATGACGAACGTTACTTCCATGGATTCGTCGGGAGTAGGGCTCGTTCTTGGCACGATTAACGATGGGGAATCGAGCGGTACAAAGGTGTTCATAATGAACCCTTCCGATTCTGCTCACTACGCACTCACCCGCACAGGGTTTTGGAGCACGTTCAATATAATTCATTCTGTTACAGAGGTTTCTGATGTCTAGACTTTGGCTTGTCATACGGTTTGTCTTTTTGGGGGCATGCCTTGTGACATTCGCCGCTTGTTCTGCATCATCCGGAAAGCACACTTCGGGTGATTTGTCGTCTTCTGTGCCGAGGGTTGTCCAGTCTGGCGCGGCTTCAACCGCCGTTGCTGCAAAAACTGAAACTGTATCACCTGTTGCGGGGAATAGCACTGCAACAGTTTCTTCTTCTCCTGCGAAACTGTCCCCTGATGTTGAGCACCTGTCGCGGGTGCTGTCGTCCATGTCTGCTAGAGCAAAGGCGGTAATTCCCGACGGCAATCCGGAAGAATTCCTTGCCGATTTGCACAAAGTTTTGGAAGCAGAAAAGCACTTCCGGCAGGATGATTTGAGCCTGTACTATCTGATTGATAAAAAGCACGCTGTTTCTGCTGACTATGTGCCAAAGGATTTGGTTCCGCTTGTTAAGAATGATTTTTACAACATCAGCCGAAACGGTTTGTCCTTGAGGCCGGATGTGGAGCGCGCATTGCAGGAGATGGCAAAAGGAGCGTTACAAGACGGAATCAAACTGATGGTTTCTTCGACGTACCGCTCATACGATTACCAGACGAAACTCTTTGCCCGGTATGTTGCACAGGACGGGGAGGCGCTTGCTGAACGTTACAGCGCGCGGGCTGGTACCAGCCAGCACCAGCTGGGGGTTGCCATAGACTTCGGATCCATAACCGATGAATTTGCTGAGACTCGAATGGGCCGTTGGCTTGCCGAACACTGCGAGGAATACGGGTGGTCGCTTTCATTCCCCAAAGAATATGAAGATGTGACGGGCTTTATGTGGGAGTGCTGGCATTTCCGCTATATCGGAAAGGAAGCCTGTGCGTTCCAGAAGAAGTGGTTCGGAGATGTTCAGCAGTTTATGATTGAATTCATAGACGCTTGGAAAACTCTACAGTAGTTCGGGTGAGAGTCCGTACTGTTCCTTCGGTTGGTGGCTGTCGGAACCGGACGGCTCTATGTGAACCATGATGTCATAGACATCTGAGATGGAGCTTCTGACGGCAAATTCCACCTGTTCAGCCTTTTCATGGGCTTCATAGACGCTCATATCGGGCGGCACTTCAATATCCAAATCAATTGCAACAAACGAGCCCATCTTGCGTATGCGCGCGCGGTGGGGATTATCTACTCCTTCCACCGACATAACCGCGTCGAAGAGTTTTCTATAGAGGGCATTGTCCGTATTGCCGTCCATCAGCTCCGTGTTTATCTGTGTAAAAAGGGAAACAGCATTTTTTATGACCCACAATCCTACCAACAGTGCGATGATTGGATCAAGGATTGGGCATTTGAGAAAGTGAGAAGCGACGAGGCCAAGCATGACAGCTGCTGACATGATGATATCGTTTTTCATGTTCATGGCATTCGCCCGTACAATATCGCTGTCGGCTATGGTGCCGTAGTGGTATTCAAGCACTGCGAGTAGACTTTTTCCAATAATCGAAACTATTGTCGCACTTATCGCTAACACAGAAACTTCGCGCGTAAAGTCCTGGTGGAACAACTGCCCCGCACTCTTCGCAACAAGCTGTGCACCAGCGTAGAAGATAACGAAGGAAAGCACCATCGTCGCTGTCGTTTCTGCCCGTGCATGACCCCAAGGGTGCTCTCTGTCTCCCGGTCGGCTTATGATACCGCTGATGACGAGTGTAACAATGGCAATCAGCACGTCTGACGTACTGTCAATGCCGTCTCCCATGACTGCGAGTGAGCCGGAGAGGTAGGCGAGCAGGAGTTTGACGACAGCAAGCACCGCGTTACCAAGCAAGGCTATCATGCCGGCAACGCGGATGTAATGTGCTTTGAAGAAATTATTTCCCATCGGCTATTTGGCGACTATGTTCACCAGCTTGTCCTGGACGACGATGATTTTTGCAATCGTCTTGCCGTCAAGGAATTTCTTTGCACCGGGGGTTTCAAGCGCTGTCTTCTGGAGCGTATCTTTGTCAGTTCCCGGAGCAGCCTCGAACTTGTCCCTGAGCTTGCCGTTTATCATCACGACGATTGTCTTTGCATCTTCCTTGCAGTACTCCTCGCTGAACACAGTCCACGGCTCATAGGAGAGCGACTTGTCGTGGCCGAGTTTCTGCCACAGTTCTTCTCCGAGGTGCGGAGCATAGCAGGAAAGCATTTTGACAAATCCTTCCCACATCTGGCGTGGCAGGCTGTCGAGTTTCGCCGCTTCGTTGATGAATATCATCATTTGGCTGATAGCTGTGTTGAAGTCAAGCGTTCCTGTGTCATGGGTGACCTTTGCAACAGTCTTTGCATAGGTCTTGCGGATAGAAACAAGCGCCTTGTCTTCAAGCGTTCCTGTCAAATCGATATCGGAAACTGGCTTGTCGCTTATGTTCCAAATCTTTTCAAGGAACCTGTTTACACCGATGAGTCCCTGCGTGTTCCACGGTTTTGAGACAGTCAGCGGCCCCATGAACATCTCGTACATGCGCACACTGTCAGCACCGTACTGTTTTATCATTTCATCAGGGTTGACGACGTTCTTGAGCGATTTTGACATCTTCGCCACAACGCGTTCAAGTTTTTCGTGTGTCTCCTTGTCCTCGTAGATTCCGCTGCCGGGTGCTGTTTCTTCTACCTGGTCGACAGGAACGAGGGATTTGTTTTCCCGCTGGTATGCAAAGGACGTAATCATGCCCTGGTTGATAAGTCTCTGGAACGGCTCGCGTGTGGAAACGAGTCCGCAGTCGTAGAGCACTTCGTGCCAGAAGCGGGAGTAGAGCAGGTGAAGGACAGCGTGTTCGGCTCCGCCGACATACAAATCGACCGGCATCCAGTAGTTTTCCTTTTCCTTTGACACAAATTCATTCGGATTGTTCGGGTCGATGTACCGCAGATAGTACCAGCAGCTTCCAGCCCACTGAGGCATTGTGTTGGTCTCACGCTTTGCAGCACCGCCGCATTTCGGGCATGTGCAGTTGACCCAGTCTTCAATTCCGGCGAGCGGACTTTCACCTGTTCCTGTCGGCTGATAGGTCTTTACGTTCGGCAGTTCAAGCGGCAACTGGTCTTCCGGCACTGGTACGGTGCCGCAGGTCGGACAGTGTACAAGCGGAATCGGCTCCCCCCAGTACCGCTGGCGGCTAAACACCCAGTCTCGGAGTTTGTAGTTCACCGCCTTTTTGCCGATACCTTTTTCCGAAATCCAGCTTATCATGCCGGGGATTGTCTCTTTTGTCGGAAGGCCGGAGAACTGCTCAGAGTTTATGGCGTATCCGTCTTTTGCGCTGGTGCAGGCGGCTGCTACATTGAAAACGTCTGGGTGTTCCGCAACCAGTTTTTTGTATGAGTCGCTGTCGAGTGCGGCTTCGCGGAGCAGCTGTGCGCCTTTCTTTTCGTCCCCGCCACCGAGCTTTGCCACTTCTTCAGGAGTCGCCACCACCTTGATGATGGGCAGGTTGAATGCTTTGGCAAAATCCCAGTCGCGTTCGTCATGTGCCGGAACAGCCATGATGGCACCGGTTCCGTAGCTTGTTAACACATAGTCGGAAATCCAGATAGGAATGCATTTGCCGTTCACCGGATCAATGCCGTAGCTTCCCGTAAACACACCGGTTTTTGTCTTTGCAAGGTCAGTCCGTTCAAGGTCGCTTTTCTTTGCCGCTTCGGCAACGTATGCGTCAACCGCTGCTTTCTGTTCTGGAGTGGTCAGCACAGGAACAAGTTTGTGTTCCGGTGCTATGACCATGTATGTCGCCCCGAAGAGTGTGTCCGCACGTGTCGTGTAGACGGTCAACTTGTGCTCTGTCGGTTTTCCGTCCTTGTCGGCAATGGCGAAGTCAACTTCCGCGCCTTCCGAACGTCCAATCCAGTTGCGCTGCATCGTTTTGACGCTTTCCGGCCAGTCCAGACTGTCCAGATCCGCCAGCAGTTTGTCTGCATACGCGGTGATTTTCAAAATCCACTGTCTGATGACTTTGTGGGTGACGGTTGCCCCGCACCGTTCGCATTTTCCTTCCTTTACTTCCTCGTTTGCAAGGCCCGTCTTGCACTCAGGACACCAGTTGATTGGTGTTTCCGCCTCGTATGCCAGTCCCTTCTTGTACAGCTGGAGGAAGATCCACTGTGTCCACTTATAGTAGTCTGCATTGCAGGTGATGACACAGCGGTCCCAGTCGTAGCTGAATCCCAAAGCTTTAATCTGCTGTGTGAAGTGGTCAATATTCTTGAACGTTGTTGCTGCGGGATGTGTCCCTGTTTTGATTGCATAGTTTTCGGCGGGCAGACCGAACGCATCGTATCCCATCGGGTGCAGGACATTGTAACCGTTCATGCGCAGGTAGCGGCAGTATATATCAGTTGCGGTGTAGCCTTCCGGATGTCCGACATGAAGTCCGGCACCGCTCGGGTACGGGAACATGTCCAGAACGTATCTTCTTTTTTCTTTCGGGAACCTAGTGTCCTCGGTTGTCTTGAAAGTTTTGTTTGTCTCCCAGTATTTCTGCCATTTCGGCTCAATAGTATTGAATGGATATGACATCGTATAACCTCTGTCTTTGTAATCTGTGTTGTGACAGTGTAGCACTTTTAGCGGGACTAATAAAGGGGAGTTATACAAGTTGCTGTTCTGATTGCGGGTATTCTTTTGACAGTACACCAATCTCATGGTAGAATTGATGTAACAGAATTCGAGTGGGAGTTTTTTGTATGAAATACAAGGTTTTCTGCGTGTTGCTTGCCGGAACCGTTCTAGTTCTTTCCTTTTTGTCATATTCCCATCGGCATTCCCAAGAAAATGATGTCTCCCGCTACAAGCTCATAGCAACTCATATCTACGACTCCCTGAACGCAGCCTTTGAAGACCCGATAGCCATTTCAAAGGCAATGGCCTGCGACACCTTTCTGAAGGACGCACTTCGGAAGGAACGGACCTCTTCTGAAAAAGAGGCGGAGGATGTTGTTTCTTCGTATCTTGCGGCTCTGAAAGAAAATTTCGGCTACAACGCAGCCTTTGTGGTTTCCGAAGGAACCCGCCGGTATTACACTCCTGAAGGAATTTCAAAAATAGTGAACCCGAAAGAAACCCCATATGACATCTGGTACCAGCTGTTTATCGATTCAGGAAAAGAATTCGACCTGGACACAGACCTCGATCAAGTGAACGGTTACCGCTGGACAGTGTTTGTCAATGCGCGGATAACCGACGATGACGGTTCCCTGCTGGGGGTCTGCGGCTTGGGGCTCTTTATGGATGATTTGCAGGACATGGTCCTTGCTTCTGAAAATGAATACAGGGTGAAAATCAATCTGATTGATGCCGAAGGCTTGGTTCGAGTTGACTCTGACTCTATGAATATTGAGAATGCCTATATTTCTGACGCGATTGCCGACAACGCAGGTGACGGTGCCTTTACGTATGCGAAGCGGGGTATCGGCGGCTTTAGAATGACGAGGTACATGCAGAACCTTGAATGGTTTTTGGTTGTGCAAGGGTTTGGAATGCGCAGCGGTTCCGGTTTTTTAGGGCTTTTCTCTATTGTGCAGTATGTGCTCCTGTTGGTGCTGATTGTGCTCATTGTGGCGGGCAGGGAAAAGTCCTCCCGTTTTTGTACAGCTGGCGAGGAAGAGACCGAAGATCCGTTGACGGGGATTCCCAACCGCAATTATGTAAAGGAAGCCTACGGAGAACTCGGGGTATTCAATACCGTCCGCTACAAATCGCTGGTTATGTTCGATATTGACAACTTTAAGTCCGTAAACGACACCCGCAACGGCGACGCCATTGTGGTGGGCGTTGTGGGGCTGGCGAAAAAAGCTGTTGACGAAAATGGCATCCTGTTCCGTTGGGCAGGTGATGAGTTCGTGTGCTTTATGGAGCTTTCCGCAGATGAGTGTGAGCCTGTCTTCCGGCAGCTGTGCCAGGACGTAAAAACGAAGTATGAGGTGTCCATTTCTGTCGGACTAGTGGATGTTGACCTCACACAGACCATAAAGACAAATTACCACCGCGCTGTTCAGCAGTGCTATGTCGTAAAAGAAAACGGTGGAAACGGAGTGAGGCGGAAATGAAAATAAAACATCGGGATTCCCTGCGGGCCAGAACAATTGCTGCTACCATAGTGCTTACCCTGTTCATATTTGTGCTTCCCTCCGGCGTGCTCCTGTACAGACAGGGGACTGTTGACAGAAACAGTCTGGTGCAGTCTGTGTCGCTGACAGCAGAAAAAAAAGCCTTTGAACTGAACGCTTGTTTTTCAATCATAGAAAAACTGGTTCGGCATATGCAGGACTATATCCTCAGCACGCTTGAGGAAGAAAGAATACCTTCAGACGCTGCCTATGAAGAGGCGTATATGTCCTCTCTGACGGAAAAGATGATTTCGATGGCGGGCTTTGCAGACAACGTCGTCGCCATGTATTTCCGCATGAACGCAGAACTGTATG
>CADBRT010000172.1 GCA_902797055.1 uncultured Spirochaetaceae bacterium
CAGACACTGGTGCTCAATTCCGGCATGCCGGAAATTTACAACGGATACCACGTGAAGCTGCTCGATTCCAGCGAGGTGAACGCTTTCGCCACGTCGGGAGGCCATATCTTTGTGACGAGAGGGCTCGTTGCCTGTACGGCCAGCGAGGATGCCCTTGCTTCCGTTCTTGCGCATGAAATAGGACACATTCAGCTGAAACACGGTCTGAAGGCCATCAAGTCAAGCCGCTTCGCAGACGCGAGCCGACAGGCTGTCAGCACGATTTCCTCAGCCGCAGGACTGAGCGGTCCGGCGCAGGCACTCGACGGAATGACCGGTGATATCGTCAATCAGATGATGGAGTGCGGATACTCCAAGACACAGGAATACGAGGCAGACAGTTTCGCTGCATCACTTCTGTTTACGTCTGGGTATAATCCGTACGGTATCGTAGATATGCTGACTGCCTTGGATAAAAAGCAGGAAGGCAAAACGACAGGATTTTATAAGACCCATCCTGCGCCGAAATCCCGAATCACGAAACTCGATGCTCAGCTGAGAACGTACCATCATTGTTCTTCGAGTGAAATCCGTAATCAACGGTTCAACAAGGTATTGGGAAGATAATGCCGCAACCGTTTTGGAGTATGCATGAAACTCAAGAAAAAGAATATTCTCATTTCTTTGGCAGGCATTGTTGCTTTTGCATTGTCAACTTTTCTTCATTTTTCCAGAATCATAAACTGGGCTGAATATAAGTCGTATGACAACCGCATGAAAAAAACTGCGGATATATTTGCCCCTTGCGACGATATCGTCCTTGTTCTGCTTGACCAGGACAGTCTTGACTGGGGCAATGAAACCCATCACTGGGGCTGGCCGTGGCCCCGTGCAAGCTACGGAAAACTGGTGGATTTCTTCAGCCGCGGGAATGCGGCTTCCGTCGCGTTCGATATGATGTACACGGAGCCTTCAATCTATGGTCCCGCAGATGATGAGGCGTTCGCACAGTCCTGTGCAGACTACGGCAGGGTGGTTGCTGCAGTCTATTATAATTCCTTCGATGATGCACCGCTTGTGCCTGTTGAGCCGCTTGCCAGTTCCGTCGCCGTTCTTGGCAATGTGACAAGTTCTCTGGATTCCGACGGGTGTGCACGACGCAGCGGTTTCTTTGCGTCGTCTCAAAGGCGTGAACCGGGGCTTGCCGTTGCCAGTCTTCAACTGTCCGATGAAATGCCGCCTGTGAACTCCATACCGAAGGCAAAGGACGGCGGCATGTATGTGCGCTATCAGAAAGACCTTTCCCGCTTCATCCCCTACAGTGCGTATCAAATCCTCACAAGTGAATATGCCATTGAACAGGCAGAGAAAGACGGTGTTGAACCTGATTTTTCCGAGGATATCCTTGATCCGTCATCGTTTGAAGGAATGCACGTTTTTTTCGGCTTGTTCGCACCCGGACTGTTTGATATCTGCACCTCTCCTATGTCGGCGGTGTATCCCGGTGTCGGCGTGCATTTGTGTCAGCTGGACACCATTTTGTGCGGAACCTATCTTCGTGATGTCCCTGCCGCTGTTGTGCCGCTGCTGATTTTATTAACCGCCAGCCTTGGCTGTCTTTTGGGAGCGCTTTCCAACCAGACGCAGACCCGCAAAATCATTTTGGAAGCCTGTCTCTTTGTATCTATTATTCTGCTCTATATCGGCGGGACTTATTTCGCTTTTGCAAAAGGCCTTGTCCTGCCGGTTACAGCTCCCATCGGTTCGTTTATCCTTGCATTTGTCCTTTCTGCTGCAATATCTTATATTCTGGAAGGACGGCAGAAACGGTACTTGAAATCCGCATTCCGACAGTATCTGAGTCCTGCCGTAATCGATAATCTGATGGACAACCCAGACTTGCTCAAACTCGGCGGTGAACGGCGTGAAATAACCGCTTTTTTCTCTGATATTCAAGGGTTCACCACTATCTCAGAAAAGCTTACTCCTGAACAGATGACTCAATTTTTAAACCTCTATTTGAGCGCGATGTCGGATATCATCCTTGCACACGGCGGTACAATCGACAAATACGAAGGGGACGCAATAATCGCCTTTTGGAATGCCCCCCTGTATCAGGCGGATCATGCAAAGCGTGGTCTTGAAGCTGCGCTTGAATGCCATCAGAAACTTGCGCAGATGCAGGAACAGCTTATGGCCATAACGAATCGTCCGGTAAAACAGAGAATCGGCCTTAACACAGGTCTTGCCACAGTCGGGAATTTCGGCTCACACAAGCGGTTCGACTATACGATGATGGGGGACACCGTCAACCTTGCTTCCCGTTTGGAAGGCATCAACAAACAGTTTGCGACCTATACGATGTGTTCTGCTGAAACCATGCTGTCCGCTGCAAAAAACGGTTGTGCGTTGAAGTTTCGTGAAGTCGCACACATTGCAGTCGTCGGACGGCATGAACCCGTAACTGTTTACTGTCCAATGACTCAAGAAGCGTACGACGCTGACAAGTCCGTTTTTGCTCTTTTTGAGCAGGCGTACAGCCTTTTTACGGCTGGGAATTTTGCACAGGCAAAGATTCTCTTTGAACAGAACCGCGGAGACCCCGTAAGTCTGAAATATGTCGAAAAGTGCTCGGATTTCATTGATAATCCTCCCAAAGACTGGCAGGGGTTCCTTCATGCTACTCAAAAATAACCGTATTCTGCCCTTGCTGACAGCATTCGTGGTGCTTGCCTGTGTGCTGGCGTCGTGTGTTTCAACTCCCTCCCGTCCCGCGGAAAGCGGCGTTGAAGCGGGAACCTGTGGATATGTGCTGGACAAACAGAACCGATGGTACATTGGCCATGCCGGCATATTCATACGGCGGGGGCCGGTGTGGTCCTATTTTGAAATCAATGGCCTCAATGAATGTCAGCTGCCGGCGGATGAAACAGACATCTACAATATTCCCTCGAAAGTGTGGTACAAGGAAATAATCCTCAGCAACGGGGAGGAGACGACATTTACGGACTTCTTTGCTGTCCTCTTCAACTATGAAACCTATGCCGGTGCCATACAGCGGGATTTTGAAAGCAAAATAGATATGCTGAACTATCTCTATTTGAGGGGGTATGATACAATCATCGAATTCAATACAACCCCTGAACAGGATGAGCTTTTGTACGAAAAATCAGTCGAAGAGGGCATCAAGTACTGCCTGTACGATGTCTTCCGCAACAATTGCGGCATGTGGGCGCGCGACATCCTCATCACTCCCGGCTCGGATATCTACGTGGCAAAAGCCAAGACTCCATACGGCAGAATCGGTCCCAGGGGCATCGACAAAATGTTCCGGAAGGAACCGCGCAATTCATTTGTCTATTACAAACTGTCAGAGTGGCTCGAACTGTTTGCACCAAAGAAGCCTGAGTCTTGACTAATGTGCCATTATGGGATATAAAAAATACTATGAAACAGATACAGCTACTACTACAGAGCATTTCCTCATCAGATTGCCGAAAGTAAGGCTGTACTGCTATATTGTTTGTATAGTAAGGTAGGACCTGTTGCTTCGGCAGCAGGTTTTTTTGTTTTTAAAACGTACATATAAGGAGAAAAAAGACATGACAAGCATGAATCCGAACGGTAAGTATGCCCCCATAGCAGACATCCCGCTCACAAACAGGGAATGGCCGTCCCGCCACATTACCAAAGCGCCGCTGTGGTGTTCTGTCGACCTGCGCGACGGAAACCAAGCTTTGGTCAATCCGATGGGCATTGATACAAAACTCGCATTCTTTGACCTCATTGTGAAACTTGGTTTTAAAGAAGTCGAAGTCGGTTTTCCTGCCGCCAGCGATACCGAATACGAATTCATACGCCGTCTTATTGAAGAGAAACGGATTCCCGATGATGTCACCATTCAGGTGCTGTGTCAGGCCCGCGAGCATCTTGTAAAAAAGACAATTGAGGCAATAAAAGGCGCTCCGAAAGTCATTTTCCACATCTACAATTCAACATCTCCGGCACAGAGAAAATACACTTTCAACAAGTCAAAGGAAGAAATCAAGCAGATTGCAATTGACGGCGTCAAGTGCATCAAAAGCTGCATAACAGCGGAGGACAGAAAGCGGATCCGCCTTGAATATTCCCCAGAAAGCTTTTCCATGACAGAGATAGATTACGCAGTTGAAATCTGCGAAGCGGTGAAAAATGAATGGGGCTGTTCCGCTGATGATAAGATTATCATGAACCTGCCGACAACTGTCGAGTGCTCCACCCCGAATGTGTTTGCAGACCAGGTGGAATACTTCTGCAAGCACATTTCCGACAGGGAAAATGTCATCGTTTCCATCCACAACCACAACGACAGAGGCGAAGGCGTCGCTTCCTGCGAACTGGGGCTGCTCGCCGGTGCAGACCGAGTGGAAGGCTGTCTCTTCGGCAACGGTGAGCGCACGGGAAACCTCGATATTGTGAATGTTGCCTTGAATATGTACAGTCAGGGTGTGGATCCAGAGCTGGATTTCCACGATGTCAGCGCAATAGCCGAACAGTACACGCAGTTCACTGGCATGAACATCAATCCCCGCATGCCGTATGTCGGGGAGCTTGTGTTCACGGCGTTCAGCGGCAGCCATCAGGACGCAATCCGCAAGGGCATGGCGGCACGCGCCGGCATGGCAGAGAACGCACTTTGGGATGTCCCATATCTTTTGATCGACCCGCACGACATCGGCCGTCAGTATGAGGGAATCATCAGAATCAACAGTCAGTCAGGAAAGGGTGGTGCTGCCTTCATTCTGGAACAGGACTACGGTGTTTCGCTGCCGAAGGGAATGCACCCGGCACTCGGTGTTGTCGTCAAGGAGGCGGCGGACAAAGCACAGCGTGAGCTCAAGCCTGTGGAGATATTCAACTTGTTCAACAAGCAGTGGCTTGAAACAAAGACGAATCTTTCTATCATCGATCTGGCTGAGACACACCTCGAAGGCTCTCAGGAAAACGGCAAAGAAAATGCGCTCTGCCGCGCAGTTGTCACTTGGAAAGGCAAGCAGTACGCCATCGGCGACAAAGGCAACGGTCCGATCGACGCCTTCTCGAATGCGCTTTCAAAGACTCCTGCTCCACACTTCAGCATTGCAGCCTTCCATGAACACAGTGTGGGAAGCGGAAACGATACGTCTGCCTATGCATATATTCAGATAACTTGTGATGACGGTAAAAAATACTGGGGTGTTGGAAAATCAACCAACATCGGACGTGCCGGAATTGACGCCGTTGTCAGTGCTTTGAATCAGATTCAGTAACTGTGAATGTCACCGCTGGGTTTGTGCCCGGCAGTGACAAACACGTAAAGGATTTGTTATTTCTTTGTAATTTCGGAGATTGCGCTGACAACACCGGCGAGGTTCTGGAAGTCTGCCGGGACGATAATCTTTGTCGCCTGTCCGTTTGCCGCTTTTTCCATCGTTTCCAGACTTCTGAGCTTTATGACGGATTCATCAGCGCCGGCTTCTTTTATCATCTTGAGACCTTCAGCGGTTGCCTGCTGCACTTCCTTGATAGCCTGAGCTTCACCTTCTGCCTTGCGGATTTTGGCCTCTTTTTCGGCCTCAGCTTCAAGAATCCGGGCCTGCTTTGCCGCCTCTGCTTCAAGAATCTTGGATTGCTTCTTTCCTTCTGCCACCAGAATGTCAGACTGCTTCTGTCCCTCTGCAATGAGAATTTTTTCACGGCGTTCGCGCTCGGCTCTCATCTGCTTTTCCATTGCTTCGCGGATTGCTTCCGGCGGCATGATGTTTTTGACTTCAACGCGGTTCACCTTGATACCCCACGGGTCGGTCGCTTCATCGAGTATGGAGCGCATTTTGGTGTTGATGACGTCGCGACTCGTCAGCGTTGCATCGAGTTCCAGTTCTCCGATTATGTTGCGCAGTGTTGTGGAGCTGAGGGTTTCAATTGCAGTGATGGGGTTTTCGACTCCGTATGTGTACAGCTTCGGGTCGGTAATCTGCATGTAGACAACGGTATCAATCTTCATCGTTACGTTGTCTTTGGTAATAACCGGCTGCGGAGGGAAATCCAGAACTTTTTCCTTAAGGGAAACCTTGTTTGCGACTTTGTCAAGGAACGGCAGTTTAACGTGGATACCAGTCTGCCAGGTGGTGGCATAGGCTCCCAGCCGTTCAATGATGAAAGCATAGGACTGCGGAACAATCCTGATGTTTTTGATGATTAGCAGCATCACCACAAGAATGATGGCTATAAACACATACGTAGGCATAAAACACACTCCTCGTTTTTTTATTTCTCTTGCGGTACTGGACAAGGCTGTACCAGCAAGGTGTTTCCTTCTATTGA
>CADBRT010000173.1 GCA_902797055.1 uncultured Spirochaetaceae bacterium
CGGAGCAATCCGGGCCGCTTTTTTTTTGCTGACACACCGCTCGTTTTGTGGTAGAGTGGAGCGATGGAACCACTTGTTATATATACTGATGGCGGATGTCACGGAAACCCCGGCCCAGGCGGCTGGGGTGCTGTTGTTTTGGACGGAGACAACGTAAAAGAACTCTCCGGCGGCGAAAAGACGACGACGAACAACCGCATGGAGCTCACCGCTGCTATCAATGCGCTTTCCTATGCCAAGACGGTGCCGGGTGGGACGGACCGCGAAATCATGCTGTACAGCGACAGCCAGTATGTCAAAAACGGCATCACCAGCTGGATAACTTCGTGGAAGCGAAACGGGTGGAAGACCGCTGCAAAAAAGCCGGTGTTGAATCAGGACTTGTGGCAGCAGCTGGACGCGCTGAACGCTGAGCTTCCGGTTTCCTGGCATTGGGTCAAAGGTCATGCCGGCGTAAAATGGAACGAAGTCTGTGATTCCCTCTGCCAAAAAGAAATAGCTGCATTTGAATGAAATCAGCGTTTGCCTGTAAGCGCGTTATCGCCATAGTGTTTTCATGCCTTCTGCCGGCACTCGTTTTTGTCTCGGCGCAATCCAGTGGCGCTGTAGCTGGTTCTGCACTGGATTTCTGGGCGGACGCAGAACCGGCAGGACTTGCGCAGAACATTACGCATGCCATGACCGATGAAGAGCTGCTCTCTCAAATCCTCATGTTCGGATGGGCGGGCGCTGCGCCTGACGCGCTCCTTGAACGCTGGGTTTCGGAGCGTTCGTTAGGCTGCGTGAAGGTGTTTGGCTGGAACACCCTCAATGTGCAGCAGGTGGCGGCTTCCGTCGGATTTTTGCAGCGGAAGGCTGCCGCCAACCGGTTCCACATTCCTTTGTTCGTTGCGACCGACC
The DNA here is from genome assembly GCA_902797055.1 of uncultured Spirochaetaceae bacterium. Taxonomy (GTDB): domain Bacteria; phylum Spirochaetota; class Spirochaetia; order Treponematales; family Treponemataceae; genus Treponema_D. The sequence continues at coordinate 901 of CADBRT010000173.1, forward strand.
AAGAAGGTGGCTGGATACGCCATGTCAAAGGAGACACTTCGCAAACCCCCGGCAACATCGCTATCGGCGCATCGGGGTATCCGCTTGACGCGTACTGGAGCGCCTACTACATCAACAGGGAAATCAATGCGCTTGGTATCAACATGAATTTTGCGCCCGTCGTAGACTTGTACACCAATTTGGAGTCGACCATCATCGGTCCACGCTCTTTCGGTGCAGACCCGGTCAAATGCGCGCTTTTAGCAGAAGCGTTCAGCAAGGGAATGTCAGACGCAGGTGTGCTGGCGACTGCAAAACATTTCCCCGGGCACGGCGACACCAGCCTTGACAGTCATGGCATGCTGCCGACGATTACCGTCGATACCGATACGTGGAAGCAGCGGGAACTGGTGCCGTTCAAGCACCTCATCGACTGTGGCGTTCCCGCCGTCATGAGCGGCCACCTCGCGTTCCCGCAGGTGACGGGTGATGATACCCCCGCCTCGCTGTCGCACATTTTTTTGACAGACATTCTGCGCACTCAGCTTGGCTTTACAGGGCTCATCATAACCGACGATATGATGATGAACGGTGCAACTGAGTATGCGGGCGCGCTTTCCCGCGCTGTCATGCTCGCCATTGAAGCGGGCAACGACATCGTCATTTCTTCTTCAACTCCCGGCATGAATGACCCGCTGTGGACGGTTTCGCTTGAGCGGATGGCAAAAGACAGTGCATTCCGCTCCCGGGTACGCGACGCTGCCTGCCGTGTTGTGCTTGCAAAACTCCGCTATTTTAAGCAGGAGAATGCCGCCCCGCTGTTTCCTGATGAAGCGACGGTGAGCAAACGGGTACCCGACAGGGACGGACAGCGCTTCTTTCTGGAACAGGCGTGCCGTTCCATCACCGTCCTGCGCTCAGGCACTGCGTTTCCGTTCCATCCGGCAAAGGGCGAGCGCGTGCTGATTGCCGGTCCGTTCCAGTCTTTGTATGCGGAGGGGCAAAAGCGGTACCCTGCTGCTTCGACGTTCTACATGAGTTACGAACTGAAGTCCGACAGAAGCAATTACGACCTCTGGAACGCCTCAAATCTGACGGGGGTTGCCAGCACGTTTGACACGATTATCATGCCCGTCTACGATGAACACAGCGCAAAGGTTTGTCAGCGACTGCGGAACCTTGGCAAGCGGGTAATCGTCTTTTCCGTCATGTCTCCGGTGTATGTGCTCAATGGCTTTGACTGGGCGGACACTATTCTGTGCGCTTACAGCTATTCTGATTTTTCCTGTGCGGCGTTGTTCGCTGCCTTGAACGGCGAGATTCCGGCGGAAGGTGTGCTGCCGCTGTGAGTGCAGAATTCTCAGTGCCCCGTGCCCTTTATTTTCGCCGGGAAATACTGTATTATTGCATAAGTTATGAAACATTCCCATTTGCTCAAATCAGTTTTGTTATGTATATGTCTGCTTTTTGCCCTTTCATCCTGTTCGGGTGTCATCGGGTACAGCGTTGTATTGTGGACTATCGGAGAAGAAGGGATTGCGGACGGAACCATCGTCCCTGTGTATTTAAAGTCGAATATATCTCATGTGTATGTCATTTCCGCCCCTGACAGCTCTGAAAAAATAGAAGTTCCCCTCTGGAAGATTTCAACTCCTGTTTCAAAGAGCAAGGCGCTTGTACAGGCGCAGAAGTATCAGGACTACGCCCATCAGTACGCGAAGTGTGTGCTTGACGGCCTTCCGGTGCGGACAGACCCCGAAAACGGTTCCAAGCAGGTGTACCGCCTGCGGCAGGACGAAATCATCCGCGTGCTGTACAAGGGGCAGGGCGTCATTCCGACGAACGGTAAGGAACTGCTTGCCGGCGAATGGCTCCGCGTCCTGGCATCCGACGGCACAACCGGCTGGTGTTTTTCACAGAACCTGCGGCTGTTTACGATGAATGCGGACGGTTCGTATGGAGAAGGGGCTGTGGAAGCGAATGTGCAGGAAGCGGACAATACTTTGGAGACCTTCTTGTCTTCAAAGTGGTACCCCGACTACTACGCGCAGATGATAAACAGAAAACAGGTGGATCAGCGCTATGTAGATCCTTCGTTCGGCTTCGATACGGGAAGTGCCACCGGTGAAGTGCACTTGAGGCTGTTCAATCTCGATGTCACCTATCCGTATGCCGGTCTCACTCGGTTGCGCGGCGGTGTGTACCGCTATAACAACACCAGCCTGCAGGTGACCATAAAGAGCGCTTCTTCCATTGTGGTTCAGTATACGGACAACTCCGGCAAGCCGAAGAGCTACGGATTCATTACGCTGCCTGCGGCGACTGACATAACGCAGGTGCTGGCAGACGAAGTTGAGCGTCGTACGGAAGAAGTGGCATCGCTTGTGAACATGGGGCCGGAGTTCTCCAGTACCAACTATGGAACGCTCATGTTCGGCTTCAACGGTGTGTTCAGCTGGCAGGATTACGACCTGCTCGTGCCGTCCGTCATCAATCAGAATGCCCAGCCGTCCGGTACGGTACGTGTGCAATACTTCATATCTTCCGCGCTGAAAAAAGAGTGGGACGGAGTGCTCACCTTCATGTTCGACGGCATGGAAGATGAAGTCAATTTGCTGTATAAGAAGGCAAGCAACGGACTCAGGCTTTCTGTTGCGCATATAGCGGAGAACGAGGACACACTTTCTGGAAGAACCAGTTTTACCGTTCTTCAGGCAAAAAACTCCCCCGTCATGTTCTTTGTAAAGAGCGGGGAATAAGGAACTCCTATGGCATTTGTTCAATTTTCAAAAGTATCACTCGCATTCGGCGACAGGGATATCTTAAAGAATGTGTCTGTGAACCTGCAGACAGGCAGCAAAGCGGCACTCACCGGAGCCAACGGTACGGGCAAATCAACGCTGATGAAGATTTTCGCTGGACTGGTGCATCCGGATTCCGGCGAACGGATTGCGGAAAAAGGCGCCAGAATCGCCTACCTGCCGCAAAGCGGTCTGGTGCACCACGGGTGTTCCCTGCGCGAGGAGGCGGACAAGGCGTTTCAGTATGGATACGAAATGCAGAAGGAGATTGACTCCCTCGGTGAAGAAATGCAGCACTGCGGTGACCAGAAGAAAGCAGAACGGCTGGCTTTGACGCAGAGCGAACTCCTTTCCAAACTGAACGAGTCGGGCTGGTATCGCAGAGACGCGCTTGCCGAGCACGTCCTGTTGGGACTTGGGTTTTCCCGTGACGATTTTGGCAAGCAGACAGACGAATTTTCCGGCGGTTGGCAGATGCGCATTGCGCTTGCGAAGGCGCTTATGTGCGAGCCGGACATTCTGTTCCTCGACGAGCCGACCAACTACCTGGACATTGAAGCGATTGACTGGATGGAAAAATTCCTTCAGGAATTCAAAGGCGGTTTTCTCGTCGTCAGCCACGACCGCTATTTCTTGGACCACACGATAAACGAAGTGTACGAACTGTTTAACGGGGAGCTCAAGCGGTACCCGGGGAACTTTTCCCACTACGAGGAAGTGCGCAAAGTAGAACTTGAAACGCTGATGGCTGAATATGAACAGCAGCAGCAGGAAATCCAGCATTTGGAAGAGTTCATCAAACGCTTCGGCTACAAGGCGACAAAGGCTGCCCAGGCACAGGAACGGCAGAAAATGCTGGACAAGATTGTCCGCATAGAAATCCCTGAAAACCTCAAGAAAATACATTTTACATTTCCGGAAGCCCCTCACTCGGGTAACGTCGTACTGACGCTGGACAAGATTTCCAAGCGTTACAAAACGGCGGAGGGGGAAGGTCCTGCTGTCATTGACAATTTGGATCTGCTGGTGGAAAAAGGCGAGCGGCTCGTCGTCGCAGGACGCAACGGTGCCGGTAAATCCACCCTGCTGAGGATTATCGCCGGAGTAGATCCTGATTTCACCGGCAGCGTAAAGCTTGGAAGTGGTGTTTCCATCGGGTACTTCTCGCAGGACAGCGCGGAAAAAATTCAGGGCAGTGAGAGCATTCTCGACCGTCTGGAGAGCAAGGCTCCGCTGGAGCTGGTGCCGAAGATGCGTGATATGCTCGGCGCCTTCCTGTTCCGCGGAGACGATGTCTTTAAAAGCATCAATGTGCTTTCCGGCGGTGAAAAGAGCCGCATCGCACTTTTGGAACTGCTTTTGCGCCCGGTCAACCTGCTGGTGCTTGACGAGCCGACCAACCACTTGGACATGCATTCGAAGGATGTCCTGCTTGATGCGCTCAAGGATTTCGGCGGTACGGTCATATTCGTCAGCCACGACCGCGGCTTTATGGAAAGCCTTTCAACACGCGTGCTTGAGCTGCATCCCGGCAAATTCAGGGTGTTTCCCGGTGATTACGCTTACTATATGCAGCGTCTTGAGGCAGAAGCGAATCCTGACTCTGGGCTTGGTGCGCAGCAGTCGTCTGCTGCTTTGCAAAGCCCTCTGCCAGCGGGGCAGCAAGCTGCGGCGGAAAACAAATCCTCAAACCAGCTGAGCTGGGAGGCAAACAAAAAGGCTCAGGCGCAGAAGCGCAAGATAGAAAAGGAAGTCGAACGCTTGGAAGGCGAAATAGCCAAAGCCGAGGAAAAGAAAGCGGAGCTTGAAGCTCAGATGGCGCTGCCGGAAGTCTATTCCAACGGGGAAAAAGCGAAGGCGGTGCAAAAGCAGATTGAAACGGTAGCTGCGGAAATCGAGTCCTTGAACGAAGCGTGGGAGCAGGCTGCCAGCCAGCTGGAGTAGGAGTTTTGCATGGCGGTTGGTACAAATATCTGTAGACACGTGTCGATAAATCGGTATAATCATAAAAAATAGGACGGGGCTGCAGAGGCCCCTCACATTCC
>CADBRT010000174.1 GCA_902797055.1 uncultured Spirochaetaceae bacterium
AAAGCAGGAACTGGAAAAACAGTTGGCTCTGATAAAGCAAGAACTGGAAGATAAGGTCGATAGCTTGCGACGTTATGGTGAATTTACTCGCCAACATACTCTTTGGGGATTATGTGCTAGAATATTTCATAAAATAGTAAAGAAAAACAAAAACTCTCCACTTTGATTAGGAAAGAAATATGGATAAAAATAAGAAAAACGTATTGATTTTCGGAGCAAGCGGTACTGGAAGACGGCTGTATGATGAAATCCACGCAGTTGTCAATATCATCGGCTGGCTGGACAACTCCTCCGAGAAGTGGGGGACAGAAATATTCGGCATCCCTGTCCTGGGTAACATGGATGCTGTCAAAAAATGCACCTATGATGAAATCTACATAGCATCCCTTACAGGATATGACATAATCAAGGAACAGCTGCTTTCCGTCGGGGTGGAGCCGTCAAAAATAAACAGTTCCTTCGTAGACGTGCAGGTAAAGGCGCGTATCAATTTCCTCCGGGATTATGCGGAAAAGGTTGTACCCGAAAGTGATGCTGCTGTTGCTGAGGGGGGCGTTTTCCAGGGGGAATTCGCCAAGATAATAAATGAGTGCTTCCCGACATCAGCGCTTTATCTGTTCGACACGTTCGAAGGGTTTGACAAGCGGGATGTCAGCGTTGAGGCGGCGAATAACTTTTCAATCGAAAAAGAGAACCATCTCAATATTACAAGTGAAGGTCTGGTCCTTTCAAAGCTTCCCCACCCGGAAAGGGCTGTAATCAGACAAGGCTATTTCCCGGAAACTTCAGAGGGACTTGAAAATCTGACGTTCAAGTTCGTGAATCTTGACTTTGATTTGTACAATCCCATTCTTGCAGGCCTGCGTTTCTTTTATCCGCGTATGACACGGGGGGGGTACTGCTTGTGCATGACTACTTCAACCCCGGTTATATGGGTGTCGAACAGGCTGTCGCTGACTATGAAAAAGAGTGCGACATCCGCCTTTTGAAACTGCCCATAGGAGATCACTGCAGCATTGCAATTGTTAAGGAATAGTTTTACGGAGGCTCTTATATGAAGATAATAGGTGTGATACCCGCACGGTATAAATCAAGCCGTTTCCCCGGGAAACCACTTGCAGACATCTGCGGTAAGCCGATGGTATGGTGGGTGTACCAGCAGTGCATGAAGGTGGATGATTTTGACGCTGTATATGTAGCGACTGATGATGATACAATTTTCTCCGCATGTGAGTCACTTGGAATTAATGCTGTAATGACATCGGATTCCCACCGGACGGGGACTGACAGAATAGGGGAGGTTGCCCAGAAGGTTCCAGCCGACCTGTATGTAAACATCCAGGGTGACGAGCCTCTGCTTGAACCTGAAACAATAAAGGCTGCAATTACTCCGTTCTATAAGGATGGGAACCTTCTGGTTTCGAACCTTATGGCAAAAATAACCGACCCGGTGGATGCGGTGAATTTCACCGTCCCGAAGGTCATAACGAACAGGGATGGTGTCGGTGTTTATCTGACGCGTGCCACTGCTCCATATCCCAAAGGGAGCATTGACTATGCCTATTACAAGCAGGTTTGTGTCTACGGGTTCAAACCGGAGGCTTTGAGGTTTTACTGTGAATACGGGAAGAAATACGGCAAGGCGAAGATTGAGGCTGTCGAGGACATTGAAATCCTTCGCTTCATAGAGAACGGGTACAAGGTCCAGTACATTGAGGTCGGCTCAAAGTCTGTTGCTGTAGATACGCCGAATGATTTGGAAAAAGTCAGAAAACTGATGAAAGAAAAAATGATGGTGGGGGGTAACTTATTATAATGTAATAAGTTATGATATATTGCCGCCTTGCTCTGAAAAGGAGGCGGCATGATGAGGACTGTCGCCCTGGTACCGATAAAAATGAATAATGAACGCACTCCGGGGAAAAATACAAAACCTTTTTCTGATGGTACGCCTTTAATTCATTTTATTCTCAAAACGCTGAAAATTTGTAAAACGGTGGATGAGATATATGTTTATTGCAGCGATGAAAGAATAAAGGATTATCTTGTTCCTGGGGTTAAGTATCTGAAAAGAGACTGTATATATGATACTCCTGAAGCGGATGTCAATGATATGTTCAGAGCCTTTTCTCTTGCGGTTGATGCTGATGTTTATGTCCTTGCACACGCAACGGCTCCTTTCTTGACGGCAGCTTCCATAGATAATGCTGTTCAGGCAGTTCTTGGAGGAAAATATGATTCTGCTTTTTCAGCCAGAAAAATGCAGGAATTTGTTTGGAAGGACGGAAAACCAATGAATTATGATGTGAATAAAATTCCCCGCACACAGGATCTTCCCCCGCTTTATGTTGAAACAACCGGTCTGTATGTTTTTGCGAAAGATGTGATACAGAAGAAACGGTCAAGGATAGGATATATTCCTTATATACAGGAGGTGTCAGTTTTGGAGGCAACAGACATAAATAATCCCGTCGATTTTGAAATTGCAGACAGTATCTATAGTCATTTATTTATGGGCAGGCGATGAACACAATCCGTGTGCTTGACTGTACGCTCCGGGACGGCGGCTACTGCAACGACTGGCGGTTCGGCAGGACGAACATAACGAAGATAATCTCCGGTCTGCTTGAATCAGGGCTTGATATAATTGAGTGCGGATTCCTGACGGAAAAAGAGGCGTA
>CADBRT010000175.1 GCA_902797055.1 uncultured Spirochaetaceae bacterium
CTTACGGATGACAAACTCCAGCAGGCTATAGTCAGCAACCAGGACGAGAGGCTGGAATATTTCTCGTATGAAAGAATACGGGATTTGTTCTTGAAGTATATGGATGAATTTATGGAGCGGGCGGGAATAAAATGAAACTCTACATAGACCTGACATCATTCATGCATGTGCAGTTCCTTTCCGGCATTCAGCGTGTTGTTTCTGAAGTTGTGATTCGTCTCATAAAGCAACAGGAATTTAATGTTGTACTTTTTACATTAGATAACGGTGAACGCATAATCAAAATTATAAGAAATACTGATTTTATACGGTTTTATGAGGATAACGAAAAGAATAAATGCACTGTTCAAACAGAAAGGAAAAGAAATATAACTTCTGTTTTTCAGTCAGGTGATGTGTTTTTTGATTTGGATTATGTATCTGATTCTTGCTGCCGTTCCCGTGATGAATTGTATCCCCTGCTTGCAGCAAAAGGTGTCCGCATTGTTCCGTATATATACGATGTGCTCCCTGTAATGCATCCGGAGTTCTGGGGCAGTATGAATGAGCATTATGTACGCTATCTGTCCACCGTCCTTGTGTATGCCGACAAGGTTCTTACGTCCGTGCAGTGCACCGTCAGGCAGCTTGACGGACTTGCTCAGTGTGCCGGGTTTCCCGCCGCAAACGCAAGAGTTACCTGGCTCGGTTCTGATTTCAAGACAGCGAGGAGTGCGGGATTTGTTTCGGAAAAGGTAAAAAAAGTTGTTTCCAGTGGAAAGTATATCCTGTGCGTAGGCACTCTGGAGCCGAGGAAAAACCACCGTCTGCTGCTTGATGCCTATGATGCTGGACTTGCGGAGATGGGAATAAACCTTGTGTTTGCCGGCAGGCGTGGCTGGGGTGTTGACGGACTTCTGAAGCGGATTGACGAACACCCCAAAAAGGACTGTGGTCTGTACTTTCTCGAAGGTGAGAATGATGCCTCGGTAGCATACCTGTACGAAAACGCATATATAGTTGCATTTCCTACCTTTGACGAAGGTTTCGGACTGCCGGTTGTGGAAGCCCTGAAGCACGGTGCCGTTGTGGCAACATCGGATATTCCTGTCATGCGAGAGGTTGGTGGTGAATACTGCGCCTATTTTTCCCCGCAGGATCCGTGCTCGTTTGTATCCTTTGTAAAAGAGCTTACTGGGGGCAGTAACAATACAAAAGCAACTTCTAGGTATCAAGAACTCAAACAGAAGGTAAAGTCATATAAACCGGTTCTTTGGGACGATGTCGTTAAAACGATGGCTGAAGAACTTCTGTCTGTTTCCCATAGTGAAAAGCGGTATTCGGATGGTGTTGTGGATGTCAACCTGGTTACACAGGCACTAACCGCACAGGCTGAAAGCAATCTCCGCAAGGCAGAGTTTGCCAAGCCGTTCGATGCCGATGCCCTCGTAGAGGCTCTGGAAACGATGCGGGGGACGTACAATCTGTACCTGAACGAACCTGTTGAGGGCAAGGGGCTGAAACGATTCGTCAAACGGTGCGTTCGTAGGCTTGTCCGGGCTGCTTTTGCACGTCAGATTGATGCGCAGAGGAAATTCAATGCCGCCGCGCTGAGGGCGGTGCGGGAACTGGGCATTGCAGAATGCAAAAATGTATAGGAGGCGTATTGCATTATGAACGATATAGAAAAACTTGTTTCGGAACTTCCCGAAGTGTACCAGAAGATTTACGGGCACCCTGAGCTGAGCGGAAATACGTCGAGGCTTTGTGAGGACAGGGAACAGTATATTGTGCAGATTGTCGGAAATTTGCAGAAAAAACTGGGAAGAAAAAATCTGAAAGTACTGGACATAGGCTGTGCGCAGGGATATTTTTCCCTTACATTGGCGAAACTCGGGTGCATGCCCCAAGACGCACAGACTTGCCCGGTTGCTGCGTAAACGGGCATCAGGCTGTGGACCCACATAAGAGCGGAAGGACAATTTCATTCCTCAGAAAGAAAATCGGGCTGACTCAACAGGAACTTGCCGACAGGCTGAACGTTACTGACAAGGCGGTTTCCCGGTGGGAACGGGGCGTGGGAACGCCAGACCTTTCTCTTTTGCTGCGGCTTTCTGCTGTTCTTGATACCGATATCGAATCCATCCTTGCAGGAATCATTCCTGACGAAGATGCCTCCTGCAAGGGGCTTCTGGCAATGGTCTACCCAGAAGGGATTTCCGCTTCGACATTCCTGTATACAGAACGGACAGCCTGCTTCCAGCTTTCATTATTTCTGCTTGCTGGAATCCGGGAAATCTGCGTCAGGGGCAGGGAAGATGACGTGCATTTTGTGCAGACACTCCTCAAGGACGGTGCGGAACTGGGGATAAAACTTTGTTATGAAAAATCTGCTAATCCATCTGCCGTTGACGGAAGTCCTTTCTTTGTCAGCAACCATGAGACTCATAGTGTTATGGTAATCGATGGGCTGGACTTTCTGTACAGCAACGACATGGCAAACAGACTGCGGCGGATGATTATTGATTCCAATGTTCCCACTGTCGCCACGGACTGGAAAAGGTCGCCCCTTTCTCTCAAAGTTGTCCCTCCAAGAATCCTCATGGGGGAATCGGCAGATGGCGTCGGGTATGACCGCTTTGTTTTGGGGCGGGGGCTGGTCACCTTCCCCATACAGAACGGCAGGGATTTGCTCGATGCCGGGAATGTCATGCGGATAATTGAGGAACGGCAGGGGGAACGGATTGCCGACCTTGGGGAGATTGCAAAGAACTCATTCCTGTTGAACAGGCAGAAGAAAACTCAAGTAGCTTTCCATTCGGAAATTTAAAAAAAGCTGTTCAATTCCCCCAATATTTTTATTGGTTAAATCAATATTAATGCCGGTTTCCTTAAAGAAATTTTGCAAATCTTTAAAATGCCTTCGGGCTAAAATTTCTTCGACAATATTTCTGGTTGGTGATGGCGAAAAACCTGTAAAAGAACGTTTTTCCAGAGACCAAAACAAAAGCATTTTCTCTACAAATGAAAACAGACTTAAAAATGCTTTATATTTTTCCGAATCTCCCTGACCTGTATGTCCTTTTATGTATTTCAGCAAGGATATGTCCATTTTCTTTAAATCTAAATTTAAATTTTCTGTTTCAGGCATGTTCAGTTGGTGAAAAAGGTTCAATATGTGCCGTATAAAAAATACGGATGATGAATAGTGCCTGCCTGCTAAACGCTTCGTTTAGCCGTTCGTGCTTTGTATCCGTATAAAGGGGCTGTGGCAGGCCTGAGAGTAAATGAAGCGTTCATTGAAAAATGCTCCGTTATCTGCAAACTAGTGAATGGTACTATCAGCTCAGGGGGCAAAGTGTGGCTGAATACAATATGGTGTACATCACTGACGGGAATTATGTCCTGCCGACAAAGACTTCCATCAACTCTGTCGTGCGGAACTGTCCGGACAAGGATATCCGGATTCATGTCATCTGTGTGGATGTCAGCGAACAGAAACGGAACGAGATAGAGTCGCTTGCCGCCGGAAATATTCGGATACAGACGCTTTCCTTCGGCAACGACTACGCGGATTTGGGGCTTGCCCACTTGTATGTCTCAAAGGCCGCGCTGTTCAAGTTCCAGTTGCCTGAGATTTTCCATGATTTGGACAGAATTCTCTACGTAGACGGCGACATGATACTGAGTCCTGAATTCACCGCCATATTCGACTGTGACATTGCCGATTATTACGGAGCCGTCTGCATGGACATGCTTGCCATGGAGTTTGAGCGGTGGCATGAGAAAATAGGGCATGAACGGTATTTTAATTCCGGCATGATGTTCCTCAATCTGGCGAAAATGCGTGCGGAACATATTCCTGAAAAACTGATTGACTATAAACGGAATGACTCTAACGGGCATTTTATGGATCAGAACGCCCTGAACGCCGTTTTGGGCAACAATGTCCTTTGGATAAGCCCGAAATACAATCTGCTGTCCCCGTATGCGCGGGTAAAAGAGATTTACGGAAAGGACTGGTCCGTTCATGACATGGCAGGATTCTTTTCTGTTCCGGACGCCGAGATGGCGGAATACCTGAAAAATCCTGCGGTGCTGCATATGGCCAGCCCGTTGAAGGTGTGGAACAGTGTGCGTGCAGCAGGTCTTGACTCGTGGGTTCCGTATCTTGCCCCCGAAGACGAATTCCCTTGCGCCCTGAACTATATCAGAACCCTGGATACTGCATACCAGAACCTTCATACCGCATACCAGAACCTTCATACCGCATACCA
>CADBRT010000176.1 GCA_902797055.1 uncultured Spirochaetaceae bacterium
CCCCACAACCGTAGCAGGTGCGTCCGGTTGTGCCGTAGCAGGTGCGTCCGGTTGTGCCGTAGCAGGTGCGTCCGGTTGTGCCGTAGCGTTCGGAATGACTGTTATTCGTTGTACTAGAAACGGTGGCCTCCACCACTTCCGCCTCCACCACCTCCGCTGCTTCTGTAGCCGCCTCCTGAAGACGAACTGGACGAAGATGAGTGCTCTATGCGTCGTTCTGTGCGCTTTCCCAGTATGACTTGGAAATCCCCAATGCTCTCAATCTGTGTGCCGGCGGGTGACTGTGCACTGGCGGACTTCTTTTTAGGAGAGAGGACACTTTTTGCCATGAAGCGGTAACAGATAAAGAATGCTATTGTCAGGGCAAACAAAAAATTGCTGATGTGCTTCATAGGCTGCGGGATGAGCCTGCCTGAAAGCACTTGGACTGCCTGTGCGAAAGCCGTTGATGAGCATCTGTACCACTCGCCGTTGCTGGCAAACCGGAATGTGTTGTCTGTGATACTATCCGACTTGTCAGGGGTTATGATGCTTTTTATCTTTCCACCGTTGTTGAAATAGATTACCCGGTGTTCCATGTCCACACAGAAAAGCGTACCGTTTACGTTGTCCCCGATTGTCTGCTTGTAAGCGTCGTAGGCAAGGTCGGCGGTGGTGTTGAACCCTCCTGCGTCAGTAGTCGAATAAAACACGGCATTGCAGAAAGCCGTCGCGGGTATCATATCCTGCAGAAGAGAAGCTTCTTCTGCCTCGCTTAAAAGTTCTGCGTTGTCAAGAATGGCAATCTGATAGCCGGTTTCCCCGTTGGTATACTGGGCGATTTCATTATTCTGCAGTCCTGAAACTATTCCTGTATCATCATCACCAAGGCGGTTTTCTGTTAACGGAATGGCTACGGCAAAAAAGAGTCCGAAGAGGATGCAAATGAATAGAAATAGTCGCTTTACTATCTTCCACAGAGTGCTTCCCTTGTTGGATGCCGTTGCGTCTGTTTTTTCTTCGTCTTTCATAGCGTCAGACCTCCTTCCGTTTGTCAAAGAAGCGCGGTATGGGTCTGGAACAGAACCTATTGTATGTCTTTACCATGAGCAGTATGCAAAGCAGTACACTTGCGAGAGTGATAAATACCAAAGCATAATAAATGAAATCTTCTGCAAAGTCTGCAAGGATTGCAAAAATGGAGATGATAATTGAAAGAATTGGTAGGAAGGCTCCCATGGAAAACGACATACCTTCCACAGTTCCGTAAGTTTTATGTTTTCCATGATTCTGTTGGTATCCCTTGTCGTCAGTTCTCAGTTCCTTCCGCTTCAGTTTGTGGCAGATACTGCCGTAGCTGCAAAGTATTATAAAGGAAAAAAAGCATACCCAACCCAGCAGTGTGCGTGGTGTTATGACAAACAACAATTCAAGATAGAGGAAAATTGGAATTGAAACCAAAAGGGATGCAAGGCAGTATTTTTTCCCGTCAGCCGGGAGTTCTGTAAACATACTGCCGGTACACCCGTTGACAACTGAGTAGCAGAGTCTGCCGTTCGTTTTTGTCGTCATAAACCAGACTGGCAGCATGGCAAGTTTTGCCTGTGTCGTACACATGGTGTTTTTGTTGCCCTTTGCCGTAAAGTCTTTGAAACGGAAAATGTTGTGTATGCCTTTGTTTTTCAATTCCCGCTTGGGCATGGTGCTGTAGTCCTGTATGAATTTGTCCCGTATGGTATCGCAAGCCTCGTCAAAAGTTTTTTCTACGGCTTCCTCTTGGTAGACTCCTTTTTCCACATCAGCGACGTCCGCGTATGCGCCAGCCATATAGGAACTGTTGTACTCCAGCAAGTTCTCCGGGGGAAAGTCTCCGATTGCATCGCCTATACGGTCATCAAGCGTGGCGGAAGCGTCATAGAATTTGGCAGCATGCCCGGCTGCTTTCGTTTTGATGGTGTACTTCTGGGTGTATTCATAGTTGTACGTTGACCAGGACTCGCTGGTCGAAAAAGAAAGCTCTTTATCCTTGTCAAAATTGATTTCGTACACCCAGAATGGAATGTAGATATTGCGGAAGGAGTTTTCTGTTTTTTCCGCTTTCATGTCGGGCGGCAGAAAATGCGCTTTTTTGAGCTGTTCTTTATACAGCTCTATGCATTTTTCCTTGGTGATGGTAAAGGGTGCGATGTAGCTGGGCTTTTGCAGTTTTGCAAGGTGGCTTTCCAGCGTGACAAAAGTGCCGCAGTAGGAGCAGTATTCGACTGCATCTAAATCTGTGGTAAAGACCTGTGCACCGCAGTTGGGGCAGGTGAACACCGTTGCCTCCATCGTTTCGCCCACGTTACTATCGCCAACTGTTTCTGTTTGTGTTTGCGGATCTGGTGTGGAGTCTGGAGTTGCTTCTTCCTTTGCTCCGCCCATCTGTTCAATGTTTTCAGGGTCAAACTCGCTGTCGCAGTAGTCGCAGACGAGTTTCTGTTTCTGTATGTTGTAGCGGAGTGTTCCTCCACACAACGAACATCTGTTTGCCATGTTACATTCTCCTGTGAAAACAATTGTAATGGAGAATTGGAGTAACCGCAAGGGATACAAGGGGGCTGTCTAAGAAGTTTGCACTCTAGCGTTCGGAATCTCACACACTATTTGTAGCGTAGATGCTGAAATAAATTCAGCATGACATGAAATGTCACGACATGAAATGTCACGACATGAAATGTCA
>CADBRT010000177.1 GCA_902797055.1 uncultured Spirochaetaceae bacterium
TCGGAATCTCACACACTATTTGTAGCGTAGATGCTGAAATAAATTCAGCATGACATGAAATGTCAACGACATGAAATGTCACCATTACTTCGTAGACAGCCCCCAGTGCGGCGTTATTTTTTCCAGCGGATGAGGTAGCGCTGGAGTTTATTGAACAGGAAGGAAATGAGTATAACGACAAGACCTATGACAATCAGTCCTGTTATGGTGCGGGTGTAATCACCGAAGTCCGAATACTGTTTTACATAGTAACCGATACCTCTGTTGGCGCCAATCATTTCTGCAGATGTCAGAAGAATAAAAGATACGCTCAGTCCCTGGTTGCATCCTATGAAGATTTCCGGCATGGCTGCCGGAAAGATAATTGAAAACAGCATGGTGAATTGATTGACGTTCAAAACCTTTGCAGAATCTATTATCTTCCTCTCTACATTCAAAACTCCGCTCATTGTTCCTGCGAAGACAGGCCAGAACGTGGCAAGAAAAATGACGAATACGGAAACAGATCGGAATGTCGGTAAAAGGGCTATTCCATAGGGAATGTATACAATCGGCGGTATGGAACCGAAAAATTTGGATATGTACGTCGCCGCATTACCCAGCCTGACGGACCAGCCGAGAAACAGTCCTATCGGAATGGCAAAAATAATGCCAAGCACGTAGCCTTCCACAATGATTTCCAGTGAACTTATTATGTTTTGTCCGATCTTGACTCTGTCTTTTACAAGGCAGGCAATTATTTTTCCTGGAGGAGGAAAGAGTGATTCCGGTAAAAGATTGAACTTTGCTGTTGCAAGTGTCCACAAAAATAAAAAGAAATAAATAAATGTAACAATGTCCAAAAAGAGATTGAGGGATTTTTTCTCTTTGATGAACAGCGATGAAAGAACTGCCAGTACTTCTATGCCGACTGCAACCCAGACTGTATATGCTGTTTCCGGGTTTACAGAGTTTTTATTCGGCAACAGCTGGCTCAGTAAAAGCACAATAAAAAACAGATGTGCAATACGTAGAAAACGATTTTTTTTTGTCATGTTTCTGTTACCCTTAGTTATGGTTGTCGCTGTAGAAGAGAGAGACGAGCTCATTTCTAAGCGCTGTATATTCAGCGGTTTGCAGAAGATGCTGTCTGTTGCGAGGCCTGCTGAATGGGACGGTTATTTCTTTGAGCACGTGGCCGGGATTCGGTGCCATCATGACTATTTTGTCTGAGAGGAAGATTGCTTCGTCAATGTCATGGGTTACAAAGACGACGGTTTTCTTTTTTGTTACATCTGTATCTCCCCACAGGTGCAGGAGAAGCTCCTGTAAATCCACTCTTGTCTTTGGATCTATGGCTCCGAACGGTTCGTCCATCAACAGTATTTCTGTATTCATAGCGAGTGTTCGGGCTATTGCAACTCTCTGCTGCATACCGCCGGAAAGCTGTGCCGGATATTTTTCTCCGAATTTGCCTAATCCTACTTTTTGCAGATATTCATCGGCGATGCTGTTAATTGTCTCTTTGGGAAGTTTTTTATTTGTCTGGCGAACGCCAAATGCTATGTTCTTTTTTGCCGTGAGCCAGGGAAACAGTGAATAATGCTGGAATACAACACCTCTGTCCGTTCCCGGACCGGAAATTTCTTCATCATCGATATACACATGTCCTTTTGTAATCGGTAAAATACCTTCCAGAACGCTTAAAAATGTGCTTTTCCCGCAGCCGCTGGGACCAATGATGCTTACAAATTCTCCATCCTGGATTGTAAATGAAACGTCCTGCAAGGCATTGAATATTTTATTTTTTTCTTTGTATTCAACGCTTACTGTGTCTATAGTAATTCTGCCCATTTCTGTTTCTCCTGTAAATTGAATCTGCGTCTGCCGGATTGTATTGAAACTATACCGGACAGACGCAGTTCTTTTATTCATATTGTGCGAAGTGCTGGTTCAACTCGTTGTAGATTTTGTCTGACGGATTTTCCTGTATCAGGCTTTGAAGCGCTGCTTCGTAAATCTTTGTGTTGTACAGTTTGTTGATGTCGTATTCACCTGTGTATCCCAAGTCCACCAGAGTGTTTTTCAACGACTCTGTTCCCTGTTTGTCTGGATCCGGACTTGAAGAACTGTATCCGCCGTATACTTCTGTCTGAATGTAATTTTCATCGATGTCTATGTATTTCTTTACATCTTGTACGGTTTTGGCGTGATTGTCTTGGGAAAACTTGTATGCCTTGATGAGCGCTCGTTCGAATGCCTTGTAGACAGCCTCCTTTTCAGCCAGTGCGGTTGTCGGTGCTACCTGGCGGCAGCACGGCTGGTTCTTAAGTGCTGGCTCATTTGAGCAGTAATAGACTACGTTGTATCCCTGTCCTTTTGCGAGGGAGGCATACGGTGAATACACTGACGTTGCATCAATGGTGTTGTTCTGCAGTGCATTGTAGGCATCTTTCTGACTGTCAAAATAGATGATATTTACCTTGTCTTCGCCTTCCCCCACTTGAATGCCGGCGTTTCTGAGCAAGAGCAGGAGTTCTGCATCCTGTACGCTGTTCTTTACGGAAGCAACATTTCTGCCTTTCAGAATTTCAACACCGAGGTTGTCTTTTCCTCCTGTATACTTGCTTTTGATGACATATCCATGTCCGTTCGTCATGGCACCGCCGAAGATGGAAAGATTATGACCGTTGCTTTGGAAGGTGATTGAAGGAACTGATCCGATGAATGCGGCATCGAGTTTTCCCGACTCAAGACCGGACGCAAGTTCACCTGCGCTTGCAAATTGGGTAAGCGTTACGTCAAGATTTTCTTCGTCAAAGAATCCTTCTTCTTTTGCAACGAATCCGAGCAGATGGGCTGTTGAATTTAAGTGTCCCAATGCAAATTTTGTCTTAGGTGTGCTTTGTGCTTTTCCATTCGTGTTTTTGTCTTTTGAACATCCTGACAAAAGTAATGCCGCTGCGATAATTGATACTGCTAATTTTTTCATACTAACCTCCTGATGGTTATCTTTTTTTATTTTTCTGCGAGGATTTCTACACCCACGCTTTTTTCCCTGAGCCACTGCAAGGCAGCATTGACAGCTTTTTCATTTCCGCTGAAAATTACAACGGTGCCTCCAATCGGTGCGTCTTGGACAATCTCGACATCTGCAAAGATTATGTTTGGAATGACAGCAAACTCGGCAGTCAGAGAAGCAATAAGCGGCTCTGAGATGTTTTTCTGCAGGTATGTCAGCCTTACAATCTTTTGTCCCGGTTCAAGCTGCACTATTTTTGAACCAGAGGCTATCAAATCTTCAACCTTGGAAAGATTTGAAGTCGATTTGATGAATTTTTTTGTGATTTCATTCTGCGGATTTGCAAATATAGAATAAATTTCTCCTTGTTCAACAATACGGCCTTTGTCCATGACCGCAACGTGGTCGCAGATTTCCTTTATAACGTTCATCTGATGGGCGACGAGCACGATTGTCAAGTCCAGTGTCTTGTGCAGTTTTTTTAGTAAAGAGAGAATCGATTTTGTTGTTGCCGGATCAAGATTCCCTGTCGCTTCATCCAGCAGTAGCACTGTAGGTCTGACTGCTATGGCACGTGCAATCGCTATGCGCTGTTTTTGTCCGTCGGAAAGCTGCGCCGGATAAGCATTCTCCTTGCCGCTCATGTCAACAAGATTTAGTAGTTCTTTGACATGTGCAGGCAGTTCTTTTTTTGACACTCCTTTTTGGCGGAGCGGGAGCGATATATTTTCGAACACCGTTTTGTTTTCAAACAAGTTCACCTGCTGGATTATGGATCCTATTTTGTCCAGTTCGTCCCGCAATTCTTTCTTTGCGAGCATCAGAAGGTTCTTCCCTTCCACATAGACGGTACCGAAGTCAGGCCGTTCCAGAAGGTTTATACTCTTTAAAAGGGTTGATTTTCCAGCTCCTGAAAAACCGATGATACCGAAGATTTCACCTTTTTTTACGTGGAGATTCACATCGTCACATGCCGGAATTACCGTTCCGTCATCAGCAGTAAAGTGTTTGATTATGTGTTCCAGCTTTATCATCTTTTTGCGTCCCCCGTGTTTATAGTCGCACTATATAGTTTTTAAAACGTTGTGCCTAATACAGTTTTCCTATGTTTGGTTACAGGTTTCTCCTATTACTGATAAATGTTAGGCGAGTGCTCTCTAGTACAACGAATGACAATTAACAGTCATTCCGAACGCTACGGCACAACCGAACGCACTTGCTACGGTTGTGTGTTTCGGAATCTATAAGCACAGATGCTGAAA
>CADBRT010000178.1 GCA_902797055.1 uncultured Spirochaetaceae bacterium
AAAACTGACGCAGCAGCGGCAAGCTACATGAAAATCCGCGATAAAGTGAACGAATTCTTTATGCGCTGTTCTCTTTCTTCTTTCGCCGCGACCGTTTCCGATGCAATCAAGAAAAAGGAAGTGGAAGCAATCACTTCAAATGAAGGAGAAGGGACTGTTCTATCTGCAGAACAACTTGCAGCCCTGCCGCTTGCAGAATGCGAAGCGGGAAAATCGCTGCCGCTTACATCCGGACTGAACCCCGCCTGGCAGAAAGACATAGCGGACTTTGCAAATCTAACGTTGAGCGAAGGAAAGACTGAACTGACGGAAACTGAATGGCGCGAAGTTGAAAAGAACTTTGAACCGTATCTTGCTTGGTACACCTCCCGTCCAGCAAACACATCATCAAGCCTTTCGGTAAAACGCGTCGGGGAGATACTGGCTTCCGACTGTGAAAAACTCATCTACAGCAAACTCGAAGAGGAATCCAAACACCCGCCGCTTGCGCTCGCAACCGTCGATTTGAAAAAGATGCTCCTGTACAGAAGGGACTTCGTTGAACTGCTGAGAAATTTCGTTTCTTTCGAAGATTTCTACAACCCGAAAGTCAGCGCCGTATTCCAATGCGGAACCCTCTACATAGACGGACGTTCCTGCGACCTGTGCTTCAGGGTGACGGATGCTGCAAAGCATTCGCTCATGTCGCCGCTTTCGCAGTGCTATCTTTTGTACTGCGACTGCACAGAGGCGAAAACAGGCGAAAAGATGCAGATTGCAGCCATGATCAGCGCAGGAAACTGCGACAATCTGATTGTAGGGCGTAACGGACTGTTCTATGACAGGAACGGTAAAGACTGGGATGCAACCATAACAAAGATAGTAGACAACCCGATAAGCATACGGCAGGCATTCTGGAGCCCCTATAAAAAACTCTCCCGGTTTATCCAAGACAAGATTGCAAAGACAGCGGCGGCAGCGGAAGAAAAAGTCAGCGGAAAAATGACAAACGCTGTCGCAGACCCGAAAACTGCAGCGGCGAGTGCAACAGCAGCCACAGCAAACACCAAAAAGACAGATGTGGGCACCGTGGCTGCAATCAGTGTCGCATTCACCGGAATTGCAACCGTTGTGGGCGGGCTGCTCCAGGCGTTCCTCGGGCTCGGCTACTGGATTCCTCTTGGAATCATTGGAATCATACTCGCCATCTCATTTCCGTCCATGTTCATCGCCTGGTCGAAACTCCGGCAGCGGAACATAGCCCCCATACTGGACGCTTCAGGCTGGGCGGTCAACGGCAATGTCAGAATCAATATACCGCTCGGCGCTTCGCTTACAAAAACAGGTGTGCGGCCAAAGAATTCCACGCTTGACGCCTATGACCCGTTCACCCAGAAGAAATTCCCGCTTATACGGGTCATCATCCTACTTATCCTGCTGGCAGCACTGATCATCGGAGTTGTGTGGGCATTCAAGACGTACGGCAGTTTCATGGGGATTACAACAGCGATTGTAAATGCCATCAAAAACCTGAAAAAATAACAACTTCACAGAAGTAAACAGGGGCATTCCTTGCAGAGGGTGCCCCTGTTGCGTTATAGTAAAAGCATGTCCCCGTTTCCATCTGTACATGAAGAACTTGATATTTCCCCGCTGACACCGACACAGGTTTTGACACGATTGAAGGAACTTGCTGAAAAAAAATTCTTTTCAGGACTGTTCTTCGGCAATATGTTCACCATGCAGTACATCAAAAAAAATCTGAAATCCACTCGCGAACGAAAATCATGGACAGTGGTTACCGGCTACTTCACAAGCGACTCGAAAAAGATAATCTTTGACTACACCATGAGCAAACCCTATAAAACGGTGACGCTTCTCTGTCTTGCTCTGGTTCCCCTCATTCTGCTTATCATCTATCTAACAATTACAGCAGGAAATCTTCCCGTCTCCAAAGGAATATACCTGCTTACTGCTGTTTTCTTCTATATAGTGTGCGGTGCTTTGACGATGGCGGCAGTTACGGGAGTGTTCAAACTACAGAAAAAACGGATGCACAGACTGCTCTCTATTCAAGTCCTTTATTGACAGTCAATTTATACAATGCTAGAATAGTCTCCACTATTATTATCAATACATAAAGGATGTCTTGTCTTATGAGTCAGGAAAAGCAAAAAGACCATACACAAATCGGTGCTGTCATTATTCTGGTGATTTCAGCAATTGTATTCATTCCCGTAGGTGGATATGAGGTTTTCAACGCCTTCTTCAACAATAGGAAAGTTCCTACATTCGGTGCCTATGACGGTAAAAAAATAACCTACGAAGCCGGCACAACGTTCACCACTATTACAGAAAACCTTGCAGAGCGCTACAAGCAGATGGGATATAACCTTGACAGCCAGTCTTACTACTATCTTTTCTCCCAGGCTTTCGAAGAGACTGTAAAGGATATGGCATATCTCGACGCAGTCAAAAAGAGCGGATACACCGTTCCTGAATCCGAGGAAAACCGCATGCTCATCCAGTACTACAGCGATGAGACCGGAAATTACTCACAGCGCGTTTACAACCAGACAGACAAAGCGACACGCGAATCACTGAAAGAGGGCGTAAACCTTACACTCACATTCAACCGATTCTCTGACGACTTGACAGGATCAAACGCATCAAAAATAAAAGGCGAAAGTCTGTATGGCATTAAAACCCCGTCAAAAGAGATCGACTTCATAAAGAACATGGGTTCGGAAAAACACTCGTTTTCCTATGTCGCTTTCGGAACAGAAGATTTCCCAAAGAGCGAATCAGCAAAATGGGCACAAAGCAATTTGGAAAAATTCGTCAAATATGATCTCTCTGCGGTTACTGTCAATGAAGAAAGCGATGCAAACGCCCTGTTGAAGCAGCTCAACAACAACGAGATTACGTTTGAAGATGCCGTAAGCGAAAGATCTCAGAAGTACTACACAGAAACAGACGGAAAGGTTTCCCGCCCGTACAACTATCAGCTTGCAATAAGCATTGAAAACGACGAGGATGTTTCAAAGGTGTCTTCTCTTTCAAAAGGACAGCTGTCACCGGTCATCAAGACAACCCGCGGTTATACAATCTACCGCTGTGACGGAACTGCAACACCCGCAGATCTCTCAAACGATGAGACTTTGAGCATTGTTGAAACCTACATCAAGACAAATGAACACGGATACATCGAAAATTACTTCACACAGATTGCAAACGATTTTGTAAGCCAGGCTTCTCTTTCTACATTTGATGAAGCAAGTGAAAAGTTCGGTGTCACACCGGTGACGACAACAGCATTCCCTATCAACTACGGTACATCAGCTCTCTACGCAGGCATTCCTACTACATACAGCGACCTCAATTCCCTTTCAACAAGCGCAGATATTCTCCAGAAGATTTTTGCCCTCCAAAAGAATGAAATGAGCGAACCGGTGCTTGTGGGTATGAATGTTATGGTTTTCAAATGCCTCAGTATCATAAACGACGACGCTGTATCTGAGTCTGACACTATCAAATCACAGATTGCTTCTGTCAACAAAAATACGGCAACACAGACCCTTATGAGATCTGATAAAGTTGAAAACAATATTTGGAGCGCTTACTTTGAAAATTTCGCGAATTTAGGCGAAAACAACTGATTTCATTGGACAACATTTCTTCAAACAGAGAACCTCGGCTGGTACAAACCGGCGGGGATTCTCCCCTGCTCACCGTCCAATACAAAGGACGGTTTCTTTATTCAAAATATAATCCCGCGCGGGCGATATGCTCAATCATTGAAAAAACGACATTTCTGCCAGGAACCATTATTCTGGCTTGTTCCCCCTGCCTTTGGTACGGTCTTGACGAATTAACCGGTAAGCTGCCGGAAAACTGCACGATAGTTGCAGTAGAATACGATACATTCCTCTGCAACATAGCAAAACAAAAAAGACAGGACGTTTTTTCCGCCAGCGAAACGGCATTCCTTGATACAAAACTCAGGCAACTAGCTTCAACGGGTTTATACAGGCGTGTTGTACGTATCGATTTTTCAGCGGGTACCGTGCTTGCACCGGATTTTTACACATTAGTCACGAACGCTGCAGAGCAGATTGTAGCGACTTTTTGGTTCAACAGAATCACACTTGTAAAGATGGGAAGGCTTTTCACAAAGAATCTATTCCAAAATCTTCCCTCTCTTGCAGAAGGACCATTTCTTCAGGAGTTGAAAGGCTCTGTTTCCCGACCAATCCTTGTATGTGGCGCAGGGGAAAGCCTTGACAGCACACCACTGGAGCAGTTCGGAAGCACCTTCGTCATCGCCGTCGATGCTGCGGTACCTTCCTTGGTAAAGCGAGGCATTCGCATCGATGCGGTAGTCGCCCTTGAGGGACAGTTCGTCATACAAAAAGCATACATCGGCTGTGAACGGCAGCTGAAAAAAACAATACTGATTGCAGACATTGCTTCGCGTCCGTCTGTGCTCCGGGCTTTTCACGGGCGGACAGTGTGGATGGCCTCTCGCTTTACGGAAGCCGCATACCTGGACAGCATGAAAGAACAAGGGATTATACAAAACTTCGTCCAGCCGATGGGCTCTGTAGGGCTGGCAGCAGCCTTCTGTGCTCTTGTATTGCGCGAAACATCCGCCATTCCAGTCTATATCACAGGGATGGATTTCAGCTACAGCATCGGCCGCACACATGCCCGGGGAACCCCTGCACAGGACAGGATTCTTTCAGAAAGCACCAAACTCTCAAGTTCCGGCAATTATGGGGCTGCGTTCTCTGCGGCGGGATTCTTTGTCTCGGATAAAAACGGTGACAAGATGGCTACTGGAAAAGCTATGAAGTCGTATGCAGACAACTTCGCGCAGACGTTTTCGCAGATACCGAATATGTACGACATAGGGGAATACGGCATTCCGTTGGGACTGCAAAGGCTTGATGCATCAAAACTGTGCCGACACATTTCCAGCTCACCCCAGGCGACTGGAATGCTGCACGACAAGGAACTGCCTCGACTGCTATCATCAGGCTCTGGAAGTAGGAGAGAAAAACTCATATCGTACTGCACGGCAGAACAGCAGGCCTTATTGGAAGCACGTGATTTGCTCGTCAACGGGGAAGCAAGCAAATACAGAAACGAAAAACCGCTTGACGAACAGCTTGCTTCACTGCTTGCCAAGCGGGAATACCTGTACCTGCATTTTCCCGACGGATATAGGTTCTCGCCCTCCCCAGCCTTTTTGAAACGGGTACGGGCGGAACTCGATTATTTTCTGAAACAAATGCAGAACGCTCTGTCTCAGTTTTAGTTATCTTCCTTTTCCCTGAGTACTGCAAGGAACGCACTCTGCGGAAGTTCAACTTCACCGGCCATAAACATACGCTTCTTTCCAGCTTTCTGCTTTTCAAGCAGCTTACGTTTTCGGGTAACATCGCCTCCATAGCATTTTGCCAGGACGTCTTTGCGCACAGGGTTCACCGTTTCACGGGAAATAATCTGACCGCCGATTGCTCCCTGAATGGCAATCTTAAACTGCTGTCGGGCAATTTCCCCCTTCAATCGTTCACAGACGACTTTTGCGCGCGCAACTGCACTGGGACGGTAACAGAGTTGGGCAAGCGCATCGACCGGTTTTCCGTTGATGAGGATATCAATTTTTACCAAATCAGTTGTACGGTAGTCCGTCAATTCATAATCGAAACTGGCATATCCGCGGCTGAACGACTTGAGTTTGTCATAGAAGTCAAACAGAACCTCAGCCAAAGGCATATCATAGGTAAGTTCGACACGTTTTTCATCGAGGTACTGCATATTCTTCTGAGTACCCCGCTTCATGCGACACAGCTCCATAATGGAACCAAGATATTCAGAAGGAGTAATTATGCTTGCATCGATATACGGTTCTTCAGAACTTTCAATTTTCCCTTCCGGATAGTCCGCAGGATTGTCAACCCAAATCTGCTCCTTTCCGGCTGGCTTTACCTTATAGCGGACGCTCGGAGCCGTAAAGATGACAACCTGGTCAAAATCACGCTCCAAACGCTCCTGAATAATTTCCAAATGCAGCAATCCGAGGAAACCACAGCGGAATCCATTTCCCAATGCAAGGGAGTTATCTTTTTCATAGACCAAAGAGGCATCGTTGAGTTTGAGTTTCTCCATGCTCTCTTTCAGTTCCTCGTAATCATTGGAATCAATCGGATAGATTGAAGAGAACACAACGGGTTTCACTTCCTTAAATCCGGGAAGCGGCTCTGCGGCTGGATTTGCAACAGTCGTAATGGTATCGCCAACGGTAACATCGCTGACGGTTTTGATTCCAGCAATGACATAACCGACATCACCGGCTTCGAGGATTCCTGTCTCTTCAAACTTTATCTTGAAGACACCGACCTGTTCGACTTTATATTCGGCGTTGCGTCCCATAAGTCGGATGACATCGCCGCTTTTAATCCGGCCTTCCATCACACGGATATGAACAACAACACCCCGGTATTCATCGTAATTGCAGTCGAAAATCAACGCCTGTAAAGGTGCCTCAGCATTCCCCTCCGGTGCGGGAAATTTCGTAACAATGGCTTCAAGCAAGTCATCAATGCCCTCACCGGTTTTCGCACTGACAGCCAGTGCATCAGATGAATCCAAGCCTAAATCATGGTCAATCTGGTGCTTCGTGCCTTCAACATCGGCACTCGCCAAATCAATCTTGTTTATGACAGGGACAATCGTAAGGTCCTGTTCCATAGCCATGTACATATTGCTGACTGTCTGACTTTCGACACCCTGTGTCGCATCAATCAACAGCAAAGCACCTTCGCAGGAAGCAATAGCACGGCTGACTTCATAGCTGAAATCAACATGACCTGGAGTATCGACAAAATTCAACTCATAGTCATGCCCGTCTTTCGCATGGTACGGTATGGTGACAGCCTGGCTTTTGATGGTGATTCCTCGCTCGCGCTCAATGTCCATGTTGTCCAAAATCTGATTCTTCATCTGGCGTTCGTCTATAATGCGCGCCTTCTGGATGAGGCGGTCTGAGAGCGTCGATTTTCCGTGATCAATATGTGCGGTAATGCAGAAATTCCGCTTATATTTGAGTTCTGTCATGTATTTTTCCTTTCAGTCAGGTTAAAAATAGAACTGGTCGTCCAGCGCAGCCGTAAAGCCGAGTGCAACATCGAGGAACCCGTTCTTCCTTTTCTTTGCATACAATTGGACCGCAATAGCATCCTTTTCCTTACTCAGTTCTGTTCTGATAATCTCCACAGGGTCATTTTCGCTGAATCCTGACTGGTCTGCAATAGAACCTTTTATCACCCTGCTGATGATGTATGATTTTTTGTTTTGCGTAGAAGCAGGTGTCAAATCCATTCCGATGATAGGAACCAAAGCCTGGGCAAGCGCATCGTGCTCATAGACGGTAAGCCCCGGCCACTCAGGACGCTCATCAAGGTAGACAATTCTGTCTTTCTTTTCCCCCGCACTGTCCAAAACGGAAAGCACAACGATAGTACCGAATGTCCGTTTCATAAATTCGCTCTTCAAATCATCAATTGATGAAATAGGAACGCCGTCACAAGCTATCACGGTATCGCCGACAGCCAAATCTGCACGCAGAGCGCTTCCACCCGGCATAACGTATTCAACAGAGAGTCCCTCGTTTTCAGCACCGCTTCCAGACCGCCGTTTCGTCTTGCCATACGCCGCAACCCAAGGATGCTTGCGCTCACCGCCAGCATACAGAATGGGAAGTTCATTTTTCAAATACTCGACTGGAATAGCAAAATTCAACCCTTGATAGTTCTGTACACCTGCAAAAACAACCGCCTGAACATTTCCTTTGCTGTCAATAAGAGGACCTCCGGAGTTTCCGCTGTTTACTGCAGTATCAATTTGGAACACTTTTCCAGAAGAAAACAGTTCTCGGTCTTTGGAAGATATGACACCGCTTGTAAGTGTACGCTCAAGACCGAGCGGAGAGCCGATTGCTGAAACCTTATCGCCGACATCGAGATCAGAACTGGAACCGAGATTAAACACGTACGGAGCACTTACTTCCGTTTTCAATAATGCAAGGTCGATGCTGCTATCATAGCCGATTATCTTTGCAGGAATCTTTGTATCCGGATCTTCTGAAAGACGTATATACAGTCTGGCAAAACCGTCATATTCAGGGTCTACACAGTCCGCAATAACGTGGTGGTTCGTTACGATATATCCGTCTGACGAAATAAAAAAACCGCTTCCCAAAACACCGTCGCTATACCCTACTCCATGCTGCACCTTTATGCCTTTGTCAACATAGACCGTTACAGTCCCTTTTATGTAGTCCGACACTGAAGCACCAGTATTTGCCACAGGTTTCAAGCCTGGAACATTTTTCTTCAAGAGAGAAACAAGCGCATCATGCCCCTGAGGCAGGGACTGCAATTCGGGGTATTCCACCGCACGCAATGCGTCGTAATAGGTAACAGCCTCAAGATATTTTTTCGCAGAAAGGCTTTTAAAATACAGAGCATGAACTTTCTTCGCAGTATCTGCAAACAGTGTTTTCGCAGCTCCAGAAGAAGCATTTTTGGAAAGCAAGAGTTTCGCCCTCCACATGGCCTTCACACTTTCTTTATCAATCATGTTGCGAATTACAGACACCTCTGTATTAAGGGCATCTGCATCGGTGTACGTCCTCGTACTCGTATCCACATCGCCTCGCGGGGCAGCATGCTTTGAACCGGAACTCTCGCAGGAGACAAGAGGCAACATGGCAAGCGCAAGTCCCATCGCACCCGTCACCCAAAAACGCGTATTGCATTTACTCAGTTTTTTCATCGTTATTCCCGTTGGTATCGTATGTTGTCTCGGGAATGACCTTCCCGTATACATATTCACCTATGTGCACTGCAAGCATTTTCTCACCGTCCTTTCCTACAAGAATGGTGGAAAGCCCTTGGGCAGTGTGTGTGGTAAAATATTCTGACGCCAGCAAAGCTATTTCAGGCGAACCTTTTTCACCCAGCCAGTAGATTTCTTCTTTTTCATCTTTTGAGACAGGAAGCGTCTTATTTCCGACAGAAACAGCAGAAGGTACACCGTTTGACGAAACCACTTTTATGACAGAATTTGTAGCGTCATCAAAGAACAAATCCTCTTGTGTCTTAACGAGCCCGTCCGCACTCCGGTACACAGATGTACGTATATTCCAGTTTCCGTCACCATCACTATCCCAGGAAGAAACAGAGCCGCCGTTCGCAACATATTCCTCGGTGAAATCAGGAATTGTATCGCCGTTTCTATCCACCTGAACCATTCTCAGATAGAAATCAGCCCCGACAGAAGGCGTTCCGAAGAGATTTGTCGTTATGGTGCGCTCATCCTCCTCGGAATGTATGTACATCTCGTCTATAGGGATCACGTCGTAGTATTCGGTCGTTTCAAACACGCCGTCACCGTCAGAGTCAACAAGTCTCATGGCAGGAAGATTGTCGTTGAATGTCGCGTGAGCATAGAAAACTCCATTGCTGTAGTAGTTTGCCACCTGCAACTGTCCATGAAGCGCCATGACGCGTATGTATGCGTTTTCGCGTTCCTTCGTCGGCAACGTAAAACTTGCCGAAGCTTTTACGAGCTCTTCAAAGGTCATATTTCTCTCCGTCACATTCAGAACAGGGAAGAAAAACTGAACATCACAGGAAGAACTGATTCGTGCGTCCTGTTCAATGCGGACCGGCGTCCAGACAAGCTCTTCATCAACCAACTCGAAAGTATTGACAATCTTCCCATCAGCATCTTTCAATGCAAAGGAAGAAAGGTAGGGAAAACCACGCCATGAAAATTCCGCATCTTTCGCGTCAAGAGCATTCGCATCGTGAAGAATTCCTGATATAGGAACACCGAAATCGCATGCCACATCCCACTCAGGATATCCGTCCTGATTTCCGTCAAAGGAAATTGACTGCGGACGACCGCGATAATATGACACCAGAAGATCAGGAATGCCGTCCCCTGTCGTATCCCGTGTAAGCGTGCCTCCATATGCAGTGAAATACTCTCGGGCTTCCGCTTTCACAGACTCGTCTTTGATAAGGGGCATAAAATCAGCGATATATTCATAATCCAAGGAGTCATCAGCAAACGACGCTATATATTCAAAGGCTTCTTTTTCCCCCATGAGACCTGCCTGCAAGGCAATCCTTGCATACATTGGATGGACAAGACCTCTTGCAGAAAAGGATTCCAGTATCTTCTTTCTGTACGAATCATCAGCGAAACAGGCGGCATACAACTCAAGCTCAGCGTTCCTGTCGGGAACCGCCTCCGCGTAGTCTACAATCTGCGGAACGAAGGCAGAAACGAGAGCCCGGACAGAATCCTCGGAAGAACCAACATCTTCATACTTGAAGAATAACAAAGGAAACCGTGTATCATCAGGAAATATTCTTCTGGCGCTTGAAATCTTGTTTCTGGCGTTGGCGCGGGCTGCACTGCCCGGCATCCGATAGTAGGCTTTTGCGCGTATATACTCTGCATCTGATGAAAATACGGGTGGATTTGAATCGAGTACAGCAAATACTTCCTCACTCTGTCCCATATCAGAAAGTAAATCAGCATACAAAATGCGGGCATTGTCTCGATTGTAATTCACCCAGTTTGACTTTTCAATGGCAGTACGGACGAGCGGAAGAATATCACCTCGTTTTCCTCCGTTTTTCTCCAAAGAAACTGCCCATATATACCACAAATCAGAAATCTCTTCATCGTAACTCAGACCGAGTCTGGACTGAGACACTGCTGCATTCCAGTTTTCACGTGCAGCATACGTTGTAGCGGCTTCAAGACACCTCAAAGCAGTCCGTCGGTTTGCCCTGTCTGCAGACTTTCGCAAAGCGGCATCTGGGGAAGCAGCGATTTCAGTCTCCTGTGTCCTGAAAACCGCATTTCCGGGAGTTTTACCCCCGCCTTGTGCAGATGCACAGAAAGATGCAAACGCAAAGACAACACTTATCAGTATTTTTTTCATGTTCAGACCCTCTTTTATTCACAAGCCGGCAACACAACCCAGTTCTTGAGTCCAAAGGGAACTCCCCAAAGCGCAACAATCTCTTGCGACGGAACATCAAGCCTCTGAATGATTACAACCCTATTTCGTTTTTCGGCACACTTCCAGCTTTCCAAAATAGCGGCCACAGACTTTGTTGCACGTTTTGCAGTCTCCACACAGTCACCTGTCCATGCACTCCTGGCCATGATGGGATAACAAACCTGACGAAGACAGATGGCATTTCCCGCTGCGCAGTCTTTCAAAACCAAAGACGTCCCCTGTCTGACAGCAGACACAAGCATTCCCGGCAGTTCATACATGCCATCGCGCTCCAGTATAACAGTAAATCCTGTTTCTGTCGCCTCGTTTTGTGTTTTTTGGCACAAAATCTTGCCGCCACAGCGATGGAAAGTCACCCCGCAAGCGTGAACCTGCCACTTTGTATTCTGCACATCGCTCGTCAATTGAAGGATTTTCCGTATCTGCACATACGGGAATCTTCCAGACGCTCCTACGTCATCGCAGACCTTATACAAGATACGGACTTTTAGAGCATTCGGTTCCTTTGAAAACAATCCGAAATCCAGTGCTGCCAGCCCGGATTCAAATGTATAGCAGACACGAGACAGCGCACACTCTGCTTCCTCTATAAAATACGCTTCGTCATCACGCATTTTTTCTGAAAGAGAGACAGCAGCTTTCCTCCACCCGGGATACAGAGAATCTATCTGTGGCAGCAACTGATTGCGAACCGCATTGCGTTCAATCGATGTGTCGGAATTCGACAGATCAGTCCGGTACGTCTCTCCAAGCGCTTCCAAATAGGCTTCTATCAGGCTTCTGTTTATCGTCAGCAGTGGTCTGACGAAACGGTCTCGCTTCATAGGTATGCCAGAAAGAGCAGCAGTGCCCCCTCCCCTCAAAAAACGCATCACAAGCGTTTCCACCTGGTCATCAGCATTGTGAGCAAGACAGAGTACAGCAAGTTTATTCTTTTGTATAAAGTCATTGAAAACAGAGTACCGGAAAAATCTTGCAGCCTCTTCCATGCCTATTCCATGGGAGTCAGCATAGGAAAGAATATCACCCCGCGGAATATCAACGCGTTCCCATGCAACCCCCAACCTTCGGCACAAGGCTTCAACAAAATCCGCATCACCACAGGTTTCTTCCACTGGCCGCAAATTATGATTGATTGTCAAGACGCGCAGAGATCGAAACGGAAGTTTGCGGTACAAGCCAAAAAGCAGAGAGACAGAATCAGCACCGCCAGAAACAGCAACTCCTACTTCGCAGGAACTTCCTACCGTTGCAAAATCACCACAAACAGAACGGAGATTTACAAGCAGTTCAGATTCAAAGGCTTCGCATAACCGAGCATCATTATCCGATTTCATATACCTCAGTGTATCATAAAACCGAGTGCACTTGCAAACAGCAGTCATTTTGCAAAAAAAAACCGGCACGCAAAGTGCCGGAATATAAAATCAAAATGACAAATTACTTACGAGGCGGTGCAATTGTCACCACGAGGTCATTCGGATTAGAAAGAATTGTAATCTTGTCGCTCAAACCGAGGTCGCTGACTCTGAATCTCTGTCCAATTTCAACCTTAGAAATGTCAGCGGTTACAGATGTCGGCATATCAGCAGGAAGAGCCTTGAGACGAACATCCGGAACGTGCTTTACAAGGAAACCACCCTTGAGAACACCAGCAGGGGTGCCGGAATAATGAATCTTAAGACGTGCTGTAACAGGCAGAGTTCCAGAAACAATGTGGAAATCAGCATGAAGACACTTATCTTTGATGATGTTGTATTCAGTGTCCTTGATATATGCCAAATTATCCTGACCATCAATCTTAAGCGTTACAAGTGTTGTCGGTGTAACTGCGCGCCACACCTTCTCAAACTCGACGGAATCGATATCCAACATTGTTGACTCACCCTTTTCGTTATAGGCTATTGCCGGAATGCGTCCTGAAGCTCTAAGCCTCTTGCTGACAACCTTGCCTGTCTCCTTGCGGATCTTTGCATTAATAACGTACTGTTCCATGTCTAGAACTCCTTAACTTATTTGCACAATAATTAAAAACTGGGACGGCTGGATTCGAACCAGCGGAATGACGGCACCAAAAGCCGTTGTCTTACCACTTGACGACGTCCCAAAATATTCTCAACCACAGGTAAAGTCAAAAACTCTGACTTTAGTCTTGTGGAATATGATCACCTTCATCAGCCTTGACAGATTCTTTTTCAACATGTCCTGCCAAGAATTCCTCGATAATTTTATCCTGCAGAGCATTGCGAAAATCAGGACTTATCGGATGTGCGACATCCTTATATTCACCGTTGGCAGTTTTTCTGCTTGGCATTGCAATAAACAACCCTGTTTTGCCCTCAATGATTTTGACATTGTGAACAACAAAACAATTATCAAACGTTACTGTTACATATGCCTTGAGTTTGCCTTCACCCTCAACGGTTCTGATTCTTACTTCTGTAACCTGCATACTATCCTCCATAGTTGCCATATTTGGCACCTAGGCAAGCACAGCTAGCCACTTTTCGGAAAGAGTTTTCAGCGCAAAACTTGTAGAAGACTCAAGTGCGGCAACATCATGGCACAGACTTGACCGCACGCTCTTTCTTTCAAAAATGCCGAAAACCGTAGAACCAGAGCCTGACATATCAACAAAATTCGCTCCACAGTTTTTTAAATCTGTAATTGCCTCACTAATTTTTTTAAATCGTCCGGCCACAGGCTTCGTAAAATCATTCACGAACCGCCACTGGCTGACAGATTTATTATACTCGTCTTCCATGCAAAAGCCAGAAGAATGCTTACCTGCTCCTGTTTCATCAACCCATGCATAGGCAAGCTTTGTCGACACTGATACACCAGGAAAAACAAGGATAACATCAAAATCCTGTCTGGCTGGTATCGGAGTGACTATTTCGCCCCTTCCCTCAACACAGGCGGCAAACCGACCTCCGCTCTTTCCGTCAAGCAAAGCTCGGGTAAAGAAAAAACAATCACTTCCTACCATACCCGCAATCTTATGCAGGTCTGAAGCCTTCAAATGAGTGTCTGATAATACATCAATGGATTGAATAAAAGATGAAGCATCGCTCGATCCGCCCCCCAATCCACCGCCGGAAGGAATGTGCTTTTCCACAGTAACGTGGAATCCACACTGAATGCCGGTCAGCACGCAGAAAGCTTTGTATGCGGCAGTAAACGTATTATCGGAAGGAAGAACCATTCCCTCACATTCCACTTCACAGGTGTTTTCTTTTTCAATCCTCGCAACGGTGATGGTATCAAACAAATTCACCGTAGTGAAGATACTCCTTATGTCGTGGTAACCGTCCCCCCTAACAGGCTTCACTTCAAGGCCTATATTTATTTTGGCCGGAGCGCGAACGGTTATGCTGCAACTCATACGTCCGCAACTATAGCACGAGAAAAAGAGAATGTCAATATTTACAGGGAAGCTTAAAATCCTGTTTTTGCAAATTCAATACTTTAGCAATTGACAAAAAGAAAAGGCTCATTTACATTATAAAAAGAATTCGGAGACAAGACGCTCGACAAGCGAAGGGGACCCATCATGCGTAACGATGACGATTATCTCGGTATTTCATCCCGCCAGTCTTATTCTTATGATGAAGATTACAAGGACGATTTCGGCGATGATGAATACGCAGACGATTTCGCTGACGATGAAGAAAGCGACGACTATGACAATGATTTTGACGATTCGCTAGATGAAGACGAATCCCTCCCTGAAGAAGAGGCAGATGATTATGACGAGCCTTTTGATGATCAGGAAGAGGAAGACGGATACGACAACAGGCACCGTTTCTACGACGACGATGATTTGTATCCTGATGAAGACGAAGATACAGAAGACGACGAATATTAAATAAAAAGAGGACACTCCAACAAGGGGTGTCCTCTGCTGTTATATGGCAGCTGTTGCCTATTTTATTTTCTTTGCGGCGTGCCACAACTTTTCAAGTTCATAAAAATTACGGGCTTCATCTGTCATAAGATGTACCACGATGCTTCCCAAATCGATAAGGTTCCATTCATTTCCCTGCGGAGCCTTATGTCCGGTTTCATGTATATGCAGGTCATTGTCCTTGATATAATCCTTTATATATTTATACAATCCCTGCCAGTGCGCACTACTGGTAACCGTCACTATTACAAAATAGTCAGTCCAACTGTTCAACGCAGAAACATCAAGAACCACAACATCACGACCTTTTCCGTCTTCCATCAACTGAGCTATTTCAAGAGCCTTTGCTTCAATTGTTTTTTCATCCATACTAATTACACCTCGCTTTTAGGAACTCTCCCCGTCCCTGTTTTATTCCTGACCCCTCATGTCGCCGGAACCCGCATCCGGCACACTTACATCCGTCTGACCAGCAAACACGTCCGAATCATTCTTACCAAACCCACCGCGAACATACCGTCCGTCCCAGTCATCCCCAAGGATAAGCGTAAAATCCACATCCTCGGCAACAGCAGAATCCTCATCATCACCAATCACATTGTAACAGTTGATAAAATCTCCCAGCGCTTCAGCTGCAAGATCATCTCCTATATGATTTATGATAACAGTATGTGCGTAATCCGTTTTGGACGCATTTCCCACCTGCTGAATATTGTAGCCGGCATTCTGTAAAAGGAAGGATGCGTTCCGCGCAAGCCCCTGCTTTGACGTACCATTCAGAACTTCAACGACATATACACGCTTACCGGCATCAGTATTTTCATTGACAAGCATACGGATTTTCTGCTTTATGACATCTTTTATCAGCTGTCCGTTTTGATACGGAAACAAAAGAACCTTGCCGTCAACAACACGTGAACTTCCTATGACAGTCTGCAACGTAAGGGTATCAGTATCAATATTACAAATCAGCCGGAAAATTTCATACATCCATTTATCTTCCACATTTGCGGTCATAAATCTTTGATAATATGAAAAATTCTTTTTATCCGCGATTTTGTGACGGTTCTCATGAAGCAGACTCAAAAAGGCGATAAACGCCCCCTGCCGTCTGCTTTCCTGTTCAGAATCTTCTTCATCTTCAAGTTTATACGACAAATAGGTCTGAACCTTATCACCGTCAAGCGTTACAGCCCCCGACGGCAACAGCCAACGGGAACCACCGGGAACGGCAGCATCAACAGGAGACGGAATGAAAACACGAAGTCCCCCCATCAAATCAGCCAGATGCCCGAAATTCTCAGCAGCAATCTCAATTGCAAACGGAATAGTCAAATCAGTAAGCGCTTCAACTTCCTCTTTATAGACAGCAACGCCTTTTTCCTTGTATACAGCATCTATCCTGTCAACACGGCCAAGGCTCTTTTTGTATATAGCACCGATGTTACCGACAATGTCGAACAAAGCACCTTTTCCTGTGTTCGGATAGTACAAAAACACATCGGAAGAAAGAACATTTTTGTCTTCATCGTGCACGACAAACAAAACTTTTATTACCTGATCATTCTGCAGGTTATCAGCGACCGGATCTGTCCGAAGCGAAAAGTAAATCCTCACACTGACAACAGCAATGATTGCCATGACAGCCAAAACAAAAAAGAAACTTTTTTGTTCATTGGAAAGGCTCATCAGATAACCCCGTCAAGGTTTGCAGCTATCTGGGCATCGTAGGCAATATCTCGTTTAAGGCTGTCTTCAAACCGATAACTCACATCAGCGACAACCTTTCCCCTGCCTTTTACATACGCCATATTCTCCTGAAGGACTGCAAGGGTAAGGGCATTCAAACTCTTCGAAAAAAGATTTTCACGGTATTCTTTCGTCGACTGGGGTCTTCCAGGTTCTATCTTATCCGCAGCATATATAATCTTAGCCAACGGACACAGGCTGGCACCTCCCAGTGTGTGTCGGGAAACTGCCTGTATAATATCGGTATCCGACACACCGAAATCCCTGTACAGCTTCATTGCAGCAGCCCGTCCATGCAGTAAAGAAGGTTTCTTGCGTTCAACCTCAGAAATAGGCTGCTGGTCATGGGATGCAAGTTCAAGGAGTTCCTTGTCATCAAGATCCTTACACATATCGTGTGCAAGACCTGCGATATATCCTTTGTCAGGATCCACACCGAACATATCGCACAGCTCTCGTGCTGTCTCTGCAACACGGACGCTGTGTTCGTAGCGTTCCTTCTTCTCAACAGAAGAAGCATACTTATCTATCTGTTCAACAAGAGTTCTGTATACATCCTTATTCATATAAATGCCCATCTATAATATATCTGAAAACGGGGTAAGGGACAAGATAGCGGAATCCCCCCCCCTTTCCGGCACGGGTCCGTATATCCGTCGAACTCACCGGCAGCTGGGCATTAGACAGCCATACAGCATTTTTCAGGAGCGGTTCCTTACCGGCATCAAAATCTGAATCAGCGTCTGCATATGCACCTTGAGGACGGTTTGAATGCGAAGTATTCTCAACAAGCAGAGGACGCTTCGCAACCACAATGTCGCAGATTTTTGCCAAATCTTCAGCTTTATGCCACAGATGAAACCCCGGCAGCAGATCTTCCCCGACAACGAGCCCCAGTTTTCCTTCCAGCTGCCCTGAATATTTCTGTTCAATAAAACGAACTGTATCATACGTGTATGATACACCCCGCCTTCTGATTTCACAGTCCTCCGCTTCAAAACGGCTGTCGCCTTCACAGGCCAACCGTACCATTTTCAATCGTTTTTCAGCCGGAACGCAATCATTCATTTCTTTGTGAGGCGGAGAAAACGTCGGAATAAACAAAACCTTGTCATACTGCAACGTACAGCATACTGCATCTGCCAACGCCAAATGCCCGATATGAATAGGGTTGAAACTGCCTCCAAGTATGGCAATCTTCATGATTCTGCTCCAGGAAACTGCACTTCCATGCTTTCATCGACAGAACGCGTTGCCAAAAAGTCACTGGAAGAACCTTCCGAGTCAGTCTTTGCAGAAGAATGATGCTGCCCCGGAGCATGAGTTCTTTCCATTCTCTCAACCAATTCAATGATTGCAGTCCGTGCCTCTCCGATATTCATCCGTGCCATAACGGAAACAGCGATAACAGGAACGTCTGGTGAAATTCGCTTTATCTCCTCCCGTACCTGCGGAACACGGTCTTTTGCCTCGTCGATATCGATCTTATTGCAGAGGACAATTCTCGGCTTTTCTGAAAGTCCTCCACCGTATTTCTCCAGTTCCTTCACCAGAAGTGCATAGGAGTCAACACAATGCTCGTCAGAGCAGTCAATCATAAAGAGCAAACCGGCAGTACGGGAGATATGCTTTAAAAACCTGGTACCAAGCCCTGCACCGTCAGAAGCACCTTCGATTATTCCGGGTATATCCGCTATGATTATATCATTATTTTCATCAACATGGAGAACACCTAGGTTCGGAACCTTTGTAGTAAACGGGTACGGAGCGATTTTGGGACGGGCATTGGTAAACAGCGTCAAAAGGCTGGATTTTCCCGCATTCGGAAAACCGACAAGGCCGACATCAGCCATGATGGACAGTTCGATTTTCAGTTCCTTTTCTTCACCAGGCTTCCCCTTGTGGGCGTACCGGGGTGCCTGATTCGTACTGGATTTAAAATGAACGTTTCCCCAGCCTCCCTTTCCACCTTTCAGATACAGAAACTGAGTGCCGTCTTCATCATCCTTAAAATCACGTATCAGTTCACCGCTTTCCTTATCCTTCAAGATTGTTCCCGGAGGAACAGGAATGACGACATCTTCTCCATCTTTGCCGTATTTATTCCAGCTCATACCGTCGCCACCGTTACGGGCTTTAAAATTAGGATGAAAACGCAAATGCGCAAGCGTACGGAGATTTCTGCGAACCTCAAAAATCACATCTCCACCCCTGCCGCCGTCCCCGCCATTCGGACCGCCATTCGGAATATACTTCTCTCTGCGGAAAGAGATGCATCCATTGCCGCCCTTGCCGGAACTCACCTTAATAACTGCTTCATCTGCAAATTGTATCATATCAAACTCCAGAACTGAAAAGCAAAAAAAATGCCCCATCTGGAAACCAGAAAGGGCATATCCCGCAAAAATGCGTCAATCTATCCGCTTAGTTTGCCTCAGCGACAGGAACAACAGAGACAATCTTGCGATTGCGTCTCTCAGAGAACACAACCTGACCGTCTGCAATTGCGAAAAGGTTGTCATTGCCAGCTCTTCTCACATTGTTTCCCGGATGAATCGGAGTACCACGCTGGGTTACAATAATTGAACCTGCGGTTACAACCTCTCCACCATATCTCTTTACACCCAAATGTTTCGGATTTGAATCACGGCCGTTCTTGGCACCGCTTCCGCCCTTACTTCTTCCCATTTTAATCCTCCACCGGTCATAAACCGGTACTTAAATCTGTTGAAACAACTTCGTTGAAACGTACATTCCGGGGATACTCCTCCGCAAGGGATTGCATTCCTTCACGGATAAAGTCTGCCACACAAACAAGCCGCTCAACGCTACGGGTTCCTCCCCCCTTCACACAAAAGAAAAGACTTCCCCGTTTTGAAATATCCTTTTTTACTTCAAGCCCGTCTGTTTTTTCAAGCAGGGATAAAACAGTACGGAAGAGCATTGTCTCCGCCGCACAAACGATATCAGTCCCCCGCTTGAGGAAGCCTGCGTGTCCGTCCGCCCGAAGGGAATCGAACGCCCCGCCAGCCTTACAGATCAGAAGCACATCAGTCACAGGATTTTCAGCCTACGACGATATCCTTTACTTTTACGTCAGTGTACTGCTCACGATGTCCAATGAGACGATGATAGTCCTTCTTTGACTTGTACTTGAAAACAAGAACCTTATTATCCTTTACTGTCTCACCAACTTCAAGGGTAACCTTTGCACCGGCAACATACGGAGTACCGACAGAAACCTTTCCATCATCGCTGACGAGAAGCACGTTATCAACAGTGATAACATCGCCTTTTTTGGCGTCATTAATCTTGCTCACTCTGATGTCGGCGTCCTTCTCAGCCTTGTACTGGAAGCCCTTATACTCAAAAAGTGCGTACATCTTAAAAAACCTCTGTTCTGTAGTTTACCGCGGCAAGTAGCGGTTTTGCCACGGTCAATCCCAATTGTAGAAACGATTGTATCAAATTTTGTTTAGATTGGTCAATATATTGTCTGTGTAGAAAACGAACAAATGAAGCGGTAAACGGGAGTCGAACCCGCCTGTCCGGCTTGGGAAGCCTGCATAATACCGATATATGATTACCGCAAACTGTCCCTAATTATATTGAAAATAATATTTTTATGCAAGTATGAAAATAAAACGAGAAACTAGCATTTAAAACAGATTTCATGATATACTGATATCAGGAGAGCCTCAGGACTGATACATATGCCTTATAACATAGAGTTCCAGATTGCAGGTTTTGTGGTTGTATCTATTCTCACCGTTGTTTTCTTCAGCAAGAAACGCTGGTCCTCCTTGCAGAATTCCATCTACAGGGTTCTGCTTGTCACAACCGTTATTGAACTTGCCTTAGATATAATCAGCGTCATAACAATCACAGAACGGGACAAAGTCCCGAAGCTGAACACATTCTGCTCCTACGCTTATTTAATTTTCATGCTGTCCTACATATACTGCTGCGATTTATATACCATATCCAACTGTATATACGACGGCATTCCCCTCTGGAGAAAGAAGATGAAGATTGCAGAATCAATCCTTATCACGGCATTCTTTTTAGCTGCATGCACTGTAATTATAACAACAAAACTGCTGTATGGAGGGGAAGGAAAATTTATTTATTCCTACGGAGTCCCATCGGATACAGTCTATGTGTTTTCAACAGTTTCAGTTGTGTTTGCAATCATACTGCTTCTCTGCAACAGAACTAAAATTCCACCTGCGAGACAATTATCCATTTACACTTTCTGTATAATGGAAGGTATTGTTGCGCTCGTTCAGATGTTCAATAAACAACTCCTGATTGTCGGATTCGGCAGTGCGACAGCAGTCCTTATCATGTACTTTACGCTAGAAAACCCGGACATGCATCTGATTGACCGCCTCAACAAGGTAAACAAGCGGTCCAATGACCTGCTGTTGAATATTCTCCCGGCACCGATTGCCAACAAGCTGCAAAATTCAAAAGCCACATTCACCCAAACATTCAACGATGTCACCGTACTTTTCCTAGACATCGTCGGATTTTCAAAACTAGCGAATGAAATTGGAACAGAACGCATTGTCCTACTTTTAAACGATTTTTTCACACAGATGGATGACTTGCTCGACAACTACAAGATTGAAAAGATAAAAACGATAGGGGATGCATATATGACAGCAGCGGGCATTCCTGAGCAATATGAAGCCAACTGCGAAGAAACAATCAGATTCGCACTTGCTTCCCTTGAC
Source organism: uncultured Spirochaetaceae bacterium (assembly GCA_902797055.1). GTDB lineage: Bacteria > Spirochaetota > Spirochaetia > Treponematales > Treponemataceae > Treponema_D. The sequence continues at coordinate 21,485 of CADBRT010000178.1, forward strand.
TTGCTCGAACAGTTCAACAAAGAGAACAACACAGCCATTCAAGTCAGAATAGGCATAAATAGCGGACCAGTCGTAGCAGGAATCATAGGAAAAAAGAAATTCATCTATGACCTATGGGGAATAAATGTAAATCTCGCCTCACGAATGGAGAGTTACGGAACACCAGGACGCATTCATGTTTCAAAGGGAACATACGAGAAATTGAAAAACACATACAGCTTTGAAAAACAGCTCCCTATTAACATCAAAGGCTTCGGTCTTCTAGAGACGTATCTGCTTGCGCAGTAGAAGCATCGGGGTCGGGATTCTGTTCCGGTATCCCCATTCCGTCCCGTATGAGGGACGTAAAATATAGGCGTAAATCATCAGGCAGTTCCACGGCTTCAAGTTTTTCATCGTCCCCGCCATCGTCATAGCAGTATTGGAACGCGAGATACATGACACCATTCATAATGTGCAAGTGGTGTGCCTTTGAACTCGTAAAAAGCCCGTCCTTGCTGATTTTATAAAAAACAATCTCAGGCTCCCCGTCTCCAGGAAGCGGAAGTGATATTCGAACAACAGACCTGTTCTTTTTGGCGCTAAACGGGTCGTACGAATGCTCCTCACAAAACGACGACAACCGGTCGAACATCTCTCCGTCGGCAGCGTCAAAACGAAAACAGGAAGGATTCTTTCCGACATCGCCAATTCTGCAGTGATACGTATATGACGCAGCATCGTAATAGTATTTTTTTGCCTGTTCAAACTGACTTTCAAGGCAATACAAGGGATCATACCGGGAAGAAATTCTGTTTGCATATGTCATCAGCGTAAAATTCCCTTTGCAAACTTTATAATACCCAACATCCCCGCTTCTAGAAATTTCATCTTCTTGTGCCGTACGGTATGTTGAAAAAAGTGCCGTATCATAAAAACCGGTGCGGTATACATTTCCTTCAACACGAACAGTTTCAGGAACTGTATTGCCACCGAACAGACTTACAATGGGATGCAACAGAGCCCCCAACAGAACGAGCATTTTTGACATGATTTTCCCTCCCTTTCATCACGATGCGCCGAACAAATTTTTCTTTTGACAAAGAAAACGTTTGACGATAGTATAAACCGTATATGTACGATACTGCCACACCGGGATATGAAGACTTTCTTACAACCTATGAAAAGCTCGAACATCTGCGCAAAGGCAAAAATGTCGATACGAAACTTTTCATGACGTATGTGGCGCGCTGTCATCAGTACATCCAGACATTAGACCCCTATGAACTCCAGTGCGTTACAAATGCAATCCCCGACATTGACGAAAAAATAGATGTCATAAAAGACCTCTATGCAAAAATCCGCACCGCAATCCACGAAACGCTTGGACAGCTGACAAAAAACTGACAGAAACAGGAAGCGTACCGTCTGTACCGCCTCCTGTCAAAAAAACTTATCTCAGAGGCGCGTTCCGCACGACACGGAATCCTAGATTCATGCCATAGATAGTCGGATTTACAGAACCTCGGGTTGTCACTTTACACTGATACGAGAAGACATCATAACAACCGCCGCGGATGGAACGAGCATCTGTTTTTGCACCACCGACAGGATTTTCCAACTCACCGGACTCATACAGATCGTAGAAATCGTAGCACCATTCATTTACATTGCCGCTCATATCGTAAATGCCGAGCGAATTCGGAAGTTTCTGTGCTACCGGATGGGCGTAGTGTTTGCTGTTCTTTTCAAACCAGGCGACATCCTCAATGGTATCGCTTCCACTGTACAAGTACGGGTCATGGTTTGCACCACCTCTTGCAGCATATTCCCATTCAGCCTCCGTCGGAAGTCTGTACCCGTTTGCCGAAAAATCACAAACAGTATCAAGGCCTTCTCCCGAATAGCAAGGAGTCAGCCCAGCTTTCATACTGAGTTCATTGCAAAATGCAACAGCATCATACCAAGACACATTATCAACAGGTTTCTGCGCATCAACAGGATCGGGGGCTTTTTTTCCCATCACTGAGCGATACAATTCCTGTGTAACCGGAGTCTTTCCCATAATAAAACTTGACACCGTCACTTTGTGCACAGGATACGAGGCGCCGGTCACATCATCGTTCCCCATATTGAAGGAACCTCCAGTAACATACGCCATATCGATGTACTTATCGTATGTCTTGCTACCAGAAGCGCTCTGTTTTGTACTTGAACAAGCACTCATAAAAAAAATTGCGGCCAATACTGCCGCAGACAAGCATGATTTTACATATAATTTCATTACATATACCTCTTACCAGAAAACAACAATGGATTTTCTACCGTTACAAGACCTCAAAAACAACCTTGCGGTACCATCTTTTTTATGATACTATTTAACCGTGAAAAAAACAGCCATTTTTATAATCGTTACTTTCATCTTGGGATTCCACGCATCTGCGACATCTGTTCAGCAGGCAGATTCAGAGCCAGACTATTATTACACAACAGGCTTTAACGATGCCTGCGTCAGGGGAATCTACAACCGTAAATACAAGATAACATCCATAAGCAACAGACTGAAAAGGCATGCCCAACACAATAAAATAACAGAGAAAGACATAGAAGACTTGAATGCCATACAGAGCTACAACGAAGGATTCATGAACGGACTGCTCGAAAAATATGACAAAAAAACCAATGTCAAAAAACTGGAAACCGCGCCCGTGGGAGACTTGGAAAGCGGTTTTACGTACACCATGTTTTCCACACCGGGTGCTGACATGGAAGAAACGGAAGACTCCATCAAATACAATAGCACACACCGTTCCTCTGAAATTACAGACGACAACACGTTATAAACAAAAATGACTATAATTGCAGAAATAGGTACAGCTCATTCAGGGGCAATCGACAAAGCATTTTCCTTAATAGATGCAGCAAAAGACGCAGGTGCTGACTGTGTCAAATTTCAGTGGGTCTATGCAGACGAAATTCTGCACCCAGACACAGGATTTGTACAACTCCCCGGCGGAAGTATCAGGCTGTATGACCGTTTCCGGCAGCTTGAAGTCGATTCAACATTCTTTTCACGTTGCCTTGATTATGCCCATAAACAAGGGCTTTTATTCGCATGTTCACCGTTCGGACTGCGTTCGCTTGAAGAACTCGCTGCACTGCATCCTGATGCCATCAAGATAGCCAGTGCAGAAGTAAACCACTACCCGCTTTTGAACGCGGTAAAAAACTACTACGGCACCATTCCGATTATACTTTCAAGCGGAGTTTCAAAACTCGGAGACATAGAAAAAGCAGTAGATATACTGGAGGAAAACAACGGCGGACAGTCCAAACAGGAACTTCCACTTTCCCCGCTGACGCTCCTGCACTGCATAACATTCTACCCCGCACCGGAAGAAGAATACAATGTGCGGTGCATCGACACACTCAAGCGCACGTTCGGCATTCCGGCAGGTCTCAGCGACCACAGCCTTGACCCGGTACTCATTCCCGTCCTTTCAGCAGCTGTCGGTGGAACGATGATAGAAAAGCACATAACGCTCAGCAGGGAAACAGACGGACTTGACGACCCTGTCGCACTTGAACCGGAGCAGTTTGCTCAGATGGTTCAGGCAGTCCACCAGACATCAGCCTTGATCAACCGGTATAAAAAAGATGCACTCGCCGCCGGAACACCCCCCGCAGAAGACGATGAAGTTCCCCCTCCGGCAAAAGCCGAAATCTTACGGCAGATGACAGCCCAATATGGGGAACAAAAAGTCAAAGCGGCCCTCGGAACCGGAGTAAAACGGCTTGCGAAAAGCGAGCTGGCAAACTACGGCAGGACAAACAGGAGTCTGCACTATCTACGGGACATGAAACAGGGTGAAAACGTAACGGCTCACGACATAGCTGTTTTAAGAACAGAAAAAGTGCTGACACCGGGAGTCTCTCCCGCCCTGCTAGACCAGTTAATCGGCGGAATTCTTCAGCGGGACGTTACCTCTGGTGCAGGCGTTGTGTTGACAGATTTTATCGAAAAAACCTGATAAAAGAAGGGGCTGTCTAAGAAGTTTGCACTCCATCGTTTGGAATCTCACACACTGTTTGTAGCGTAGATGCTGAAATAAATTCAACATGACATGAAATGTCACGACATGAAATGTCAC
>CADBRT010000179.1 GCA_902797055.1 uncultured Spirochaetaceae bacterium
CCGTAGCAGGTGCGTCCGGTTGTGCCGTAGCAGGTGCGTCCGGTTGTGCCGTAGCGTTCAGAATGACTGTTCATTGTTATTCGTTGTACTGGTCTATTTCATAATGGAGAGGATGCAGTACTCCTGCTCTGTGTCGGAAATAGCCTTTGTCATAATGTCACTCAAGCGGACTCTCAGCCGTTCCCTTGCCGGCAGTGTTTCTTCATGCGTCAGCGGATACGCCTTTCCGTTTACATAGGAACTGTTCAAAACGAGTTTTGTATCTTCTCTGGAGTCATTGTCCAGTTCCAGCAGTATGGTGAATTGGGACAAATCGATGTTCTGATAATGGTTGTCATAGATGTAGTTGTTGATTTTTGAGACGAGCCGTCGGTTGTACCGCATGAAAAAATCATAGCGGTCGCCGTTTTCTTTGCCTTGGATATACAGCATGTCCTTCGACAGGTCGTGTTCGTTTTCCGTTCCGTAGAGGATAATCGGCACTTTTACATCGAACAGAAGAGATTTTGTGTAATTGTAGTTTGTGAGATGTTCATTTGAAAATGAGTTCAGGTTTTCCCTCAGAAACTCGATGTCATCTTCGTTGCGCAGTCCCTCGACGACAAAACTGACTGTGGTGTAGAGAATCCGCTCCCTTGCGGAAGCGACATCGGTCAAATCCCTCGTGTACAGGCTGACGGCAAGTTCTCCGCCGCAGCTCACTGTCAGCAGGCAGAACAACACCACGCAGATGTAAAAGAGTTTTTTCATTTTTCCCTTCATATAAAGTCCTCCAAAAAGGCAGTGTACCCCATGTATTTAACGTCTGAATGTTTGCGTTTGTTACAGGAGTTTGCCTGTGTTTTATTTTGGTTGCGAAGTATATTCTGGTGTTGTATAAAGTTATATTGTTTTAGAAAAGTGCATAATTCCTTAGCCTGTAATGAACTTTGTTCCGCCTGTATAATTTTCTATTGCCAATTTGAAAAAACTTATATAATATTGTTACATACTAATCTTTAAGGAGTAATCATATGAACTTTGATTGCAAACAGCTTTTGATTGGCGGTCTCGTCGGAGCCGCTGTCGTAACATTCCTCAGAACAGACACATTCCGCAAGGGATGCGCAAAGGTCGTTGCTGCTGGTCTCCAGCTCAAGGACGATGCAGCTGAGTTCGTCGAATCCGTCAAAGAGGATGCAGAAGACGTCAACGCTGAGAACAAACAGAAGGGAAAAGCCTAAAAAATGAACTTTTACGTAAAGCACTCCCTGCCAGGTCGCATGCGGGTACGGTACAACAAGCACGAAGTGAGCTCTCGCCAAGCGGCGCTCGCGCAGAGTCTGCTTTCCGTACAAGAGGGCATGATGCAGGTGTCGGTGAACTACATCACCGGCTCTCTGCTCATGTATTACGACACAAAACTCATTTCAGAGAAACAGGTCAAAGCTTTCCTGTATGCCTTGACCGACAAATATCTGTGCGATGAGGATATGCTCAAGTCTGTCGCCCAACCGCAGAAGCAGGAAAGTCTGCTTCAGGTTCTGGCGTTCATGACAATCCAGCATTACGTCAAACAGATTCTTCCGTTGCCGCTCAGAATGGCATTCAGAGTGTTCGGTCTTGCACCCCGTGTTTTGAAGGGCGTCAGGCAGATTGCAAGCGGGCACATCTTCAAGGCTGATGTCCTCGATGCCACTGCAATCACTATGGCTGTTCTGACCGGTGACCCGAATACTGCGAGCAACATCAACTTCCTTTTGAACATCGGTGAAACGATTGAAGATTTCACGAAGAAGAAGTCCTTTGATGACCTCGCAAACACCATGTTCAATGAAAACGACCAGGTGCAGAAAGTCGAAGGCGACGAAGAGCGGACGATTCCGCTGTACATGCTCAAAGCCGGCGATGTCGTCGCTGTCCGTACCGGGGCAATCATCCCTGCCGACGGAGACGTCATCCGCGGCGAAGGTCTTGTCAATCAGGCGACAATCACTGGAGAGCCACTTGCTGTTGAAAAACGGGAAGGCCAGTCTGTGTTTGCCGGTACTATCGTGCAGGAGGGGGAGATTTTTGTTCACGTCCGTGCAACCGGAAACCAGACAAAGGTTCAGAACATCCTGTCGATGATAGACAATTCCCAGCACCTCAAGGTTTCCAGCCAGATTCGCTCGGAGCGGCTGGCGGACACCTTGGTCAAATATAATTTTGCTCTGTCCCTGCTTACGTTCCTGTTCACCAGAAATGTTTCCAAGGTCATGTCCACCCTTATGGTGGATTACTCATGCGCTATGAAACTTGCAGCACCGATAGCGGTTTTGAGCGCCATGAAGGAGAGTACAGAGCACGGCATTCTGGTCAAAGGCGGAAAATTCCTTGAAGACGCCTCCCGCGCTGATACGGTCGTATTCGACAAAACCGGAACGCTCACCGCGGCTTCTCCGAAACTGTCCCGCATCATAACGTTCTGCGACAAAAGTGAAGACGACGTGCTCCGGATCGCCGCCTGTCTGGAAGAGCATTTTGCGCACCCGGTGGCAAAGGCTATCGTTGAAGCGGCAAAAGAAAAGAATCTGATGCACCCCGAAGAGCATGCAAAAGTTGAATACATCGTTGCGCACGGTATTGCTACCAGTCTGTTCGGCAAGCGGCTTTTAATCGGAAGCAAGCACTTTATTTTTGAAGATGAGCACGTTGCTGCTCCTGAGGGCTTGGAAGCCCTCCAGAAGGAAGCCGTTAAGAAAGGCGAGTCTCTGCTGTACTTGGCGGAAAGCGACCATCTGCTCTGCGCATTCGCAGTCACCGACCCGGTGCGCCCTTCTGCAGCAGGCATTATTGAAAAGCTTCACCAGAGCGGCATTGTCAACTGCACTATGATTACCGGCGACGATGAAGGCGCTGCAAAGACTGCCGCAGGGGCTACCAAGGTGGACCACTACATCAGCCATGCACTGCCTGAAGACAAGGTTGCCTACATCAAGGAGCAGCAGAAAAACGGGCACAAGGTCATCATGATTGGTGACGGTATTAACGATGCTCCTGCCCTTGCAACCGCTGATACGGGAATCGCCATGGGCGACAGCGCCGCAATCACCGGTGAAACAGCCGATATTGTGCTTTCCGCAGAGGACGGCTTGGACGGTCTGTACAAGATGCGCGTCATGGGACAGCGTCTCATGCGCAAAATCGATAATAACAACCGTGGTATCATCGGCATCAATTCTGCACTGATTGCGTTCGGTCTGCTTGGCTGGATAAGCCCGTCTCTGGCGGCTGTCCTGCACAACACATCGACCATCGTGTTCGGAGTGCGGGCGGCACAGCCGTTGCTTTCCGATATGGCGGACGAGAACACTAAGAAAAAGAGGTGATAGTATGCAAATCAATCTTTATCCTGAAACACAGAGAATCAGGCTTCGTGACCCTATCCTAAAGGACGATGACTTGCGTTCCGCCGCCAGCAAGGTGGCTGTGCAGATATGCACTGTAAAGAATATCGCCTTTAACCCAAAGACTTCCAGCGTTCTGATTGAATACGAAAACGACAGTCTGGACCAGGAAAAACTCAAGGCTTTGATTCCGCTTGCGCGCAAACTGCAGGCAAAGGTGTCGTTCTATACACCGAAAAAAAAGCCTGAAGTGCTCGGACTTATCTCCGACATTGAGCAGAAAGTGAAAGCTTGGGCGTAGTTACGTAGAACTTTTAGAAGTCAGAAAAGACCATCTGCTGAAAGTGGGTGGTCTTTTTTATTGCCACTCCGTAAAAAGAAATAGAAGTTACTAACCTCTGTTGTTTTGTTCTATTGACTAACACCGTTATTTGCAATATCATACAAAAAGTTAGGCGCGAGTTACAATTATGCTGTTTCTTGCGCTTTCTTGTCTTTTTTTTGCCTGTGCTAGTAGGGCTTAGTTTTAGGAGCATAATATGCCATTGTTATTTGCAACACCCGGGGAAGAAGTAACAGTCGTCAGCGTCGGCGGAGCGCCGGAAGTCCGTCAGCATCTTGTAGAGTTGGGATTCAATGTCGGTGCAAAGGTCACCGTTGTTACAAAAGTTGCCACAGGATTAATCGTAAAGGTAAAGGACTCAAGGATAGCCATCGACAAAGGGATGGCGGCAAAGATAATGATTTGACAGTCCGGTACGGGGGAGAGCTGCAAAACAGGTTATAGTTGGTAGGAGAAATACAATGAGTACATTGCGTGATGCAAAAGTAGGGTCAACGGTGACTGTGAAGTCCCTTGATGGTGAAGGCGGGCTAAAGAGACGCCTGATGGACATGGGGTTTACCAAAGGATGCAAGGTATACATCCGCAAGGTTGCTCCACTGGGAGATCCTGTGGAAGTGACAATCCGCGGCTACGAACTGTCTGTCCGTAAAGATGATGCAGAATGCATCGGAGTAGAGTGAGGTATAGCATGGCAGCAACAAAAATAGCACTTGCCGGAAACCCAAACTGCGGCAAAACAACAATGTTCAACAATCTCACCGGAGCCACGCAGTATGTCGGTAACTGGCCGGGAGTAACAGTAGAAAAGAAGGAAGGAAAGGTAAAAGGCGAGAATAACGTCATCGTCACAGACCTTCCTGGCATATATTCCCTTTCGCCATATACAAGCGAAGAAGTCGTTTCCCGCGATTACTTGGCAAGCGGGGAGCCGCAGGCCGTCATCAACATCGTTGACGCAACAAACATTGAGCGCAACCTGTACTTGACAACCCAGATTCTGGAACTGGGAAAGCCTGTTGTCATTGCCCTCAACATGGTTGATGCCATGCGCAAGGCGGGTGACAAGATTGATACAAAGAAGCTCGGCGAAAAGCTCGGCTGCAAAATCGTAGAGACGGTCGCCCTTCACGGAAAAGGCGTCAAAGAAGTCGCGCAGGCTGCTGTTGCTGAGGCAAACGCTGGTACGACCGTAGAGCCGAAAGCCTGCTTTGCAAACGATGTTGAAGAGGCTATCAGCAAGGTTTCTGCATTGCTTCCTTCTTCTGTTCCTGCAAGCCTCAAGCGCTGGACTGCAATCAAAGTCCTTGAGCGCGACAGTGTGGTTCTGAACAGCATCGGAACAGCACAGGCTTCAAAGTTTGAAGAAATCACCAAGAGCCTTGAAAACTCCAGAGATGATGATATTGAGTCAATCATTACAAACGAACGCTATGAGTACATCTCTTCAATTCTGAAGGGTGTCCTTGTAAAGTCCGGAAAGACAGAAACTGTTTCCGACAAGATTGACAAGATTGTGACAAACCGCTGGCTCGGTCTGCCGATTTTCGTTCTCGTCATGTGGTTCGTGTACTGGGTGTCTGTAACAACTATCGGTACTATGGGTACGGACTGGGCGAACGATACGGTTGCTGGAGGACTCCAGGGCTGGGTCGAAGAAAGGATGAGCGGGGCCGGTGCAAATGAGATTCTTACCGACTGCGTTGTAAACGGCATCCTCGGCGGTCTCGGAGCTGTCTTCGGTTTCCTGCCTCAGATGGCAATCCTCTTCCTGCTGCTTTCCATCCTTGAAGATGTCGGATACATGGTGCGCATTGCATTCGTCATGGACCGCGTGTTCCGCCACTTCGGACTTTCCGGAAAGTCATTCATTCCGCTGCTCATCTCTTCTGGTTGTGGTATCCCTGGTATCATGGCGAGCCGCACGATTGAAAATGAAAACGACAGGCGCATGACAATCATGACAACAACATGGATTCCGTGCGGTGCAAAGCTTCCTGTTATCGGTCTGTTCGCTGTCGTTATCGGTCAGCACGTTCTTGGCGCTGACGGCGGTGCAGTTGCATGGCTCGGTCCTGTTATGTATCTCGTTGGTATAGCTGCGGTTCTCGTTGCTGCAATCTGTCTCAAAAAGACAAAGTACTTCCACGGACCTGCTTCTCCATTCGTCATGGAGCTGCCGCAGTACCACATTCCGTCACCAAAGACTGTTCTCCTGCACACATGGGAGCGTCTGTGGAGCTTCATCAAGAAGGCTGGTACAATCCTGTTCCTTGCATGTATCGTCATGTGGTTCCTTTCAAGCTACGGCTTCGGCGAAGAAGGCTTCGGTCTTGTTGATTCAAACGAGTCCCTGCTTGCTTCTGTGGGAAACGTGATCCGCTACATCTTCGTCCCGCTCGGATTCGGTGGAGCAGAGGGCGGATGGCAGGCTGCAGCGGCTTCACTTTCTGGCTTCTCTGCAAAGGAAGCAATCGTTTCGACGATGGGTGTTCTTGCCAACGTTGACCCGGAGGTTGCAGAGGCAGCGCTTGAGGAAGAGGAAGCCATCAACACTGTTGTTGCAGGTATCGCTTCTTGGTTCCCGTCAGCAATTGCTGCATTCTCATTCCTTTTGTTCAATATGCTCGATTCTCCATGTCTCGCTGCAATTGCAACAATGGCGAACGAGTTGAATGACCGCAAGTGGTTCTGGTTTGCAATCCTGTTCCAGAATGTCTTTGCCTTTGCTGTTACATTGATTGTATACCAGCTCGGTATGTTGTTCGCACACGGAGTGTTCGGTGTCGGCACCGTCTTCGCATTCGTCGTGCTGGCAGCAATTCTGTTTGCCTTGTTCCGCAAGAATCCATACAAAGAGATGGATGCCCGCGCACGAGGCAAAACTGTCGCAGCCTAAGGTTGTCCGGGGGCTGTCGGAATAAACGGAAGGGGAGTTATGTTGCTGTAACTCCCCTTTTTTTACGCTGGAGCGCATGCAGGAGGATTGTATGCTTGTGAATATTCTTGTTGTCGCGGGGATTGTTGCATGGACGGTGATTACTGTCCTGCTGATTGTCCGGGACTGGCGGAAGGCGAAGCGGGAAGGAACCCCGGTAGCTTGCTTCAGTTGTGCTTCCTTTAAATCCAACACCTGCAACCACCACTGCCAGTCCAATGTCGACGGTATGATTGCTGCTGCTAAAAAACAGCTTGCCGACAGCCGTAACGGGAACCGCGTATGATTGTAAACAGTGTTGTTATTGCAATTATTGCGTTGTTTGCTTTCCTGGGAATGCGCTCCGTTGCCAAGCGCTTGCATGGTGACTGCGGTTGCAGCGGCGGCGGCGGAGCGGCGGAAATCAAGCTTGAGCCGATGGACAAGGACAAATCACATTACCTGTATACTGCCAATGTCGGTGTTGAAGGTATGAAGTGCAAGGACTGCGCCATAAAGGTTTCCAATGTGCTTAACAGTGTCGATGGAATTTGGACGACGAAGGTGAACATCGGGAAAAAGTCTGCTGCCCTTCTGCTCAAAAACTCCGTAACCGATGAACAAATCCGCAGTGCCGTCGCAAATGCCGGCTATGCAGTGACCGGCATCCGCAAACGCACGATATAATACCTCGCCTGCGCGTAACAGCCGAGGTGTCACTGGCATATGCACAGAAGGCGTCATCGTACCGTCACGTGGGTCGCCATCCGCCCCTCACGGGACATGCCATCGGGCGCCACGTGAGGTGCCATCCGCCCCTCACGGGACCCGCCATCGGGCGCTACGTGACATGCCATCCGCCCCTCACGTGGGTCACCATCGGGCGCCACGTGACATGCCATCTGCCCCTCACGTGACCCGCCATCGGGCGCCACGTGATGTGCCATCGTGCCGCTACGTGAGGTGTTCATTCAGGCTTACGGCTTGTGGGATTATCTGGACAGCAGTGGGATATTCTCCAATCCTGTAAAGCAGCTTTTGTCTTGCCCTGAAACCTGCATACCGTGCAGGCTTGCAAAATCATATCCCGTGTAATAAACAAAAGCGCCCCTGCGTTGCGGTGCAAGTTGCAATACAGGGGCATGTCTTTGTCTGGGCTTATGTGCAC
>CADBRT010000180.1 GCA_902797055.1 uncultured Spirochaetaceae bacterium
CCCCTCATGGGGGTCGCCATCTCCCGCCACGGGGGTTGCCATCTGCCCCTCATGGGGGGCACCATCGTACCGCCACATGAGGTGCCATCGCTCCCAGTAGGGGAGACGTCTGGTACGGCGATATGAGGCAAGTGCTCCTTTCTGGAGTGTTTATTCGGTGGTAGCGATAAGAGTGCCCTTGGACGGGCGGATGACCAGCGTTGTTCCGGGGGCTACCAGGCTTGCATCACGTATGATGGTACCCGTTTTCTTGTCGGTTACCATGGAGTAGCCCCTGTCGAAAATGGTCTGCGGATTGCAGTTTTCAAGGATTGTGGTGCAGGTTTGTATGGTATCGCGCTTTTCCCGTATGAGGGCTGCCATATGTTCCGAAAGTGCGGCTTTTGCTTCGTCGAACCTATTCAGTATGGGCTGCTCAATGCTTCTGAACTGGAGCTCCATATTTTCCGGCTTGAACGTTTTGAGCATAAGCTTCAGCTTGTCTATGCGCTGGCGGATAGTCGTGTACAGTTCGTTCTCTGCGTTTTCAATAGCGCCGGTTATATCTTCTTTTAGAGGAATAGCTATCTCTGCTGCCGCGCTTGGAGTCGGTGCGCGTCTGTCGGCTGCGTAATCGCTGAGCGCCCAGTCTATTTCGTGTCCCACCGCCGATATAGTAGGAATGTCTGATTCCGCAATGGCGCGTACGACGGATTCTTCGCTGAAGGGAAGCAGGTCTTCCAAAGAACCTCCGCCGCGCCCTACGATAAGCACATCACAGAGTTTGTACTTGTTCGCTGTTTGTATCATCGCGGTGATGCTGGGGGCAGCTTCTGCACCCTGTACTATGGAAGGAAATATCACGATATTGACTTTGTCGTTTCTCCTGCGGGCTATCTGGAGTATATCTTTGATTGCTGCCCCAGTGGAACTGGTCACGACGCCGACCGTTTGCGGAAAGAAGGGAAGCGGGCGTTTCCTCTCTTCTGCGAACAGGCCTTCCTTTGCAAGCCGTTCCTTGCGCTCCAGTATCATCTCCATGATGTCCCCAGTTCCGGCTTTTGTCATGGAATTGATGATGATCTGGTAGTTGCCGCGCTGTGCGTAAACGCTGATGGCGCCTGTCGCCTGCACAAGCATTCCGTCTTTTAGCGTGAAATTCAGCGATGAAGCGCGTCCCCTGAACATGACAGCGCTTATCTGTGCGGAAGCGTCTTTTAAATTGAAATAGAGATGTCCCGAAGCATTCGGCCGGAAGTTGGAGATTTCCCCTTTGATGGTGACTGAAGGAAATGTTCCCTCGAGCGCAGTCTTTATGAGTCCTGTCAGCTGTGAGACGGTAAAGACAGTGTCTTTGCTTGATGTATTTTCTTCTATAAATATATCTTCGGACATGATTTGTATGATACTGGAAAGCTGTGAAATATTCTATATAGAATTTATTTGTAATCTTAAAACATTACCACCAGATTCCGATAATTTAAGGGATGAAAAACGTCGTTTTCCTGTATGCTGGAGCCACTGAGACCCATGCATTTGATGTACTGTTTGACGGCAAAAGTGCGTTCTCCCGTTGTCTTGACTGGGTGCGCTCTGTCAAAGACTGCGTGGCTGTTCGTGTTGCCACGGTGCCGTCCTTAGAACCTCACGTAAAGCAGTGTCTCCGCGATGCGGCACTGGAAAATGCCGTTGTTATTTGCAATCCTGAATGGAATACTGCTTCGCTGATTGAAGCTGTTGCTTCGAACGTTTCATCCGCCGGTGCCGATACAGTTGTGTATGCAGCGGGAGACAGGCCATTTCTTGATATGAAACTGACTGAGCAGTTGTTGGAAAACCACGTTTCCTATTTGGCGGAATATACCTTTGCAGACGGCTATCCGTTGGGGCTTGCCCCTGAAATCGTTGACAAGGGAACGCTCGCCATTCTCTCATCTTTGGCAAAGGACAAAGCCCGTGCGGCAGGCGACGCTCCCGTCAGTGCAAACAGTTTGTTTTCCATTATTCAGAGCGATATCAATGCATTCGAGATAGAAACGGTCATTGCCCCGCGCGATTACCGCATGCTGCGCTTGGATTTTTCCTGCTCAAACAAGGCGCGGACGCTTGCCTGTGAAGCGTTGTATAGGGAAGCAAAGGCTGCTTCCGTTCCGTTTGAAGCGGAGCCGCTGTCGGAACTCGCTTCGTCGTCGGCTGCGGTGCAAGCTACGGTTCCTGCGTTTTATACGCTGCAGATTGCGCAGAACGTTGCTTCTGTCCCTGTTTACAATCCGTATATTGACGCCTTTAAGAAAAAGAACGGTGTGCGGCCTGTGGTGGCGGAAAACAGTTCTCCCGCTGACATGGATTTTGGCAAGTTTGAGACCTTGATTGATGATATCGCCCGGTTTTCTGAAACTGCCGTTATTTCGCTGAGCGGTTTTACTGAACCGTTGACAGTTCCTCATTTCCTTGATTATGTCGCCTGTGTCCTAAAAAAAAGCGGGCTTTCTGTTTTGATTGAAACTGACGGTCTGCTTGTTACCCCGGAACTGGCTCAGCGAGTTGCACAGATTGCCTCAAATTCCCCTGCCCGGACGGGGGAGTGGCCTGCCGTTATGTGGATCGTTTCTGTCGATGCGGTCAGTGAAGCTATGTACCGGAGCGTCAGACCAGAGTCTGTTTCCTGTACAGACGGGCTTTCTCCGTTCAAAACGGCGTGCAGTGCGGTTGCAACGCTTGCAGCCTGTTTCCCCGGCTGTGTGTATCCGCAGTTTATGCGCATGGACACAAACGAATCGGAACTGGAGTCATTTTACCGCTTTTACAATGATTCAAATTCCCCATCGGCGGGAAAGCTGATTATTCAGAAATATGACAGTTATTGCGGTGTGCTGCCGGATAAAAAAAGCGCTGATTTGTCCCCGTTGGAGCGTATGCCCTGCTGGCATATCAAGCGCGATATCTTTGTTTTTCCAGATGGTTCTGTTCCTCTGTGCAGAGAGCACATTCTCGACGGTTCTGTCGGAAATATCTTCAATGATGGATTGGAAAAAATATGGGCGGGCTTTGCCTCTGTTGTAAAAAGCCATCTGGACGGACAGTATTATGAAAAATGCAGAAACTGCGATGAGTATTATACCTTCAACTTTTGATGCCAGACAGATAAACCATACTTCTCTCGGCGGCTCGGAAAAGCCTGAAAAAGTGCTTATGCCGGTGACCTGTATTGTGATAAACAGGGCCATTAACCAGTATCGATCCCGTATCTTTAAGAATTTGGAGTCTTGCGGCTTCCAGAAGATTGTAAGTGTCGAGCGGTTCAGTCAGAACAGAAATACGGTGCAGTTGTCGCATGAGTTCCCTGCTATAAAATTTTTGTGCTCACAGGACGAAGTCACTGAATGCGAGCTGGTGAACTTGGGCATGAACGAGGTTGATACCCGTTATGTTCTGGTAGTGTATGACGATGTATGTCTCGAAGAGTTCCGTTTTACCCCTCAGCTGGCAAAGAAACTTGTTGCGTTCGGCATTTTCTGTGTGTGTCCGCGCGTCATGACAAGTGAACGGCAGAATCTTCCTGTTCGCTTTACTCCGTGCGCTGAAAAAACTTCGTTTTTGGTTGATTCGTCCCTGAATATCGTGGACAGGGCTCAGACCTTGTATCCATTCGATATGCTCGGTTTCTATGACGCTGATACGTTTAAGCAGTTGGGAGGCTTTGACTATACTATCAAGGCTCCGTACTGGCAGCGGTTGGACCTTTTTTTCAGAGCTTGGCTCTGGGGTGAAAAAATTCTGTTGTCCTCAGCTTTCAACCTGTCTTACTTCGGGGATGTCCCCGCAGATGACAGTACGACGGATTTTTCATATCTGCAGTTTTATCTGAAAAATCTGATTCCTGTGTTTAAAAACGACCACGGAGAGATACTTAAGTCAAGTTTCTTCTCATTCAAAGCGCGAAGTTCATGCGGCTTTAATGAGGCTTTGGCGTTGTTTTCCCGCGCCGCAAAATGGGTGAAACTGAATGCTTACAGATTCAAAACTGATTCTGTGTCTTTAATGGAGCACTGGGGACAGGACAAGGGGGAAAGTGAACAATGAATCTTTTGAATCTGTTTGATCGACATCGGAAGAATACGGTTGTAATAGTGCAGTGCAGGTTGTCTTCAACCAGGCTTCCCCGAAAAGCTTTGTTGAAACTCGGCGGTAAGACTGTTCTGGAGTGGACGCTTGCCGCTATGAAGAAGGTGAAAGCCGACAAATACTATTTGGCGACAGACACAGGCAGTGCGGATGAATTGGAAAGCATTGCCAAAAAGAGCGGGTGGAATTTTTTTGCCGGTTCTCGTGACGATGTTCTTGACCGATTCTGCAAAGTAATAGAACTTTCGAAAGCTGACGTAGTGGTGCGTGCTACTGCTGACAATCCGTTTCTGTTTTATGAGGCCGCACAGGAGTTGCTTGATGCATTCCTTGCAAAAAACGCAGGCGGTTCTGTTGACTATATGACATGGACCGGACTGCCGCACGGATCCGGGGTGGAAGTTTTCAATGCACACTCCCTTATAACTGCTGCTGCCCAGACTGTCCTTCCGTACGATCATGAACATGTTGGCCCAGCGCTTTACAATCATACTGAAAATTTCACCTGTGAATTTGTCCCCGCTCCGGAGAAGTTCGCTTTCCCGTCGTTGCGGTCCACCATTGATGTGTGGGGAGACTACCGGCGTGCACAGGCGCTTGTGCATGTGGTGAGCGGCTCAGCGGCAGTTAAGACTCCGTACACTGCGGAGCAGATTATTGCCGGTTTGCAGACGGATAGTGTCCGGTATCCGCTGCTGCTGGTTCCAAGTACAGAGCGGGGGAGGGGAACTGGCCATCTGCGCCGGTGCCTCGACATAGCATGCAGGACAGGTGCTGACATCTACATCCCGGACGACGCTTCTTTGAAGCAGACCCAGCCGCTGGTAAACACGGCTGACGGCTTGTGTGATTATCAGATTGTGAAAGACCTGTCGCGAAGCGGGGCGTACAATCTTGCAGTGCTTGATTTGTTCCGTACAGACAAGTCTGTTTTGTCCAAAATAGACTGCCCGGTGGCTTCTCTCGATGATGGAGGAGACGTTTCAAATGATATCGACTATCTTTTGGACATCATTCCTTCTGTCGGACTCGACAGAAAAGCAAATCTCACCGATCCTGATTTTATTCAGCTTCCAGAGAACAAACGGGCAGTGACTTCTTCTGAGGATCCGCAGGGTGCGTTCTCTAAGGCGTTGGTAGTTTTTGGCGGTGAAGATCCTGCCGGCCTCACGCTTCCTGTGTCCCTTGCGCTTGCAAAGTGCGGTCTTGCAGTGACTGCTGTCGCGGGAAGTGAAGAGTCGGTCGAAAAACTTCGCCAACAAATTCCTGAAAACCTCGTGTCAAACATAACGGTTGTTCCTCCCGTTGAGAATCTGAGGGAAAAACTCTCCTCTTGGGATTTGGTTGTCTCTCACTACGGATTTACTGCTTTTGAGGCGGCGGGGGCGAACTGCGCGGTTGTGCTTGCCGGTACAACGCCGCTGCATGAGCAGCTCGCAAAGAAGTACGGTTTCGTCTGTCTGTCGCCTGCCGAGGTAGGTGAGAGTGCTTTTAAGGAACTGTTGCAGCATCCCGAACACTTGTATAAGAAAATTGAAGAAAAGAAAAGTGGCGGGGGAAGGTCTCTGTCTGACTATATTGTGGAACTTTCCAAGGGCAAGAGCCTGTGCTGTCCGGTGTGCCAAAAAAAGATGGCGGTAAAGGATACTCTTGTGGCAAGAACTCCTGCCCGCACGTTCAGACGGTGCAAAACGTGCGGAATGCTGTACATGTCTTGGACGGTACAAGCCGAACAGACGGAATACAATCATTCCTATTTCTACGAGGATTATGAAAAACAGTACGGCAAGACGTACGAGGACGATTTCGCATCTATAAAGGCGCAGTGCGTGCGGCGCATGAGCGTAATCGACATGATGTATCGAAAGCGTCATTCGGCTGTCTCCCCGTCGGTGCTTGACATAGGGTGCGCATTGGGGCCCTTCCTTGATGCTGCGAATGATTCTGGATGGCAGGTTTTCGGTGTCGATGTTTCACAGGACGCGGTGAACTATGTCAAAGAAAAACTGAAATTCCCGGCTGTCTGCACTGCGTTTCCGGAAAACGACATTTCGTCTGCTTTCGGAGTCGAGCAGTTCGATGCCGTAACTATGTGGTATGTGATAGAGCATTTCCAGAATTTGGACAGCGTTTTGGCGGCGGTTTCCAAGTTGGTGAAAAAAGGCGGCATGTTTGCGTTCAGTACGCCTTCAGCGTCTGGCGTGAGTGCTAAGTACAATACCCAGACATTCTTTGAGCAGAGTCCTTCCGACCACTATACCCTGTGGGAACCGGGGCGGGCGGACGCTATTTTGAAACGCTATGGTTTTGAGGTTGTCCGTACTGTGTCCACCGGCATACATCCAGAACGGTTTCCATTTGCTGTGAAAAAAGGACTGAAAAAAGGGTCTCTGGGCTTCAAAGCGTTGGGGGCTGTGAGCCGTCTGTGCAAGCTCGGCGATACATTCGAAGTGTACTGCCGTAAGGTGAGCGATTAGAGAGGTTTGCGATGAATGATGCTGGTGAATATGTATTGATTTTGGGTGCCGGTCTTATGCAGCGTCCCTCCATAGAGGCTGCTAAAGAGCTTGGCTACCGCACGCTGGTTGTCGATGCCAATCCCGATGCTGTCTGTGTCCCGTTTGCGGATCGCTTTGAACCGATTGATTTAAAAGACCGGGAGGCTTTGGCAGACTTTGCCCTTTCCTTAAAAAACGAGATTGCGGCAGTCTTTACTGCCGGTACGGATTTTTCGGCTTCTGTCTCGTATGTCGCGGAAAAACTGGGGCTGCCTGCCCATAGTTTTGAGGCGGCGATGAATGCCAGCGACAAAACCCGTATGCGTTCCTGTTTTAAAACGTGTGCGGTTCCTTCCCCTGCGTTCTCAAAAGTCAGACGGAGTGACATTGCTTCTTGGCTTGAACCCGGAATGTTGGACAGCATGACGTTTCCAAAAGTCGTCAAGCCTGTTGACAATATGGGTGCCCGCGGCTGCCGCCTGATACGGAATGCCTCTGAATTTCTGCTTGCCATGGAGGAGGCGGTGCGCTACTCCCGGAGCGGTACGGCTATTCTGGAGGATTATATGAAGGGGCCCGAATTCTCAATCGACGCCCTTGTTTTTGACGGTACACTGACCATAACAGGATTTGCTGACAGGCATATCTTCTATGAGCCGTATTTTATTGAGATGGGGCACACTATGCCGACTTCCATCTCCGACAGACAGCGGTATGAGCTGATTGCCGCGTTTGCCAGAGGAATAAGCGCCCTTGGATTGACCTGCGGGGCTGCAAAGGCGGATATAAAATACACCGAACAAGGTCCTATGATCGGGGAAATCGCCGCGCGGCTTTCAGGTGGCTATATGTCCGGCTGGACTTATCCCTATGCGTCCGACTTGAATTTGACGAAAGAAGCTTTGCTCATCGCTTTGGGGAAACGCCCTGAGAGTTTGGTGTCTCGCAGAAAGCGTGTTGCGATCCCTGCTGATGTGGGGAATCTTCCCTTTGAGGTGTATGACGTTCCGTGCGAAAAGACAAGTGCAGAGCGTGCATGGATTTCCATTCCGGGACGCATACGTGAAGTGACACGTCTGTCAACAGCGGAGACGGTCCCCTTCGTAAAGAATGTGCTTCCCCGTGTGAAAACCGGTGATAAAGTAGACTTCCCGCGGAACAATGTTGAAAAATGCGGCAATATTATAGCGGTTTCCAATGACTACAACTTGGCTGTACGGGCTGCAGAATGTGCAGTTTCTTCTATTATATTGCGTTTGGAACCGCATAATGACATGACGGAATCTTTTTTGTCACGTGTCGAACGGAAAGGAGAGGAGCGTTTTCCCCCTGATGCATTCCAGTTGGACGAAACAAAACGCTCGGTGTACGACAGTTTTGTCAAACGGATACCGATGATTGAAAAAAATGTTTCGGTCTTGCGTTTGCTTGATGCTGAAATGAGGAATTTTGCCGAAAATATAAGGGATATCAACTACAGAAGTTTAAAAGACACTCTTGCACTGTTTGATTCATTGTGTCCGCTTCATGATGAATTTGAAGGAGTCGTGTTCTTTGATGTCCTTTTGCGCGGCGGTCTGCAGGGCTTGCTTTATTTGAACGACTGCAAGTCAATGTAAGGTATAAAAATGTCTAGAAAGAAACGTTGTTTTGCTGCAGTACTGCTTTCTCTTTTTTCTTTCGGTATGCTTTGGGCCGCTGATGTTGATGTCGCAAAGGAAGCCGGAAAACGGGGAATGGACTTGTACTGGGATCCACTCTCTCAGAATTGTGTTATTGAGAAGGACGGCAGCCAGGTTTCTTTTTTGTCCGGTGCAGGATTTGTGCTGCGGGGAAATGACGTCGTAGTGCAGGAGAAAGCTCCCTCGGTAAAAGACGGGAAGCTGGTTACGACAGCTTCATTTATGAATGAAATTGACCGGTATTTGAACGGAGATGATAATCCTGTTCCTGATGTCTCTGTAGTGTTTTCTGATAGTGGAAAGTACACGGGAGAAATCGGTAAAACGTACAGTATCGGTGCAATTCTCATTGACCCCGGCCATGGTGGAAAAGATCCCGGAGCCAGTTCAAAACAGGTGGTGAACGGAAAGCAGATTTCTGTCGTGGAAAAGGATATTAATCTGAAGATTGGAAGGATGTTGTACGATATTTTGAAAAGCGAATATCCGTCCAAACAGATTTTGATGACGAGGAACAGCGATGTGTTTCTTACTCTTGAGGAACGTACCAATATCGCTAATTCTGTCAAGCTTTCGGACAGTGAAGCTGTCCTGTACGTTTCAATACATGTGAATGCGAGTATTGACAAGTCTGCTAAAGGATATGAAGTGTGGTATTTGTCACCAGGCTACAGACGGCATGTGATAGATGCAAATGCGGTGGAAGACAAAGCTGTGCTTTCCATATTGAATTCAATGATGGAGGAGGAATATACGACTGAGTCCATCCTGATGGCTAAGTTCATACAGGAGGGAATACAGGGGCAGGTTGGTGTGCTCAGCCAGTCCCGCGGGATAAAGGAAGAGGAGTGGTTTGTTGTACGCAATGTGAAAATGCCGAGCGTGCTTGTAGAGACCGGCTTTTTGACAAATACAACAGAAGCTTTGCTGTTGAGCGATGATTCCTACTTGAAAAAAATTTCACTTGGGATATATAATGGACTAAAAGCGTTTGTAATCCATTTTGAACGCTCCAGAGGATTCACCGGAATACAATGACAGTTTCTGACAAGTCCATAATCAGGTTGTGTGCACCGCTTTTTGTCTGCGTGTGTGCCTTCGCTGTTTCGCTTTTCTTTTTCCTTTCCAGCCAGCCGAAAGACCGCAGGGTTCTATATTTCTTTTCCTATGACAGTGACAGGGCCTGTACGGAGGTGCGCTATCTGCCTTCTGCACCGGTGAACGGAAGTGTTGCAATGTTCGTTGATGAACTGTTGCTCGGTCCCATCACCAACAGGTATAAACGACTGTTTCCCCGCGGAACCACCGCAGAGTACTGTTTCGAAAAGAACGGAGTGCTCTATGTGGGGCTGTCAAAGGACGCGCTGTACGGTGTCGATGGTGTCGGCATTAGGGAAAGCGTGTCATTATTCAGGTTAAATATCGTGAAGAATTTCACGTATTTAAATAAAATAGATGTTGCTATTGACGGCACTAGCGTCTATGAAGACAGCTGATGATGTCTGCTTTCTTCATCTTGGTTCAGACAAAAACAGTTTGAAATTCAAGAAAAGAAGTTGACAAAATCGAAATCTTAATAGATACTAGAAAGTATCAAGGCTACATCAAAAGTATAAAAGGAGTTTCGAATGAAGAGGACTTTTATGTTAATTACCGCTGCCATGTTCTTGGCAGGAAGTTTCGCATTCGCTAAGGAATCAACTCTTATTGATTTCACTCAGCTCGTGGCTGACACAGTAGTGGATGAGAATGGTAATCCTACACAGAACAGCAGAACAGTGATGGATTATGCTCGCGCAGCTGGATCATCTTACACAAGTGATCAGAAGTCTTTGATGAAGACTTCTCTTGCTCTCCCACAGTGGGAAGTTAAGTTGAACGCATCTGCCCAGTCAGTCCAGTCTCTTGCTCTTTCAAGAACTGTTGCTGCACCTGTAAACCAGAACGCTGATGTTCCGTTTGCTGGACAGAATGTTTTGGGTGTTCGCGTTTTGTTCCCGGCTTGGGCACACAATGCAAGCGCAAAAATCGTTCCTCCATATGAGATTCTCGGATATGAGCCTCTCGCAGACGTTGATGAGAACGGAAACCGCCTCGCTCCTACAGATGAGCAGAAGGGAAAATACCTCTTTGAGGATGGATACGGTCTCGTTAGAAACGTTGGAACAATCAAGTCTATCGCTGTTACAACACTTGGTGAGAACTATCCTCACAAATTGTATGTTCTCTTGAAGGACATCGACGGTGTCGAGCGTCGCTACTACATGGGCAACCTCCAGTTCGACGGATGGAAGACTCTTATTTGGAACAACCCTGACTACATCGCTGAAGTTCGCGCCCGCGAAATCAGAGTATACCCAATCTATCCTCGCGGACTCCCATATGTGAAGTTCACAGGATTCCAGATTACTCGCGATGCAGCTGACATTGGAAACAACTATGTCGGATACTTCAAGGATGTAAAGGTTATCTATGACCTCGCAGTTTTGACAACAGACCGCGACATCAACGAAGAAGATTTGTGGGGAATCGTTACAAAAGAAGAGAACGATCGCAAGAACCTCCAGATGTCTCGCTTCGGCAACAGACAGGTTGACCGCTTCCTCGAGAAGGCAAAAGAGGCAAATGAAGAGACTTTCACACCTTCTTTGAACGAGAACGCTAGCTCACAGCAGGATAACGTACGCTAAGTACTGATGGCATGAAAGGGTAGTTTCCCTTTCTGCAAAAAGCCGTCCCGTATGGGGCGGCTTTTTTAGTGCACTCATAAAACAGACAGATTGTCGGCATACGATAGGAAGAATATGGATTTACCTAATAAATTACAGATTAAAGCGACTTATGCGAGTTACAAACCTGTTTTTAACGAATGTCTTTCTGCCATTGAAGCAGAACTCAAATCCAGGATAAAATTGCAGTCGATGCCGACATATAAAGCCCGCATAAAATCTTTCAACAGTTATTATGAAAAGATTATAAAACAAAAGCCTGAGGAAGCTGCTCTTAGTACAGGTCTTGTTACTTTGACTGATATGATGGGGATACGCATTATCTGTGCGTTCCTTGAGGATATTGAAAACGTGGTTACACAGATTTCCATGCACTTTGATGTGCGGGAAATTGAACACAAAGGGTATAATCTTTCCTTTCAGGAGTTCGGATATGAGTCTGTGCATGTCCTCGTGACTATCCCCCAAAATTGCCTCCCGAAGGAGCATCTTGAACCTGCCTTGCCGGAGGCTGCGGTGTGTGAGATTCAAGTCCGCACCATTTTGCAGGATGCGTGGGCAGAGGTAGAGCACGAGTTGATTTATAAATCTGAATTCAACCCGTTCGATAAGCCGCTTCGCCGTAAACTTGCTGCGATTAACGCCAACCTCTCTTTGGCAGATACTATATTTCAGGAAATCCGGGAGTATCAGAACAAATTGCAGGCGGAATTGGGAATCCGCCGGAACACGTTCTACGATCAGGCTGATCAGATTACCGATGACGAACTGGGCATTACGAAAGAGGCTGCCAG
>CADBRT010000181.1 GCA_902797055.1 uncultured Spirochaetaceae bacterium
AAAGACTGACGCTGACGGTTTTGCAGTCATCACCTTCGGCAAGGGGGAAATTTCCGGCCTGCAGAATAGTGTAGACGATATTTTCTTTGAAGCAAAGACAAAAGACGACAGAATCATCTTCAACCCTTCATCACACAACCTTTGGGCGGGCGGGGTCTATAATACAGAAACCCCTATACGTGCAGAAGATGTTAACGGCGCCACCTTTATCTTTACCGACCGCGGACTGTACAAGCCTGGCGAAACAATGACGTTCCGCGGCATTGACCGCAACCTCAAGACTGGAGAATATACCCCGTACAAGGGAAAATACACCATTAAACTGACAGACGGCTCATGGCGTTCCAATACCTTCTGGAGCACGGAAGGCAAGACTTCTTCCAACGGTACGTTCTGGGGCAAGTGCAAGCTTCCTGAAACTCTGGAGCCGGGCTCTTACCAAATTGAATACTCCCGCACGCTCCCCAATGGCGATTCTTATTCTTCGAGCTGTTCCATCGAGATTCAGTTCTTTGAGAGACTTCGCTTTGAAGTCAAATCGTCAGTCCCGGATATCAAATTCTACTCAGGCGATGACATCTCTGTCGATGTCGCTGCAAACTATTTGGGCGGGGGCAGTCTTGCGGGTGCCATGTACGAAAGCTCATGGACCCGCGAAAAATCCTTTATCTCCCTCAAGAGCAAGAACCTCGAAGACTACAGCGTCGGGCCTGTCCAGGGCTACGACTACGGTAGTTCGCTGGGGGCTTCTTCCGGCGCTTTGAACGACGACGGAAAAGCGAGCGCTACACAGAAATCCGGCGGTGAAAAGATAATCGGTGCACCGTACATCTACCGCGTGCAGACACGCGTCACCGACGAAGGAAATCAGGAGATTGCGGCTACTTCAGAAGTGCTGGTGCACCCGGCGCGCTTCTACCTCGCTTTGAAGCGGACCGGGAAAGCCGGCTTCCCGAAGAAAGGCGACACGGTCACCTTTGACTGTCTGCCGATCACCCCTGATGAAGAAACGCCGTCCGCTGCCGACTTGGGCAGCAACAGCAAGCTGAACGTTGAACTGCTGCGCGAGGAGTGGAAGCAGGTGCAGCAGGTTGCATGGAACGGCCAGATAAACACCCGCTACGAGCGTGAAATGGTGAGCGAATCTGAGCAGAGCCTTGCGCTTTCCTCTTCTGGCACACCGGTTGCAATCAGTGTAAAGCCAGAGCACGGCGGTGAGTATCTGCTTCGCTTGAGTTCCAAAGACTCCAAAGGCCGCGATGTCGTCACTGAGCGTTACTTCTATGTGACGAGTTCCGACTGGTACTGGTACAACCGCAACAACGATGATGAAATAACGATGACCCCTAACAAGGATATATACGAGGTAGGGGATACCGCACAGATTCTCATGCAGAGTCCGGTTCCGAAGGGACGCTACCTGCTCACTGTTGAGCGCGAGGGTATTGTCTCGCAGGAAATCCGCGTCATCGACTCCCCGACTTCTGTCATTGAAATCCCGATTACCGAGCAGTATGTGCCTGTCATGTACGTAACCATGTCCTCGTATACGGTCAGAACTGGAAAACTCAAGGAAAACTTTGATTCTCCTGATTTGGACAAACCGAAGGGGCTGTTCGGCGTGGCGGCATTGAGCGTCAGCCCGACACCGAAGCGCTTTGATGTGGACATCACTATGGACAAGGGCGCGTATGAGCCGGGACAGAACGCAACCATCACGCTCCACGCAACCAGAAACGGTGCTCCTGTCAAAAACGCAGAGATTACCCTCATGGCTGTTGACCGCGGTGTGATTGATTTGATCAACTACCACGTGCCGGATCCTGTTGAATATTTCTATGCCAGAAGCCGTTTCCCGGACTGCGTGCGGGGCGGTGACTCACGCGCATTCTTGATAGACCCTGTCACTTACGAAATCAAGAACCTGATTGGCGGTGACAGCGATAAGATGAACGAGCGCAAGAATTTTGACCCGACTGCACTGTTTGAACCGTCCCTCGTCACTGACGAAAATGGTAATGCGACTTGCACGTTCAAACTGCCTGATTCCCTTACCGCGTACCGTGTAACCGCGGTCGGTGTGGATGAGAACCGCTTTGCGCTTGCCGAAAGCGAGATGAACGTTGCGAACCCCATCTCCGTCCGTACAGCACTGCCGCGGCAGCTCCGCTTGAATGATGAAGGTGAAGTCGGCGTCGTCATTTCAAACCTCGACAACACAGCGCATGATGTTTCAGTTTCCATCGCCCTGTACAGCGGCATTGAAAAGACCGGTGTGGCGCAGAGCGAGGACGATGTTCAGAAACTGCCTGGAGAGGCAACGCTCAAAGGCGACACGACAAAGAAGATTGCCGCCGCCGGAAACAAAACCACTTCACTCATGTTCCATCTGGTTGCGAACAAACCGGGCTGGATAACAATCGAGTATACGGTGAAGAGCGACTTGGTGAACGAAAAGATTCTCCTGCCGCTGCAGATAGAAAAGCCGTATATCTACGAAACGGTCACCACCGTTGGTCAAGTGAAAGGCGATGATGAAGAAAAGGATACCGCGAGCGTAGAAGAGACGCTTATCCTCCCTGCCGATGCAGAGGATGGACTCGGCGAACTCTACGTCCAGCTTGACCCGACACGCCTCGGCGCGCTGACCGAAGCAATCAGCTATGTCTTCCACTATCCGTACGGTTGTCTGGAACAGCGGAGCGCCGCAATCATGCCGCTCGTTGCGTTCGACAAATACATCAAGATGTTCGGTCTGGAGAGCGAGGTGAAAAATCCGAAGTCTGTTGCCAAGAAGGAAATCGCAAAGTGGGCGCGCTACCAGCAGCCTGACGGTGGTTTCCCGTACTGGCCGGGCGGAAACCAGACGAACTACTACGTCACTATGCGCATTGCAGAAATCCTCGCTCTCGCTGTTAAAAACGGAATCAGCACCGGCGGCATAGACATAGGGGAACTGACAAACTGCCTCATAAGCTACGGCAACCAGTGCATGCCGCAAGACACCGACAGCAGCAAGTGGTTCGACTACTCCGCGGCGCACGCTTACTATGCGGCTTCCTGCCTCGGCGCTGCCATACCGCTTTCAAATGTTGCAAAGATTCTGGAAAAGGAGGGCATCAGCCCAGAAACAGTGGCGCTCTGCGGTCTTGCATACGTGAATGCAAACAAGGCGGGCAAGGCGAAAGAAGCGGTAAAGAAACTGCGCAACTATATGGCAATGACTGCCCGCGGAGCTTCCTTTACACAAGGCTATGACAGCTCATGGGGGTATTGGTCATTCTTCAATGACGATACAGAGAAGTTCGCGCTTGCGCTCCAGCTCTTTACGTCTGTAGAGCCGGACGACCAGGCGAACCAGCACCTCATCTATGAGCTGCTCGACGCACGCAAGAAGACACACGGGTACTGGACATCAACGGCTGCAACCGCACGCGTTCTGATTGCAATCAGGGAGTACATCGAAGCGAATAACCTTGAGGACTTGAACTTTACGGCTGAGGTTCTTTTGAACAAGAGCCAGCTGGCTTCCGGCAGCTTCAAGGGTGTCACCGCTGACGCAGTGGACGCGACGCTGTCATTCAAGGAAGCACCGCTTGACTCCATGCCGCGCGGCAAAGAGCTGCCGCTCGTGTTCACCAAGAGCGGACGCGGAGACTTGTACTACACCGCAAGTATGAAGTATGCAATCCCTGCGGAAAAGCAGACTGCGCGGGATGAGGGTATCTGTATCTTTACCCAGATTACCGACGTAAAGACCGGCGAAATGGTCACCGGCAATGAGCTGCAGTCCGGCCATGTCTACCGCGAGACGGTGTACGTTTCAACGACACGGAACCGCTCGTACATGGCGGTGCGCGCTCCTGTTCCTGCAGGCTGTGAAATCATCAACGCGGCATTCGTGACTACCGGCACATACCCGTCTACTCAGAGCGAAGCGTCTGAGTACGAATACGATGAGTATGGTGAAGATTATTATGACGGCTACGGAGATTCCTACAGCGACTACAACTACGGGCTGAGCTACGAGGGAATCTACGACAGCGAAGTCCAGTACTTCTGGGATTACTTCCCGATCGGCTTCCAGAAGGTTGAATTCCTGTTCCGTACAGCACGAAAGGGTGAGTATCATACACCGTGCGCCACCGCTGAATGTATGTACGAAGAAGAGATATTCGGCCGCTCGGACGGAAAG
The DNA here is from genome assembly GCA_902797055.1 of uncultured Spirochaetaceae bacterium. Lineage (GTDB taxonomy): Bacteria > Spirochaetota > Spirochaetia > Treponematales > Treponemataceae > Treponema_D. The sequence continues at coordinate 4,196 of CADBRT010000181.1, forward strand.
ACTTGGAAGATTCAGTAAAAGAACAGCCGCGGAAAGTGCAGGGCGAACGTTCTGTGCACCCGCGGCGCAGGATTGCAATCGGTGCGGCGGCGTTCATCGGACTGCTTGCCGTTTTATATCTTTTTCTGCGCTTTGTGCCGTGCCGCACACTGACGGCATTCTGCACAAGGCAGAACAGTACTCGCTTTTATGATCGCAACGGCGTACTGCTCAGGCTCATGCCCTTGGACGAGGGGCTGCGCCGCGAGTGGTACGACTTGAGCGATATACCCCAAGCCCTTCAGCAGGCATTCATCAACGCTGAAGACAGGAATTTCTATCATCACATCGGAGTAGATGTCGCTTCCATTGTCCGCGCCCTGGTGCAGAACAAACAGGCGGGGCGGATTGTCAGCGGCGCGTCTACCATAACCATGCAGTTGTCGCGGATGGTTTGGCCACGCACGGAAGCGGTGTCGCTCAAGCTGAAAGTTGCGGAAATGTTCCGCGCCCTCTTTTTGGAAATCCGCCTGACTAAAAAACAGATTCTGGAGCTCTACCTCAACTCGGTGCCGTTCGGCTTTCAGATAGAAGGTGTCGGCAGCGCCGCACACGCTTTTTTTTCCCGCGATATGCAGTCGCTTTCGCTGGAGCAGATGGAAACGCTTGCGCAGATACCCCGCCGGCCAAATGACCGTGCGCCGGAAATCACCTTTTCATATCCTGCGCTCGCCCCCCATTTTGTGAATCACGTGATTGCGACATACCGCGCCCGCGGCGAACGGATTCCCGACAGCCTTACGCTTGCACTTGATTCCGCTTTGACGCAGTATGCGGAAAAACTCATACAGAAAAAACTGGAAGAGTACAGCGGGGCGAGAATTCACAACGGCGCGGCTTTCGTGCTGGACAACCTCACCGGCGAAACCCTTGTCTGGGCTGGAAACGCTTCGTTTGAAGATGAAACACATTCCGGGCAGATAGACGGCGTTACGGTGAAAAACCAGCCGGGCAGCTCCATGAAACCGTTTTTATACGCGCTTGCGTTGGAAACAAAGTTTGCTCCGTCGTCCGTCCTTCCCGATATTCCGCAGGACTTCGGGGGTAAGGGGGTATATGTTCCTCTGAACTTCAACAACCGCTACAATGGTCCTGTCCGCTTCCGCGTTTCCCTCGCTTCAAGCCTCAATGTCACCGCCGTCTATGTGCTGTACAAGGTGGGGCTTGAGACTTATATGAACCGACTTTTTGATTTGGGCTTTGACTCCCTCAAGGGAACGGAGGAGTCAACGGGCTTGTCGATTGCGCTGGGCAGCAGTGAAGTTACGCTGGAAGAAATGGTGCGGGCGTTTTCTGTCTTTGCCAACGACGGCATGCTCGTGACTCCGCGCTATGTCAAAGTTGCTCCTGACGGACAGCCGGTGCAGAAAAACCGCCGGCGCGTCTACAATGCTGACACTGCGCGCATTCTGTGCGATATCCTTTCGGACGAGAGCGCCAGAACGCTGGGCTTCGGACATGCAGCAGTGTTCGATACCCCGTATCCAGCATTGTTCAAAACAGGGACATCGAACCAGTTTCAGAATATCATCGCATTGGGTTCCACGTCCCGCTATACGGTCGGCGTGTGGATGGGCAACTTCGGAGGGGAAACTGTCGTGGGACAGACGGGCAGCAGCATACCCGCCCATGTTGTCCGCAATCTCTTGGACAATCTGACGCGGGAAAGCGGAGCGAAGGATTTCAAGGTCCCCGAACACTACGAGAAAAAGAAAGTCTGCTCGCTTTCTGGGCTTGCACCGTCGCCCTCGTGCCCGTCGGTATCAGAGGAATATGTCAAAAAAGGCGTGGCGCTCGAACAGTGCAACTGGCATTATTCGGAGAACGGCCGCGTAAAAATACACTATCCGTCCCTGTACCAGCACTGGGCTCAGTCTAAGAATTTTCTCGGCAAAAGTGGTGCAGACGGCAGTCCGCTGATGATTTCCTATCCGCGGAACAATGCCCTCTATGTGTATGACCCGTCGCTTCCGGCGGGTGTACAGGCGGTGAACGTAAAGGCTGTCGGCGGGTCTGCTTCTGTCGCACGGCTTTTTGTGGATGACGAGCCCGCCGGTACAGCCGAGCACCTCTTTGCGTGGAATGTCCCGCTGCACCCGGGGCGTCACACGCTCACCGTTGTCTGCGGAAACGAACAGGCGCAGATATCCTACACAGTGGAATGAGCGTTACACGTATCTATCCTTAGGCAGGAGCGGAGAGTCTCCTGCCTCGTGCACCGTTGCAGAAGGCAGGCGGTGGCGTTCCTGTCAGAATTTTCAACATTAGTTCAGATTCCTCACGTTGCGGAAACAGGCAATCGGCTTGATTCTATACATACAGTAAATAACTCGTGGAGGAAGAGTATGATGAAAAAAGCGTTTAAGACTGTAATGGCCGCGACTTGTGCCATGGTTGCAGTGTCCCTTGTGTCCTGTGGAAAAAAAGAAGAAGGCGGGAAGGCTGCCGTAGACCCGAACCAGCCGGTAGAACTGACTATCTGGACTCATGAGGACCAGAACCGCACGGAGCTTGAGCAGCGGCTCATCAAGGAATTTCAGGCTGATAACCCGAATGTGTCTGTAAATTATGTGACATATCCTTCTGGAAAGATAAAGGATATCCTCGTTGCAGGATTCGCCGCAAATCAGGGACCGGACATCTTCAATATAGAGATAAACGATGAATATCCGTTCGTCATCAACGGACGCGTTGCCCCTGTCGATGTCGAAGCTGCAGGATTCAAGGATCAGAAAGAGCTTGTCGCTTCATATCTGGACAAGATGCTTGACCCGGTGATTATGGACGGAAAGGTGTACGGTCTGCCGCTTGAGCTGACAAACTGGTGTGTATACTTGAATAAGAAAATTTTCCGCGATGCTGGGCTTGACCCGGAAAAAGATGCCCCAAAGACATGGGAAGACATCTCGGCGGTTTCCAAAAAAATCGCCATTCATGACGGAGAAATCATCACCCGCCGCGGATTCGACTTCCGCTATCCGTACTACCTCATCAGCTGGGTTCCTATGGTAGAACAGCTGGGCGGAAAGCTCGTGAGCGATGACGGCAAAAAGGCAATCATCAACGATGAAGCATGGCTCAAGGCTTTGTCTTACATGCGCGACTTCGGTCCGTCTGGCGATAACCTCGGTTCCCCGACCTATACCGCAGCCCGCAAAGTATTCGACAACAACAACAACGAAATCGCCATGTCTTTGAGCGGTCTGTATCAGGAACAGCGTATGGCTTCTTCAAACCCAGATTTCTTCAACAGTGAAGACTGGATGGTCATTCCGTATCCGCAGTGGAAGAATACGGACAAGAAGGTTCCCTGCCATTACTACGGACACTACTACATGGTCAACGCGCAGAAGAGCGATGCTCAGAAAAAGGTAGCCTGGAAGTTGCTCGGCTACATGCTCAGCCACAGCGAAGACTATTTGAAGAATGTTGCAATCGTTCAGCCGACACGCGCCTTGTTTGAGTCAGAGACATTCAAGAACATGCCGTACTCCGATGTGTTCAAGAAAGACCTTGAAAGCGGAAGTGTTGTTTACTACGCGGAAAACTCTCCGAAAATAGATTCCCTGCTTAAAAATGCTGTAGAGTCAGTCATGCTTTCCGGTACCTCCCCGGAAGAAGCCCTTGCAACTCTCAGAAAGAACGTGCAGGCAGTCTTGGACGAAGAGTAGACGTCCATCCCTTCCCTTGTCCGGGCTGGAAACGGGCAAGGGATTTTTTAAGCCAGCAAAGTACGTGTAAGGAGGAACTTATGTCCGCAAAAAAGAAAATGTCATTTGAACAGAAAAAAGCGCGCTGGGGCTGGTACTTTACCGCACCGGGGCTTGTGTTCTTTTCCCTGTTCTCGTTTTATCCCATTATCAACGCTATTATCACCAGCCTTTATAACAAGAAGCTGCTTTCGCTGAAAAAGCCGACGTTCGTAGGGCTTTCCAATTACATCAAAGTGCTTTCAAGCCCTGATTTCTGGAACTCCATGAAGGCGACCGCAATCTTTACGGTTGGGTGTTTTGTTCCGCTCGTTGTTGTCTGTCTGCTGCTCGCTGTTCTGATTTCTTCCCGCAACAGGGCAAAGCGCACCATGCAGATGATTCTGTATTCACCTGCCGTTCTTTCTTCTGTCGTCATCGCCCTTATCTGGATGATTCTGCTTGACCCGCGCGGCATTATGAACCAGTTCATGAATTTTGTTCACGGTACTACGGGTATAGATTACAAATGGCTTTCTGATTCCAAGATGGTTCGACTTTCAACCATACTCGTCTACTTCTGGAAATACGTCGGGTATTTCACTATCCTGTACATCACGGGCATAGGCAAAATCCCCACTACAGTATATGAAGCCGCCACGATTGACGGAGCCAGCCGGCTTCAGCAGTTCTGGTGCATTACGCTGCCGCTTTTGAAGCCGACCATTGTGATGGTGTCCATCATGGCGATGATTCAGTGCATAAAGACATTCAGTACCCAGTATATGTTTACACAAAGCGGCGCTCCGCTGGCTCCAATAAACGTCATCACGCTGAACATCTACAACACAGCAATGCGTGACCTTGCCATAAGCCGCGCAAGCGTCATGAGTATCATTCTGTTCCTGATTATGCTTGCGCTCACCTGCATTCAGTTCCGCTTTTCAAAGAGCGACGATGTCTCGTATTAATGACTGTCAGACTAAGGAGAAAATGGTATGAAAAAAAGGGCGAATTCTACAGCTGCTGACAAGTTGATATGGGCATTCCTGATTATCTGTTGCGTGCTCACCGTCATTCCGCTTGTGTTCATGGTCACCGCAAGCTTTATGCGCGCCATCGACATTATGAAGATGCCGTACCGCTGGATTCCGAAGCCGTTCCATTTTGTGAACTACTTTAACGCCATAGCCGGCAATGACCATTCGTTCATCTATCTGCGGAATATCTTCAACAGCCTTGTGGTGGCGGTTTCCGTAACGTGTACGACAATTATTCTTGCTTCCCTCGTGGGGTATGGACTTGCAAAATACCGTTTTAAGGGGCGCAACGTGGTGTTCCTTGCAATCATGGCGACGATGATGATTCCGTTTGAAACAATCATGGTTCCGCTGTATATGGTTGTCATGAAGTTGCACATGCAGAACACCTATGCGGGGCTTATTGTTCCGTTCATGGTGAATGCGTTCGCTGTGTTTCAGATGAGGCAGTACATCATCACCTTCCCTGAAGACATGCTGGACGCTGCCCGCATTGACGGTGCTTCTGAAATCCAGATATTCATGAAGATTGTGTTTCCCAACTGTACACCGGCAATTGCGACGCTTGCAGTTCTGACATTCCGCCAGCAGTGGGACAACCTGTTGTGGCCGTTGCTCGTGGCGCAGAGCGAAAAGATGAAAACCATTCCGGCATATATTGTAAAATTTGCCGCGGAGAAGTATGCTGATGAGGGCATTATGATGGCGGTTGCCGCTATTGCCAGCATTCCGATTTTCATACTGTTCTTCAGCCTGTCGAAATACTTTGTGGGCGGTTCTTCCGTCTACTCCGCGGGCAAAGAGTAAGAGGTAAATGATAGGCCATGGTACGCTTTTCCGTTCTGCTTGTTTTGGTAGGGTTGCTTTTTTCGTGTCACTTGCAGACAAAACAGCAAGGGGGAACGATGCCGGGCGTTTTCGATACGGCGGATTTGGTCATCTATTCGCCGCACCCGGTGGACAAGGTGGCATTTATCGTCCGCGAGTTCCGCCAGCGGACAGGCATGCAGGTGCAGATTGTCCACGGCGGGACGGGAGAACTTCTTCTGCGCTTGCAGGGAGAAGAGCGGACTGTCGGAGCGGGTGCCGATGTCTTTTGGGGCGGCGGCGTGGAGTCGCTTGAGTCGGCAAAGATGCTGTTCCAGCCGTACACGTCTCCCGATGCACAAAATATCGCTCCCGCCTACCTTGATCCAGAAGGGCTGTGGACGGGCTTTTCCGTTATGACGATGGTCATCGTCTACAATGCTTCCCTTGTCCCTTCCCAGAAAATTCCTGCGTCCTGGACGGATCTGCAGGATACTTTTTTTACAAACAGAGTGATTATCCCGAATCCGGAAAAGTCCGGCTCCGCGTATTCCATGCTGAACGCCATGCTTTTGACCGGCAACGGGGAAAACTGGGAGTTGCTGCGCGCCGTTAAACAGCAGACGCGCCCGTCAGGAGTTGCAGACGCTTCCACGTCGGTGCATCCGTCAGTGGCATGCGGTGAATTCTTTGCAGGGCTCACGTCGGAGGACGCCGCGCTTTCTTTTGTGAACGGCGACCGGCAGGCAGGCGATGCGCTGTCCATTGTGTATCCAAAAGACGGAACCATTGCGGTTCCCGATGGTGTCGCTTTAGTAAAAGGCGCCCGGCACGAAGAAGCGGCGCGTCAGTTCATCGATTTTGTACTGGGCAGGACGGTTCAGGAACTGATTGCCTGCAACTGGTACCGCCGCAGCGTCCGCACTGATATAGACCTGCCAGCCGGTGCCCGCCCGCTTGAAGAGCTGCATATACTCCCCTACAATATTTTTGCCGCCGCCCGCCGCCGTGACAAACTGCTCCAGCTCTGGCGCGCGCTGTAGGG
>CADBRT010000182.1 GCA_902797055.1 uncultured Spirochaetaceae bacterium
CGTGCCCCGCCATCCGCCCGCTACGTGATGTGCCATCGGCTCCTCACGTGCCCCGCCATCCGCCGCCACGTGATGTGCCATCCGCCCGCCACGGGAGTCGCCATCCGCCCGCCACATGACTCGCCATCGCCTGCTATGTGATGTGCCATCTCTGCTTACGGGGAGAAGGGGCTGTCTAAGAAGTTTGCACTTTAGCGTCATTCCGAACGCTACGCCACAACCGAACGCACCTGCTACGGTTGTGTGGTTCGGAATCTCACACAAGCACCGAAGGTGCCCCCGCTTGCAACGGAGGTGGTTTTACTTTAGAATATTCGGCATGAGCACGCTAATCCAACCAAAAGTTCTGAAAGGGTTCAGGGATTTCTTGCCGCAGGATGAAATTCTGCGCTCTTCCCTCATCGAAAAACTGACACGCACTTACAGAGCATACGGTTTTGTTCCTATTGATACACCGGTTCTCGAATATACAGAGATTCTCCTTCGTAAAAGCAATGGGGAAACCGAAAAGCAGGTGTTCCGCTTCGAGGACAACGGACACCGCGACGTCGCCATGAGGTTTGACCTTACGGTTCCGTTTGCCAGGTTCACCGCAGAGCACCGTGAAGAATTGTACTTCCCGTTCAAGCGCTACCACATTGCAAAAGTATGGCGCGGAGAAAAGCCACAGGCTGGACGCTACCGCGAATTCGTGCAGTGCGACTTTGACACTGTCGGCAGCGACAGCGCCACTGCAGACTTTGAAATCCTTGCACTGATGAAAGCTGCACTCAAGGAAATTGGCGTTGAAAAGGTTTCCATCCACGTCAACCACCGAGGCATTTTCAACCGTTTCCTTGAAAAAACAGGCTGCCTTGACAAATCGGAAGATGTTCTCCGCATTGTCGACAAACTTGCAAAAGTCGGAGAAGAAGAAGTAAAAAAGGAACTTGCAGAAGTCACAGGAAGCACAGAGAGTGCGGACAATATTCTTGCCTATATTCAACCAGGCAGCGACTTCGAGACAACCCTCGCCCGCCTTGAACAGCTGGCAGGCGGTCCGGCAGATGACACCAAGAGAATGCGCGACATATACGCCATGATGAAGGCGACCGACATAGAATCCACGTACGTGCTGGATCCGTCCATCACCCGCGGTTTGGATTACTACACTGGTGTTGTCTACGAAACTTTCCTCGACGACCTTCCGTCCATCGGTTCTGTCTGCTCTGGCGGCCGCTACGACAACCTTGCCGGACTCTACATGAAGGATAAAGTTCCTGGAGTCGGAGCAAGCATAGGGCTCGACCGCCTTATCGCAGGGCTTTCACAGCTTGGACTTGCAGAGACAAGGGGAAGCTACCTCGATGCGGAGATTTACAATCAAGACGAGTCGATGTCCGCAGTCTACCAGCAGATTGCTGCAAAACTGAGGGCGAATGGTGTTGCCGTCGAAGTATTCCCCGATGCTGTAAAAATGGGAAAGCAGTACGCTGTCACTGACAAAAAAGGCATCAGCTGGGGAGTCATGGTTTCAAAGGACTTTGAAACCACCCAGAAAATTACACTCAAAAATCTGAAAACCAGAGAGCAGTTTGAAAATCTGACAGTCGAACAGGCTGCCGAAAAGATTACTGCGAACTGACAATGGTGCTGGCGTGTTCCGCCTGCATCCTGTTGTTGTACACTGTGACGGACGATTCGATTATCCATCCGCGTTCGCCGCAGCTGTACCACACGACGACCCTATGTGTGCCGTCTTCGCCAACTTCTGTAACAAAACGCTTGCCGCGCACTTCAAAAAAATCGCCGCGCCGCGCATGGTTTAAAACGATATTTTCATAACCGGGTGCTTCATACATGGCAGCCACTGGCTCTTTTACGACTATCCATTGATTTCCGAAAACCAGAAAAGCGGAACCGCCGAAATCCGCGACGGAATCCGATTCGTTATGCTTGGAACACGACGTAAAACACAGGCACAAAAAAAAGAAAACAAGAGCAACGTACTTTAAGTTCATTCCGCTTTCCCGGCGTTTACATCTGCAACATATTCTTTGATGCAGGGATAGAGTTTCATATCGCTGTCCACGAAGTGCAAGGAAGGAACCTCCCCTATATCCGCCCACCGGTATTCAGAGTGTTCGGTAAGGGTATACGGGACTGCGATGCCGTCATGAGGAACAAAGATCCGGTATGCATGGAGCAGGAACTGTTCCCCGTTGTGCAGAAACGAAGACTCACAAATCCTGCGTCCGACTTTGACGTTGATGCCGAATTCTTCCCGGCATTCCCTGACAATCGCTTCTTCATCGCTTTCACCGGCATCTACTTTTCCGCCGGGGAATTCCCACCGTCCGCCCATCTGCCCGGTCGGATTGCGGTGGGCAAGCAGGATTTTTCCATTATGGAGCGCTACACAAGCTATGGAAATATGAGACATGGCGAACTGGCCTACAGCAAAATGACGCGGGGAAGAATAAAGTGCAGGACACCGACGGCAAAGCTTGCAATGCCGATGTACCGTCTGTAACCGATGAATATCGTTTTCACGGTCTCCGGAAGGCTGACGCTGTCGGATGTCGTAACGAAGTATTCAACAAGCAGCGCAGCACCGCCGGACAACCCCGCCAAAACAGGAAGGAAATCACCGACAACCGCTGTTCCACACGGGGTCAGTAGCTTCATAATAGCGACGAACACACTCAGAATGCCGAGTGCAAGTCTGAACGTGGAATTGTTCAGTCCTTCGAAACCACCAATGTTTTTTTCAAGGCTTTCGGAATCGTCATTCAACGAAAGGTCATCGTTGTTCCCCTGAACATCTATTCCGTAAGAAGCCAAATCTTTTCCATAAACAAGCACAAGACCTGTGAGAATTGTAAAAAGAACTGAAAGAAAATAAAACTGTACCATACATTTTCACCTGTTTATTATATTTCTATTGGATTATACTACAAAACTGCATAAATATTCAACTTGTAGCGTTTCCATCGCATTTCTCATGAAACTGTCCTATTTCTGCTGGACTGTTGCGGTAAGGGTCTTCGTGTCGTCACCGGACTGTATGGTACACAAGACTTTCACCGCATCGTAATCCCTGAATATCTTGTTGACGAACTGGTCTTTTTTTCCGTGTTCATCATAAAGGAACATCTGTTCATACGTTACCGACTCCATGCCGTCGGTATTCACGATGATGAATTCGGTTCGAATTTCGCTGAGAGCACCACCTTTTGCAGACGGATGCACCTTCAGCTTTGCATACACTGATTCCTGGAACGAAAAAGCAGAAAGCTCGCAGTACAGACCGCCTATGGTTCCGTCGCTTGGAGCACCGCCGAAGACGGACACGAAGAAAACAACGACAAAAGCCAGGAGCATTGCAGTCAGCATAAAGCGGTTTCCCTTGGTGCCCACGAGCACTCTGAAAAAACCGCGCTTCGGCAAGCCCTTTCCGGTGGCGAGGTCACTCAGCTTTTCATCCTCGTACTGTCTGAAATTGCCTTTTTTATGGTAGAAGACCATCGGTTCTTCACCTTCTGCATAGCCGTCAATCTGGTTATCACCGAACGCCATAAAAGCATGCCCCCCTATTTATTGACTACGGATTGTATGAGGGAATCCGTCCTCCACCAATCAATCTCGGCATATTCATTTTTAATCGCCATGACCGAAAGGATGCCGGTTCTGGACAGACTGAACGTGTAGTACAAGGTTTCCGATCTGTTGAACGGCAGCCGTCGGCGCAGAATCCGCTCTCCGTTTTCCTGCACCATCTGCAACTCAAAGCCGCTTTCCGTACTTGCCATAAAGAAGAACCAGCCGCTTTCCGTCACACCGAGGAAATCATACGGAATTTCATATTTCTCGGAACTGAATTCTTCGGTAGACTGCTCAACATTCGGCAGTATCTCCAAGGGGGCCCCGAACGTTCCGTCTTCTGCCGAAAGCGGATAGATATAAGAACTTTTGTACACAACCCCTGACTGAAGATGGCTTGAGGTGTCGATGTATTTCGAGTAATAGTCAACGCTCAGATAGAGCGTCCTAGACGTATAGTCCGGAATGACAGTTCCGATGCTGGGATACAAATCGCCGTCCTCTGCCGAATACGGTGATGGCACGGAGTTCTTGTCGATTGAAATCTTATAGAGAAGATAACCTTTTGCAGAAAACCAATAGGCAATGTATCCGTCGCCTGAAACACAGACAACGACGAACTCATTGCGGTTCGTGGAGTGAATGCTTTTTATGTATGGAAAAGGGGAACCGCCGGGCCCCTGCTGTCCGATGTAGTCGATGAAATGCCCGTCGCTCGAAAAGCGAAGCACTATCTGTCCAAGTATCTGGCCGGATTCCTTATCCAACTCCTGTCTAGTTACGGGAAGTCTGTCGACGACGTACAAGGATTTGTCAGCGCCGACAGAAAGGCAGGTGATATCGTTGAACGCATATTCCACCGCTTTGACAGTCGCTTCTTTCACAGAAGGGCTCTTTATGTATGCCGGAGCAGTATTATATTCAGGATTGTAAAAAAAAGTCACCAGCTCGCCGAAGTTGTTCAGCGCCATGATTTTATGGTTTTCCCCGTTCATAATATAGAAGAAGCCGTCCTGCATGACAAAGTTCGTGTTTATGGTGTTCACTGACAGAAGGGAGAACACATTGAGCTGGTTCTCAAAATTACCATAATCAAGGGTGAATATCTTTTTTTCCTCAAGCGAGGAGACCGTTCCTTCCCTGCGGCAGCCCGCCACGAGGAACGCACATGCCGCAATGCATGCTACTAACGCGCAAGGTCTTCCCCTGCGGGTGCTCCTGTCTCTCATTGTATTATATAGAATAAAGAATAAGCAGTGTATTGTCAATGTACGGAAAAAAAGATATAGTAGTCGCTATGTTTGATAAGATTTTGACGTTCTTCTTCGGCTCACAGAACGAACGTGACGTAAAGGCATTGCAGCCTATTGTTCAAAAAGTTCTTGAAAAAGAAAGCTGGGCTCAGGCATTTAAGGATGAGGATTTTCCTGCACAGACAAAAGCATTTAAAGACAGGCTTGCGAAAGGTGAAAGCCTTGATGACATATTGCCGGAAGCATTTGCGTTAGCAAGGGAAGCGGCCTTCCGCGTACTCGGTGAAAAAGCGTACCCAGTTCAGATAATGGGTTCCCTGGTTCTGAATTCCGGACGCATAACCGAGATGAAAACCGGTGAAGGAAAGACCCTTATGTGCGTTGAGGCTGCGTACCTTAACTCTCTTTCCGGCAACGGTGTTCACATTGTAACAGTAAACGACTACCTTGCAGAGCGCGACTCCCAGTGGATGGGACGCGTCTACAAATTCCTCGGTCAGAGCGTCGGCTGCATTCTCAGCAACATGGACAACGATGCGCGCCGCGCCGCATATGCCTGCGACATCACCTACGGAACAAACAACGAGTTCGGATTCGACTATCTGCGCGACAACATGCAGATTGATCCTTCCCGCAAGGTGCAGCGGGGCTTCAACTTTTGTATCGTCGACGAAATCGACTCCATTTTGATTGATGAAGCCAGAACCCCGCTTATCATCTCAGGACAGGGTGAAGACGACACTTACAAATACCACGAGGTTGACAAGTATGTCGACCGGTTCACCGAGATGGAAAAGGATCCGAAGACACAGGACTATCCCGATGAAGTCGACATGACACCGGAACAGCGCGCCGCACTCAAAGGCGACTACAAAGTCGATGAAAAGAGCAAGCGCATTTCCTTTACAGACAAGGGAATGAACAAAATCAACGACATCCTGCTTGACAACAAACTGATTCAGGAAGGAACGACTGTCTTTGATGAGCAGAACTTTGAGTTCGTCCACTACTTTACACAGGCAATCCGCGCGCACGTCCTGTACCACCCCGATGTCGACTACGTTGTAAAAGACGGACAGGTACAGATTGTCGACGAGTTCACGGGACGCATCCTCGAAGGACGCAGATACGGCGACGGTCTGCATCAGGCGATTGAGGCAAAGGAGCACATCAGGATAGCACAGCGCAACAGGACGCTTGCAACAATCACCTTCCAGAACTACTTCCGCATGTACGAAAAGCTCTCCGGCATGACGGGTACGGCTGCTACAGAAGCTGTTGAGTTCAGCAAGATTTACGACCTCGATGTCGTTGCAATCCCAACGAACAAACCGGTGGCCAGAATTGACGAAGATGATGAGGTGTACCTCAACGAAGCCGACAAGTGGAACGCAATTGTAAAAGAAGTAGACACCTGTCACAAAAAAGGCCAGCCGGTTCTGATCGGTACCGTCTCCGTAGAAAAATCAGAGCATCTGTCCGCACTGCTCACCCGCAAGGGAATCCGTCACGAAGTGCTTAACGCAAAGAACCACGCACGTGAAGCGCTGATTATTGCAGAAGCCGGTGCAAAGGGCGCTGTAACGGTTGCCACAAACATGGCAGGACGCGGTACGGACATCAAGCTCGGCGGAAACCCTGAGATGAGGGCACGCAAGCGCGCAGGAACAAACGCAACACCCGAGCAGTATGAAGCAGCCCTTAAGATTGAAAAGGAACAGTACATCAAGGACTGCGAGGAAGTAAAGAGCCTCGGCGGTCTGTACGTCATCGGAAGCGAACGCCATGAATCCCGCCGCATTGACAACCAGCTGCGTGGACGTTCAGGACGCCAGGGCGACCCGGGACGCAGTAAATTCTACATCTCCATGGACGACGACCTCATGAGGCTTTTCGGCGGCGAGCGCATGAAAAAACTGATGACGAAAGTCGGCATGGAGCCGGGAGAACCAATCAACCACCCATGGCTCAACAAATCCATCGAAAAGGCACAGAAAAAGGTCGAGGAGCGGAACTTCGAGATACGTAAGAACCTGCTCGACTACGATGATGTTCTCAACCAGCAGCGCTCATTCATCTACGAAGAACGTGACAATATCCTTGCAGATGAAAATCTGAGCGCACGCGTCATGGAAAATGCAAAGCAGATTGTCGCGGATATGTTCGACAACTACGAGCAGGAATCCCGCCACAGCAAGGCAGTGAATGCAAAGAGTGCGCTTGTTGACAGAATCCGCAATACATTCGGCAAGATTGTTACCTATGATCAGCTGACGGTGGACGGAGTCGAAGCGATACTTCAGAATGACATAACAGAGAAGGAACTGCTTGTCGGCAAGCCGCAGCTCAATATGTTCATCCGCTACCAGTACATCCAGCTGATTGATCGGAGATGGCTTGACCAGCTTGAATTCCTCGATGGTCTGCGCGAAGCGGTTTACCTGCGTTCCTATGGAAGCAAGAACCCGCTCACCGAGTACAAGATTGACGGATTCAATCAGTTTGACACTATGCTCGGAGAAATCCGCGCACAGGTTGCCAGCATAATCTTCAGGGTAAAGATTCAAATCCGCCCGGCTTCCGAAATGCCGCGCCCCCAGCAGATGCAGCAGATGACAGCCCAGCACGAAGATGCTCAGACAGCCATCGCAGAACAGGAGCAGGCACAGCGTCAGGCTCAGTCGTCATTTAATGCCCGCGAAGCACAGCAGGGCGCGCAAAACACCGCCATGAAAAGTGCCCGTCAGGGACAGAACGTGACGATTATCCGCACCATGCCGAAGATTGGCCGTAACGACCCCTGCCCCTGCGGCAGCGGAAAGAAATACAAGAACTGTCACGGCAGAAACGCTTAAAAAAAACACAAGTCTGTAATGCATATGTTGTATTACAGACTTCTGTCAGCAGTAGAAGTTCACGAACTGTCACGGCAGAAACGCCTAACCCGCTATGCGAAAAAGTCCGTCGGAATTCCGGCGGACTTTTTATTCGCGCGGAGGGGTCAATACCCCACCGCTCTGCGTCGAG
>CADBRT010000183.1 GCA_902797055.1 uncultured Spirochaetaceae bacterium
CGTCCCCGCGCAGGTTATGATTCTTGACATGATATAGTATTTGTATTATTATCATTTTAATAATAACAAATACGGATTCTGTCAAGGGGGAAAACATGAAACTGAATCCAATCATCACCAGTCTGCTTGAAACAGACTTGTACAAGTTTTCAATGGGGCAGGCTATTTACCACCAGTTCCCGTCATACAAGACAAACTGGACGTTCAAGTGCCGAAACCAGAATGTGGTTTTCACCTCCGAGATGGTGGAAGAGATAAAGGAACAGATACATCACTATTGTTCCCTGCGTTTTACAAAAGAGGAACTCGACTATCTGCAGAGCATTGAATGGTTGCACGAGGATTACATAGACCATCTGTGTATCTGGAAACCACGCTTTGATGATATTGAAATTTCTGATAATGCCGATTGTGGTCTTTCCATTGAAGCGTATGGCACCTGGCTCAATACGAGCATGTATGAAATCCCGCTTCTGGCAATTGTCAATGAAGTCTATTTCAGAATGACTTATAACTATGCAGACTTGATTGAACAGTATAAGCGCAAACTGGAGGAAAAGAAGAACTGGCTGATCAGTGGAAAGTATAATCTGGGACTGTTCTCCGAGTTCGGCTTGCGCAGAAGACTGAGCGCAGAAGCTCAGGAACTGGCGGTCAAGGTTTTGTGCGAAAACAACAGCAAATACAAGGATTCAAAATGCGTCGGAACATCGAATGTGTACCTTGCCATGAAGTATAAGGTCGTCCCTGTCGGAACAATGGCTCATGAGTTTGTCATGTGCGTGGGACAGGGTGATCCCATGTATAATCCCGCATATTCAAACAAACTCGCTATGGAGGCATGGACAAAGGAATATGGGGTACTGAACGGAACCTATCTGACTGATACAATCGGTGATGAAACCGCACATCTGGATATGGGCTATACGTATTCCATTTGCTTCTCTGGTGTGCGCCATGACTCAGGCGATCCGTACGAGTGGGGCAATGCCTGGATAAAGCACTTCGAGGAATTCTACAACAAATACCATGACGAGCGGGTGAACCCGAAGAGCAAGACGCTTTTGTTCAGCGACAGCTTGGATTTTGAGCGCGCCAGCAAGCTGTACGAATATTTCAAAGACAAGACAAAGGTTGCCTTTGGCATTGGTACATATATCGCAAATGACACCGATGTTCCATCTCTGAACATTGTTATGAAAGTGTCTGCGTGCAACAACCGGCCTGTTGCAAAACTGTCAAATGACAGCGGTAAAACCATGTGCAAGGACGGTGACTACGTAGAGTATCTGAGGAAGACCATAGAATGGAGGCTGAACCACCAATGAGTTTGAAAGATGAAGCTGTCGCTTTTGTAAAAGACTATTTTGCAAAAAACGGTGACGCACTTACAAAGGTTGTAATCGGTATTTCCGGGGGGAAGGATTCCAGCACCGTAGCAGCGTTGTGCTGTGAGGCGCTGGGACGCGAACGTGTCGTCGGTGTCATGATGCCGAACGGAACTCAGAAAGATATTGCAGATTCCAAACGGCTCTGTGAGTTTTTGGGGATTGAGCATTATACGGTGAATATTGCAGATGCCTACAGCGGTATCACCGGTGCAATTACGGCATCTTTGGGAAAGGACAGTACGTCCGATCAGTATAATACAAATACACCGAGCCGTCTGCGTATGGTGACGCTCTACGGCGTAGCTGCGCTGCTCGGCAATGCGCGGATTTCCTGCAATGGCAATTTGAGCGAGCGGCTCGCAGGATTTTTCACGCTTTGGGGTGACGGCGCCGGAGACTTCGCTCCGCTTGCGTACTTGTTCGTACGGGAAGTCGTGCAGTTGGGGCTGGAACTGGGGTTGCCGGAGGATTTGGTGCGCAAAGCTCCTAGCGACGGCATGTGCGGCATGACTGACGAGGACAAGCTCGGCTTTACATACGATGAACTTGAACGCGTTGCAACTGGCAGAACAGATGGCGTTCCTGCTGAACAGGTGGAAAAAATCACAAAGAAAATTCGGGGGATTGCATGGAAAAAGCGTCTGCTGAACATTCCGTGCTTCATTCCTTCTGGAAAAAATGCCGCTGATTGGCAGTGAGGCTTCGTACGGAGGTTTTTAAGCGATGAAACTTTTAGTTGTTGTAGATATGCAGAACGATTTTATTGACGGTGCGCTCGGCACGAAGGAAGCTGTTGCCATTGTGGACACAGTCAATAAAAAGATTCAGGAATATCGGAGTGCTGGTGACTGTGTGGTGTTCACCCGCGATACCCATCAGAAAAACTATCTGCAGACACAGGAGGGAAAACACTTGCCTGTGGAGCATTGTGTGGAAGGAACAGCTGGCTGGCAGATAAGTTCCGCATTGGATACCGGCACTGATACCATAATCAACAAACCGTCGTTCGGTTCTCTTGCGCTTGCTGACTATGCGGCAGGACTTGCAGATCTGGAATCGATAGAACTCGTCGGCTTGTGCACTGATATCTGTGTCATTTCAAATGCGTTTATACTGAAAGCCCGGTTGCCGGAAGTACCGATTTATTGCGACGGTTCTGCCTGTGCCGGAGTTACGCCGCAGAGCCATGCGAATGCGCTTGAAGCCATGAAGATGTGCCAGATTATCGTACGGTGAAAGAGGAAGAGGATACCTGCATGCAGAAAGCAGAACAGAATATGACAGAAGCTGAATTCTTACAGAACTACGATTTGACCCGGTATCCTCGACCGAGCATAACCGTTGATATCGTGACATTCGGAGTGACGGGTGAAGCAGAACGCAATTACCGGCAGGACGAAAAGAAATCTCTTTCCATTCTGCTCATAAAGCGTGGTGGGCATCCGTGCAGGGGGATGTGGGCGCTTCCCGGCGGATTTTTGCAGATGGATGAGACGCTTGAAGAATGTGCATACCGGGAACTGCGGGAGGAGACCGATCTCCGGCCGGATACCCTTATGCCCATGGGAGCGTTCAGTCAGGTTGACAGGGATCCCCGGGGGCGCATTATTTCCAATTCCTATATTTCAATCGTTGATGAGGAAAATGTCCGTGCCCTCGCCGGTGATGATGCTGCTGAGGCGAAGTGGTTCACCGTACAGTTTTCGGAGGAGGCTGATGACGGGACTGCCGAGCTGATTCTGCGGAACGCGGAATCTGATATTGTCATCGCTTCGAAAGTCAGACATTCAAAAACGCAGTTCGGCAGAAAGGAATATGAAGTGGTCGATTCCGGCGGGCTTGCTTTTGACCACGCGAAAATCATCGCGACGGCTTTCGGCATTGTGCGCAAGTATGCGACTGATTTCGACATCCTGTTTGACTTCATGCCCGCGCTGTTTACGCTTTCGGGGCTTCAGAAAGTGCAGGAAACCCTACTGGGCATTACGCTGCTTCCTGCAAATTTCAGGCGCAAGATAATGCCGCTTGTAGAGGAAACAGATCTGTCCACCCACGGTGCCGGCCACCGTCCGGCAAAGCTCTACCGCCAGAAAGCGGTTTAAAGCTTGAACCCGGTCATCACGACCTGCGCGACATCGCGCCCGGTGTCATCGGTGACGTCAACGTTGATGACCGTCGTGCTGCGCCCGTTTTTTTTGCAGACTGCGCGGGCGATGAGCCGTGTGCCTTTTGGGGTGCTCAGAAAGTTTACCCCTGCCTGCTGTCCCGTGGTGGGGCGGTGCAGATGGTTTGCGAGCACGGCAAAGGCGAAGTCCGCCAGTGTGAAGATGGCTCCGCCCATCACGCCGCCGTTTGCGTTGCAGTGCTCCGGGCGCACCGCCATGCTGCACACGCTGTAGGTTTCCGTCAGTTCGTCGATGGCCGCACCGTTGCTGGTGGCGAATCTGTCTGCCATAAAGTATTCTTTCGCTTCTTCAAGCGTCGCAAATGTTCCCATGGTGTTTCTCCTGCAAAACTATAGCATGTGCCGCTTATTCTTGCAACGCAGATATAAATGCAGTATACTGGCAACCTATGAGTGAAAATACAGAGACAAACAACGCCTGCCCGTGCGGCAGCGGTAAATCATACGCAGAATGCTGCGAAAAGTATATCAAGGGAATCGAAAAAGCCCCGACAGCGGAAGCTTTAATGCGTGCCCGCTATTCTGCCTATGAAAAACATGAAATCGACTACATCATCAACACCTGTGAAAAAGGCGATAAAATTGCGGAAATAGACCGCAAGGCTACCGAAGACTGGAGCAACAACAGCACATGGCATGGTCTTAAGATTCTCAAGGTGGAAAAAGGTACAGCTGAGGATACTGAGGGTATCGTAGAATTCGAAGCTGTCTATACTCAGAAGGGAATCAGGGATGTCCACCACGAGATTGGCGGATTCAAGAAGATTGACGGCGAGTGGTTCTACAGCGAAGGGCTTGTACGCCCTACGACGGTGGTCCGCGAAAGCCGCAAGATTGGACGCAATGAGCCGTGTCCATGCGGCAGCGGCAAGAAATACAAGAACTGCTGCGGAAGAAATATATAAGAGCATACATGGCATCTAATCTGTATACAGGTTTCCATGCGGTGGAGGAACGTGTCCGCCGGTATGGAGAAGAAAAGAAGCATACCGCCACACTGTGCGTTTACTACGCCAAGCCGGGGCCGAGAATCAAGAAAATCCTTGCACTTGCAGGGCAGTTCGGCGTTCAAGCCCGGCAGGTATTGCCTTCTGAGCTTGACAGCATGGTTTCCTCATTGCCTGGTCAGGCAAAAGACCACCGTGGCATTGTTTTGGAAGCGGAAGGTGAACAGGAGCGCAGGGAAAACAACGTCGACTTTGAGCAGTGGCTTGCCGCTTGTCCCGAAGACGCGACTGTTGTCATGCTTGACAGCGTGACTGACCCCCACAACGTCGGGGCTATATTGCGTTCCTGCGACCAGTTCGGTGCGAATCTTCTTGTCGTTCCGTCCAGACGGGGCGTCTCCGATGTTCAGGACAACGATGTGATTGCCCGCTCAAGTGCTGGTGCAAGCGCATGGATTCCCGTATCCGTCGTGACGAACCTTTCCCGCGCCGCGGAACTCCTCAAAGAAAAGGGGTTCTGGATGTACGGTGCAGATGCAGGCGGTGAGCGCCTCGACAAACTGTCCTTCGCCAGACGTACCTGTCTGGTCATGGGCAGCGAGGGAAACGGCATCTCCCGACTGCTTCGGGAACACTGTGACACCATGGTGTCCATTCCGACCTGTGGAAAAATAGACAGCCTGAATGTCTCCGTTGCGGCAGGAGTCCTTTTGTACGAGCGGTACCGCAAGCAGCTGGCGAATTGACTATACTCCCATTTCTTAGTAACATAAAGGAATGAATGTTATTCTGGGAATGTCGGCTGCGACAGGTACGGGCATTGGCAGGGCGTTCGTTCTGCCAGAGGTACAGAAAAGAATCATCCCCAAAACACCAATTTCCGCTGAGGATGTAGACACAGGCTGGAATCGTTTCCAGACAGCATGTTCCGTAATAGGAACGCAAATCTCCTCTCATCTGAATACACTTTCCAAAGACAGTTTGCAACGGGTTATCTTTGAGACCTATCAGCTCATGCTTTCCGACCCTGTTTTTATCAAAGAGGTGAAGGACTGTTATGAGCAGGAACTGTTCAATATTGAGCATATTCTGGAAAAAAAGGTTTTTGAATATGCCGATCGCCTGCGCAACAGCGGTAATGAATATCTGGCGGAACGTTCCAAGGACATCGAAGATGTCTTTGGACAAGTGCTCGATATTCTGCTCGACTACCACCCGTTTAACATAGAGGAAGTGCCTGACGGCTCCGTCATCGTTGGAAAGGCGATGTCATCCAGTGATACCATTATTCTGAGCAAACGGAAAATCGCTGGTCTTGCGCTGACAGAAGGCGGTACGACTAGCCACATGGCGATTCTTGCCAGAAGTTTCGGCATTCCTGCGGTAGTCGGTCTGGATAATGTAACCGAGCAAGTGAAGCAGAACGACATTGTTATTGTAGACGGTGAACTCGGAGAGATTATTGTCTCCCCTGATGCCGATACCATCCAGTCCTACCGGAAACGGATGGAAGATGAGAAGCTTCAGCGGATAGAGCTTGCCAAACTCCGGGACACTGAAGCGCGTACCAAGGACGGAACACGGTTCTGCCTGTACGCTAACATCGGTACGGTGGAAGAGGCGAAGATTGCGCTTGACGAAGGTGCCGACGGTATTGGTCTGTTCCGCACCGAATTCCTTTTTATGAATGCCATAAGGCAGCTGAACGAAAGCGGCGGCGCGTATTCCAATTCAGTTGGTGAGGAAACCCAGTTTGAAGCCTACAAGTCGGTTTTGGAAATAATGGGAAACCGCCCTGTTACAATCCGTACCTTGGATGCGGGCGGGGACAAATTGGTGGATGTAAAAGATATCCCGCAAATGCACGAAGCCAATCCGCTGATGGGTTTGCGTGCTATACGGCTGTCGCTGTATTATCCTCATGTTTTAAGAACCCAGCTGCGGGCTTTGTACCGCGCAAGTGTGTACGGGGATCTGAGGATTCTGCTTCCGCTGATTACCGACATTTCTCAGGTGGAAACCATAAAAGGCATTGCCAAAGGAGTGCAGCTTCAACTGAAAGAGGACAATATCCCGTTCAGGGAAGTGCCTATCGGCGTGATGATTGAAACAGCAGCGGCTGCAGTTACTTCCGACTGCCTTGCAAAGACGAGCGATTTCTTCTCGCTTGGAACCAACGATTTGACCCAGTATACTCTTGGTGTGGACCGGGAAAACCCTGCGGTTGCTCCGATTTACAACGAGTTCAATCTCGCTGTGATACGTCTGATTCAGTTCACCATACACAACGCCCGTCACCGTGATGTGCCCGTTTCCGTGTGTGGAGAGATGGCGGGAAAGCCTGAAAGCGTCATGATCCTTTCAGGCATGGGCATCAGGAATTTGAGTATGTCTCCGAAGCAGATTCCTTTAATCAAGCAGACTCTGTCACGATTCACTATTAAAGAGTTGGAGAACATCGCCAACAGGAATATTATTCAATGAAGAAGAAAAGAAAACCAGATTTCTCAAAACCGAAGCCCCCTAAGAAACTTGATGTAGAAGATACCGTTATCAGTGAACTGTCTTCTGCTGAATCGAAGTCGTCGGATGACGATATTTCGAACCGCAACAGGGCGAGGCAGTTTTTCCCCGGCAAGATATATTTCAACCTTCCTCTTATCGTCATTGCAGGACGTCCGAATGTCGGTAAATCAACGCTTTTCAACGCCTTGACACATACGAGACGCGCCATAACGGACCCGACCCCCGGTGTAACACGTGACCCGGTGGAGGGAACCTGTTTCCTTGCCGGTAAACCCGTTCATCTGATGGACACCGGCGGCTACAAACTGACGAGAGACTACAAATCCCGCGAAAGCGAAATGGACGACCTTGTCGTTGATAAAACCGTCGAAATGATAAAAAAGGCAGACAGAATCCTGCTCCTGCTTGATGCGGGGGAAGTCACTGCCGAAGACGAAGAACTCATCATACGGATGCGCCCGTACTGGGATAAGCTCATCGCTGCGGTCAACAAGACGGAAAGCGAAACGAACAAAAGCCTTGCCTATGATTACCTGAAATACGGCTTTAAGGATTTGCGCTTTATCTCCGCCGTACACGGCAACGGACTTCAGGAATTGCAGGAAGCTATGGTAGCGGGGGTGGATTTTTCCCGCGTAACCGAGGGAACTGACCAGGACCGGCCAATACGCATTGCTATTTTAGGAAAGCCGAACACCGGCAAGTCTACGCTTTCAAATGCGCTGACGCATACTCAGGCCTCCATCGTCAGTGATTATGCAGGAACGACCCGCGATGTCGTCGAAGGAAGTTTCCGCTACAACGGTAAGGATATCGAAATCCTTGACACCGCCGGCATACGGCGCAAAGCCCGCGTAAATGAGAATGTAGAGTATTATTCCGTCAATCGGGCAATAAAGACTATCGACGAGTGCGATATTGTCTTTATCATGATAGACGCAGTGGAAGGCTTGTCGGAGCAGGACAAGAAGATTACCGCTCTTGCCTTTGAAAAAGGCCGCGGTGTCATCTTTGTTCTGAACAAGTGGGATTTGGTAGAAGATAAAAGTTCAAAGAACCGTCGCATAATAGAAGATTACTTTAGGACGATGTTTGGTCAGATGAACTGGGCGCCTATTGTCGAGATAAGCGCAAAGAACGCTGACGGCATAAAGAATCTGATGGATACCGCGCTTCTGCTATACGGACAGTTGACCCGTAAATTGGAAACAGCCATTTTAAATAAGGCGTTGAACGACTGGATTGCCGCATATCCGCCGCCGGCGACAAAGGCAATTCATTTCAAGGTCCGCTATATGACGCAGATCAGCGTGAATCCTGTCAAATTCCTGTTGTTTGCAACACGTCCTGACAATGTGCCGCAGAGTTATGTCACCTATTTAAAGAACAAAATTCGAAGCGACTTAGGATTTGACCAGATTCCGGTTCAGATAGAGATGAAAGCGAGCCGGCAGAAGTGGGAAAATCTGGAAAAGAAAGATTAAGACCGTATGCCGAAGTATCAGATTGGAGAGGTTGAGAAACTCACCGGCGTAAAAGCTTCTATTTTGCGCAGTTGGGAACATCTCATGCCTTTTATAGAGCCAGTGAAGGATTTACGGGGAAGACGTTCGTATTCACAACATGATGTCGAAGTTATCTTTCGGCTCAAACATCTGATTCTCGAAAAAGGTTATACGGTAGAAGCTGCGCGAAAGAAAATTATCGCAGATGCCTTGACCATGGAAGCGAATGCCGCTGCAATCGAAACCTTGCATGAAATTAGGGAGCAGCTTGGAGAGATGTACCTCATGCTCAAAAAATCAGGAGAGAACTACAATCGCAGGCTGCAGGCGGAGAAACGGCAGCAGGAAACGCACAATGACCGACAAGACTGAACTGAAATGGTATGAGAAAAAACAGGGGATAACGCTGCGCGACAAGCAGAAACGGCTTGAAAAAAAGGAGATACGTAAGGAGCGGCGGAAATCTTCCCGTTCAGAACACGCCGAAAAAAAAGCTTCTGATGTTCCTTCTAAGAACGGAACTGTATCTTTTGTACCGAAATCCCGTATCCCAAAGGTATCTGTCGCTCAGGACTCTGGATACCTGTTTGATATTTCCTCTATTGATGAAAAAGCCCGCGCAATAATAGACGATTTTGATTCAGTTGTCAGTTCAATCTATCCGCTGACATCGAAGCAGCGTGCGCTGTTGCCGGCAGATATACGGGCATTGAAGCATGATTTGACCGATGAACGGGAAGAGCGTCGCGTCGGCTACATGAATGAAAAGACAGCTCTCTCTGCCTATCTGCATTATTATCTGTGGTGGAACATAGTCCGCCTGTCGCGTTTGTTTGCGAACATGCCGTCGTCTTTTTTCAATCTAAAAGACGGTTCCCTTGCCCTTGACATAGGAAGCGGTCCGCTGACCGTACCGATAGCCCTTCTGCTTGCCCGCCCTGAACTCCGCTCTAAAAAGATAACTTGGTACTGCATGGACATCTCTGCACAGGCGTTGCTCTCCGGCGAAAATATTCTTCTGGCAACAGCTGCACGTCTGGACTGTGAGCCGTGGAAGGTTGTTCGCGTAAAAGGGCCGATCGGCACCGAGATAAAAGAAAAAGTCGACTTTGTCTCCTGTGCAAATGTGTTCAACGAGATTGTTCAGGGGGAACAGATGCCTCCTGACTATCTTGCAAAAAAATATGCCTTGCAGATACTGTCGTACATAGAGAAGAAGAACGATGATTCCAGAGTGCTGATCATTGAGCCGGGGGTCCCTGCGTGTGGCAGATTCGTAAGTTTGCTCCGCTCTGCATTTATGAAGCGGAGCTATCGTATTGCCTCCCCCTGTACGCACTGCGGGACATGCCCCATGGACGGCAAGCGCGGTGGCAAGTGGTGCAACTATGCGTTCAGCACGGAAGATGCTCCCGAAACTCTGCGTGCATTTTCTAGAGACATCTACATACCGAAGGAACGCGCTGTCCTCTCCTTTATTGCCTGTGAAAAGCATTATGTGGCGCACGGCGTGCAGGAAGAAGGCCGGAAGGAGACGCATGAGAAACCGACAGAAAAACTGACGTTCCGGGTGACAAGCGACGCTATTCGCCTGCCCGGACATCGGACAGGATACTATGCCTGCTCATCGCAGGGACTTCTTTTGGTCGTGACGGAGTCTTCTCTTAAGTCGGGGGAATCCCTTTCCGTTGAACTTCAATCCCCGCTTTCTGCAATCGATGAAAAATCCGGAGCATTCCTGCTGGAAATCGCGTAAAGCTGCCATTTGAACTGAAAAAGGCTGCCCTTGTTGAGGTGTGAACCTCGCTGGGGCAGCCTTTTTTATGGTGCACTGTTTGTGTCTTCTTTATTTTTTGTTTTTCAGAAGAGCCGCAAACGGATTGTATGTTTCACCGTCATCATCGTTTGCATGGTTGCGTTCATATTCGTGAGCGTTTTCCTCTTCTTCGTTGGAAACGACCGGAGAAAGCGCGATTCTCTTTTCATCGAGGTCAACAGAGTCAACAGTAACGGTGATGTCATCTCCTGCGTGGTAGACCTGCTTGAGGTTTGTATTTCTTTCAACCGGCAATTTGGAAATGTGTACCAGACCGTCTACGGCAGGTGCAAGGTTGATGAAGATACCGAAATCAGCAACACGGCTTATCTTTGCATCGAGTTTTGTTCCGACCGGGAACTTCTGATCAATGCCGTCCCATGGGTCTGCTTCAAGCTCTTTCAAAGAAATGGAAACGCGTTCTTTCTCCCAGTCAGCCCGGATAATCTTTGCTTCAACTTCCTGTCCGATTTTAAGCACATCGGCGACATTACTGACGCGCACATGGCTGATTTCAGAGACAGGCAGGAGTGCTTCAAAGCCACCGACGTTTACGAATGCGCCGTAGCTTTCGATTCTTGATACGGTTCCTTTGACGACAGAGCCGACTGTCAGTGATGAAGAAAGGTTTTCAAGTTCAGCCTTTGCCTGCTCTTCGCGGATTACGCGGTTTGAGACGACGATATTGCGGCCGTCGTTCTTGTATTCCTGAATTTTGAAGGTGAGATGCTGTCCGATGTACTGGCTTGTATCTTTCTGGTCAGCTCCCTGATGTCTTTCTCGGTATCCCATCTGGCTGAACGGACAGAAGGCGCGCGTTGTGCCAATCATCACTTCGTAGCCGCCCTTGATTTCCTGTGTGACGTGTCCTTCAACAGGAATGCCGTTCTTCCATGCGTTTTCGAGCATGTCCTTGCCAGCGCTCTGTCCCGCAAGCTTTGTGGTGAAATACAGCTCATCGCCTTTTGCTCCACGGAAATAGACCTTTACCTTGTCGCCTTCTTTTATCGTCAGCTCTCCGCTGTCTGTGATGAACTCGCTTTTATCAACAAAGCCTTCGCTTTTTAATCCCAAGTCTATGAAAACGGTGTCGTTTGCGATTGCAACGATGGTTGTCTCCACCATCTGTCCTGGTTCATATAGATTTTTCATCTAACGTGTTACTCCTATACAAAATTCGTTCAATAATACAGTTTTTGGGCGTACATGACAACCGCCGTCATCAGGACGGTGAGCTGTGCATGTACTGGTCACAGATTGGTTCTGTCTCTCCGATGGCTTTGACATTTCCGTGATCAAGCCAGACAACCCTGTTGCACATGCGTATAATCTGGTCTGTTGAATGGGAAACAAGGACTACCGTCACTCCTTCGGAAATCATCTGGTTTATTTTTGCTTCGCATTTTTCCTGAAAGCGGAAGTCCCCTACGGCGAGGATTTCATCGGCAATCAGTATATCCGGTTTGACAAGTGTTGCTATAGCAAAGCCTAGACGCGCGTACATACCGCTGGAGAAATTCTTTACCGGAACATGGATAAAATCCCTCAGTTCCGCGAAATCGATGATTTCATCGAATTTTCCTTTCATGAAATCATGCGAATGTCCGAGCATGGCTCCGTTGAGGTAGATGTTCTCTTCCGCTGTCAACTCCGGGTCGAATCCGGCTCCCAAGGCGATGAGCGGTGCAATGGTCCCCCTCACAGAAACACTGCCCTCTGTCGGACGCAATACTCCCGCGATGATTTTGAGAATCGTGCTTTTTCCTGAGCCGTTGAAACCAATGATGCCCATGACTTCACCCTTTTTAACATCGAACGAGACATTTTTGAGGGCGATGAAGTCCTGATAGAGCAGTTTTCCTTTTGCAAAATTGATGACATATTCCTTGAGGGAATTGATCCGTTCCGTCATCAGGTTGAAGTGCATGCTGACGTTTCTGACGCTTATGATTGGCCGTTCTTCCATGGTATTCCCTCCTATCAGACGTAGAGAATGAATTTGTTCTGGTTCTTGATGAACACGAACGAGCCTAACACAATCGCAACAAAGGCGAGGACGAGGCAGGGTACCAGTTGATGTAGTGTCGGGAGCACTCCCTGATACAGCGGCGCTCTGCAAGCATTCACAAAGTAGAACATGGGGTTGAATTTGACGAATGCGGCGCGTTTCTCTGAAAGCATGGTTGCAGGATAGAAGATAGGCGTGACGTAGAACAAAAGCCTTGTTACTATGCCGTAGAGACTCAAAATGTCGCGGAAAAATATTGCGACGGTTGCCAAAAAGAATGAACAGCCTATGCAGAACAGAAGCAAGATGAACAGCGGCACGACAAATGACAGGATTGCAAAGTGAAGTTTCGCACCTGTTGCCAGCAGGATGAGTATGAGGGCAGGCAGCGAAAATAAAAGGTTTACACAGCTTGCGGAGACACTTGCCAGCGGGAAGATATACTTAGGAACTCTGACCTGTTTTATGAGGGATGAGTTTGCAATGACGGACTGCATTCCGACGCTTGTGCTCTCTACGAAAAAATTATATATAATCTGACCGGAGAGGACATAGAGCAGGTAGTTCTCAATGTCAGCCCTGAATACTCCTGAAAATATAAGTGCGGTGACCAGCATGGTCAGGAGCGGGTTCAGTACGCTCCATACAACGCCCAGTACAGAGCGTCTGTACCGTTTTTTTACGGTTGTTGTGACAAGCTCCTGGAGCAAATATTTATGCTCATAAAGCCCGATAAAAAGATTTTTAATGTACAAAAAAATAACCTCCTGTGGTTCCAAACAATTAGTAAGTGAGAAAGCAACATAATACCAGTTTTCACTTACAATAACAAGGTACAGGAGGTGCCCCTTGTGGGGGCTCTGTTTAGTTTGCGAAGTCTATGCAGCACATGTAGTTGTATGATGCGTGGCTTCCGATTGAAACTCCTACTTTTGTCAGATTTCCGTCCAGCGTGTTTTTGCGGTGAGCTCTGTTTGCAACTCCATAGTCTATAAGCAATTGTCTGACGATTTCCACTCCAGTGGAAGGCCCGTACGCGATGTTCTCGGCAACATTCCTGTAACTGCCGTAATAGTGCTCAATCCGGGAGAATGTATTGGCGTCGTGTCCTGTTGTGCCGGTAGGTCCCTGCTCCTGAACCCAGGCGGCGGCAGCCTTGTACAGTCCGTCATCATGGGTAAGTGAGCCGACAGGCGTCATGGCGTTCATTTCGCTAATGCATTCGTTCAGGGCATCTAATTTTCCCCCTGTATATGAGGAGCGTAGCGGAACCAGTCTGGATGTTACATAG
>CADBRT010000184.1 GCA_902797055.1 uncultured Spirochaetaceae bacterium
CGATGCATCTCCATCATCCGTTTGTTCGCGGTGAACACATGCCCGCTGAACAACACGTACAGAATGATTCCAATGCCCGGCAGAAAAAAGAGAATGAGCAGCCACACAAACCGCCTTCGGGACTCGTTTCTTTCAAAGAACAGCACAAAAATCAAAAAGATAAAATTGATTATGTGCACAATCTTTGATATGAGAGGAGGAATAAACAGGTTCGGAAAATTCGGGCCGGGCATTATCCGTCAAGTATACCATCTTTACAGTTTTAATGCCACTTGTAGGCAAAAGCTCGCTGTCACTGCCAGTAGACACAAAAGCCGTTACAGCATTCCGTGTTCCAAAAAGCTAAAGTATGCGTTTGCCGTTATGATGATGTGGTCCAGAAACGCAATTCCAAGTATGTCGGCAGCCTTTTGGAGTGACTTTGTCGATGCCCGGTCGGCTTCACTTGGAAGACAGGGACCAAATGGGTGGTTGTGGCAGCAAATTACCGCCGAAGCATGGTCAGCAACCGGGTCACAGAAGATTTCCCTCGGATGCACAAGTGTCCTGCTTGCAGTCCCCACCGAAACAAGCCTGATTTTGATAATTTCATGAGCACCGTTGAGCGACACGCAGATAAAGTGTTCCCGCCGTTCCATCGAATAGTGCTGAATAAAGGGGATGACATCCTTCGGGTTGTTTATGCACACTTTACGGAACGAATTCCTACGGCGACCGAATTCAACTGCCGCCGCTACAGCCAAAGACTTTGAATCCCCCATACCCTTTATCGCCTTCAATTCCGATATAAGATTTCCGCTGGAGTTTTCATCAATCACAGCAAGAACCTTCTGCGCAAGTTTCTCCACAGGAGTGTCTCTTGTCCCCGAACCAAGAAGCAGCATGATAAGTTCCTCATCGCAGGGATACTGAATCCCGTTGCTAAGCGTCAGCTCCCGTATGCAGGGAGTTCGCTTGCTTTGTGAATATGATTGTTCCTCACGTTCCATACGATATAAATCGCTTTACTTTGTCGTTTTTGTATAAAAATGAAAGAATTTTCCCCACGGTTTTTCTGAAAACCGTTCCTTTTATATCTAAAATATTGTATTATGAAGAAAAGGTAATTCTATGAGAAAAATTGCTTTCGCAGTGTTGTTTACATTCCTCGTTATGCTGACAGGCTGCGGGAAAACAGCCCCCCTGAAAATTGGCGTCATACAGTATGGAGAACATCCGGCCCTTGATTTGGCATATGAAGGCTTCCTAGACGGTTTAAAAACTGAAGGGTTCGTGAACGGAGAAAATTTCGCCATAGACTACGGAAACGCCCAAAGCGATGGAACAAAATGTGAGTCCATCGCAACCCGTCTGGTTGCAGAACAGAACAATCTCATTCTCGCCATTGCAACACCGGCAGCACAGGCTGTCGCCCGAAAGACAAAAAGCATCCCCATTCTGGTAACCGCAGTCACAGACCCACAGAGCGCGGGACTTGTCAGAAGCAACGACTATCCGCAGACAAACGTCAGCGGAACCTCAGATCTGACACCGTGCGCCAAACAAATAGACCTCGTGACAAAACTCGTTCCGACAACAAAGACCATCGGTCTGCTGTACAGTTCCGGAGAGGAAAATTCCTGTTATCAGGCAGACCTTGCAAAGCGGGCATGCAGTGAGAGAGGCCTCTCATTCATTGACGCGACAGTGTCCGACAAGAACGAAGTTCAGGAAGCCGTTCAAAGCCTCGTCGGAAAGGTTGATGCCATTTACACCCCAACAGACAACCTCATCGCCAGCTGCATGGAAACTATTTCTATGATTGCAAGCGAAAACAAACTGCCTGTCATCGTCGGGGAAGAAGGAATGGTTCAGGGGGGAGGACTTGCCACCTACGGAATCAACTACTACGAACTCGGCCGGAAGACGGCAGAAATGGCGATTGAAATCATACGGAACGGCAGGCAGATTCAGAATATGCCTGTGCAATATCTGGACAGCTACGAGTTCAGCTACAACAAATACACTGCAGCGGAACTCGGCATTACAATCCCCTCTGACATCCAGTAAGAAAGCTACAGTTCAGCCTCCCCGATTATGCCGTCGATTTCATAATCAGGGGTCTGGTTATCATCTTCCAAAAGCCGCGCAAAAATAGCCTGCAACACCTGAGACCGCTTCGAAGGATCTGATACGGACTGCTTTACGGCGCGGTTGATTTCATCCATATGGTCGTTTATTTCACTGATACTGTCGGGCAGGGAGCTTTCCAAAAGCCGCTTTATGAAGTGAGAGACCAGCGGGCTTTTGCCGCTGCTGGATATGCCGCACACAACATCCCCCCGTTTGAGAATAGCAGGGAAGATAAAATCGCATTTCGCACGCTTGCTGATATTTTCCACCAGAACGTTTTTATTTTCATAAAAGGAATAAATCTCAGCGTTGAGACTCGCATTGTTTGTCGCTGCAACCACCAGCGTCGGATTACAGTTGAGTTCCTGTATAGCCGCAACAGAGGGTTCTTTCTGTACAACAGTCACTTTTTGAGAGTATGCATCGGCTAGAACCTTCATATGCGGAGTAATGTCGTTGGCAAGCAGATAGATTTTCGCACCGAATATCAGGAAGGTTGAAATCTGTTGATAGGAGATATCTCCGCCGCCAACGACTAAAATTTCTTTGTTGTCCAAGTTTGCAAATAACGGGAAATATGCCACGGAAGCCCTCTTACCGAAATTATACCCCCATTCTGTTTTTAAAACAAGGACAATCGGGAGAGGGCGGACGTTTTCCACCGCTGCAATCACCCTTCGTTTTCAAATTCTACAAGGCGCTCTTTGCCGTATGTCTTGCGGAGCAGCGGCTTTTCGATTTTGCCGGTTGCATTGCGCGGAACAGAGGCAAAGATGATTTTGCGCGGCCGCTTGTAGCGCGGCAGCCCCATGCAGAACTCGTTAATCTCGTCTTCAGTACAGGTCATTCCTTCCTTTATGGAGACAATAGCTCCGGCAATCTCGCCCTGACGCCTGTCAGGCAGACCGATGACTGCAACGTCGTGCACCTTGTCGCATTTGCGGATGAAGTTTTCTATCTCCACCGGATACAGGTTTTCACCGCCAGAGACAATGACATCCTTCTTGCGGTCAACAAGGAAGATGAAGCCATCATCGTCCTGCCGCGCTACATCACCGGTGTAGAGCCAGCCGTCCTTAAGAACTTCTGCCGTTGCCTCCGGGTTGTTGTAGTAGCACTCCATGACGCCGGGACCTTTTACGCACAGTTCCCCGCATTCGCCTTTCGCAACGTCCTTTCCGTCTCCGTCAACAATCTTGCACTGCCAGCCGTAGCCTGGCACACCGATTGCGCCGACCTTGCTGATGTTTTCCACTCCCAAGTGCACACAGCCCGGTCCGATGGATTCTGAAAGACCGTAGTTCGTATCGTACTGATGGGCAGGAAAGTACTGCTTCCAGTGCTTTATGAGGCTTGGCGGCACCGGTTGGGCACCGATGTGCATCAGCCTCCACTGCTCCAGATTGTAATCGGAGAGCTTGAGGTCCCCGCGGTCAAGTGCATCGAGGATGTCCTGTGCCCACGGCACCAGCAGCCACACAATAGTGCAGTGCTCACGGCTCACCGCATCAAGTATGTACTGCGGTTTGGTGCCTTTCAGAAGCACCGCGCGGCTTCCTGCCACCAGACTGCCCATCCAGTGCATTTTTGCACCGGTGTGGTACAGCGGCGGAATGCAGAGGAAGCAGTCGTCACGTCCGGTCGAGTGGTGCACCTGCTCAACCTTTGCAGCATGCATAAGGCTTCTGTGCTTGTGCAGGATTGCTTTCGGGAAGCCTGTCGTTCCGCTTGAAAAATAGATTGCAGCATCATCGTCGTCTTCAATCCGCACGAGCGGTGCTGCGCTTGAGCAGTCCGCAACAAGCTCACGGTAGCTCTCCGCAAACGTCGGACAGGATTCCCCGACGAATATCAGCAGTCTGTTCTGCGCCAGTTTGTCAGCAATGCTTTCGATGCGCCCAATGAATTCAGGTCCGAATACCAGTACATCCACCTCTGCAAGGTCGGCGCAATATTGAATTTCCTCCGCTGAGTAGCGGAAGTTGAACGGTACAGCCATAGCACCCGTTTTGAGTATGCCGAAGTAAATAGGCAGCCATTCAAGACAGTTCATCATCAGAATCGCAACTTTGTCACCTTTCTTGACACCGCGGCTCAAAAGCATATTCGCCATGCGGTTCGCTTTTTCATCAAAGACGCGCCAGGTAATCTCCCGGCGATAAGGTTCATCAGAAGTCGGCTGGATGAGAGAATATTCCTTCCATGTTATGCGGCGGTTCTCTTTTTGTTCAGGGTTCAGTTCGACGAGCGCAACTTCATCTCCATACAGTTTTCTGTTGCGTTCCAGATAATCAGTAACGGGCATGTTCTACAGTTCCTCCAAACATGGCAGTAAAAATAGTGACAACTAGTATATCACAACCTGCCCCAGAATAAAAGGTGTTCTTGAACAGGAGTTCTTTCAATATGACAAAAATCGCAAAAAAACTGTTTGACGAAGCTATCAACACGTGTTATTATGCGAATATAGTAAGTTTTGTTGGAGGACAAGATGAAAATCAAGATTGCTTCAGTTTGTGTTGCAGCAGCAATGGCGCTCGCGCTGTCAGGATGTGCAAAAAAAGACGCTGCAAGTGCGGCAGCTGGCAACGGTGGGTCAAAAACCGAAAAGGTGGAGCTTACCGTATGGGAATCACTATCTGGACCTGACCAGTTCATTATTCAGGCAGGACAGGCATATACAAAAACACATCCGAATGTAGCAGTCAACTTCGTTAATGTAGAACTCGGCGACACCTCCGGACAGATTGCGCTCGACGGACCAGGAGGAGTCGGACCGGATTTGTTCGTCGCCCCTCATGACAAACTCGGTGAACTGGTGACCGGAGGACATATAAAGCCGACCGTTGACCCGGAAGGAGTCACCAAGGAAGTTCTCGGCGCCTGTTCACAGGCCCTCACCTATGACGGCACCATGTACGGCTATCCTGTCAGTGCCGAAACCTATGCATTGTTCTACAACAAGGCACTCATCAGCGAATCTGATGTCCCCAAAACATGGGAAGACCTTGCAAAATGGGCAAAGGATTTCAATGCAAAGAACCCTAACAAATACGGCTTTGTCATGGACGTTGGAAACGGATACTACACCATCATCTTTACAACAGCGAAGCACAACCGCCTGTTCGGACCGACCGGTGCAGACACCAGTTCTTCATATCTGAACACACCGGCAGCTGTTTCCGGAATGAAGTTCTTCCAGTCATTGCACGGCATTCTGAACATCCCGGCTGCCGACCTTGCAACAGCAACCTGTGACGCAGCATTCCAGTCAGGCAATGCAGCCATGCACATAACAGGACTCTGGAACATAAAGCCGTTCGAAGATGCAGGACTCGACTTCGGCGTCGCACCGCTTCCGTCGCTGCCCGGGGAATCAACACCGGCAGCCTCATTCAGCGGAACACGCGCTATGTTCGTCAGCGAGTATTCTGACCATGCAGCAGAAGCAGCTGATTTCGCACGCTTCCTGCTCACACCAGAGATGCAGCAGCTCCGCTTCAACCTGACAGGAGCCATGCCGTCAATCAATACACAGGTCAGCAGCAAGTACATGCCTGGCTTCCTCAAGCAGCTCGACTACGCATTCCCAATGCCTTCAATTCCTGAAATGGGTGCGTTCTGGGACACCATGGGCAACACCTCAAAAAACATCTGGGAAGGTGCTGATGTCCAAAAGGAACTTGACGCTTGCAATGCGGCAATAATTAAGAAGTAAATTCTTCCCGTGATGCCGGCGGACTGAGGTACAGTTCGTCGGCATATTTTTTATTTTCAGAGGGGCTGTCTATGACATTACGCACAGACGGAAGTTCCAGAAAACAGGTTATGACCGTTGCATCCTGCTTCATGGGGCTTTCTCATATTCTGTTTTTGAAGGAACGGGTCAAAGGCTTTTTGTATGCTGCTGTAGAGGTGTGTTTCCTTTGCCTGCTGCCGTTTTTTTGTACGAAGATTGTGAATCTCATTACGCTGGGTGATGTCCGCGAAGACTTGCAGGTAAAACTCCGGCCGAATTCCATCTTTATGCTCATAGACGGCATACTGGTTCTCGCCGTCATCGCAATTTTTATAGCGGTTTACGTGATTTCCGTTAAAAGTGCGGAAAAAAGTTATCAGGAATATTGCCGACTGGGACGGTTCTCCTCGAAAAACAAAAAACCTTCCGAGGCTTTGAACAATGCATTTCCGCTTGCCGGACTGACACCGTGCCTGATTATGCTGTTGGTATTCGTCGTTGTACCGCTGCTGTTCAGCATTGCGGTCGCCTTTACGAACTACTCAGCCCCAAAGCATATTCCGCCGAAAAACACTGTCGACTGGATTGGTGTGCAAAACTTCAAGGAATTGTTCTTTGGAGGAACTGACTGGTCAAAGGGATTTGCCCGCGTCGCGTTCTGGACGCTTGTCTGGGCAGTCATGTCGACATTCACCTGTTATTTCGGCGGACTCCTTGTCGCCGTGCAACTTAAACAATCAAAGATAAAATTCAAGAACGTATTCCAGTTCATCTTTATCCTGCCGTATGCGGTTCCTTCCGTAATCACCATGCTCGTATGGAAGAACATGCTCAACGGAACCTTCGGCATCGTAAACCGAACACTACGCGCCATCGGCTGGCTGCCTGCAGACAAGATTATCCCCTGGCTGGGCAACGTCACCCTTGCACAGGTTATGTGTATTGTCATCAACCTGTGGGCAGGCTTCGGCTACTTCATGATGCTTTCAATCGGCACCATGACAGCAATCCCGGAGGATTTGTATGAAGCAGCAAAGATTGACGGCGCGAACAGCCGCCAGATTCTACACCATATAACGCTGCCGCTTGTCATGTACCAGACAATGCCGCTGATTATCATGAGTTTTACGCACAACATAAACAACTTCGGAGTGATCTTCTTCCTGACCGGAGGAAACCCGACCGTTGCGGACAGCACGACAACCATGGCAAAGGGCACCGACATCCTTGTAACTTGGATTTACAATCTGACAATCACGTTGCTGCGCTATAACTACGCTTCAGTCATTGCCGTTCTGATTTTCGTTGTGCTGGCACCGTTCGCTGTGTACCAGTTCATGCACACAAGAGCCTACAAGGAGGGCGAAGTATGAAAAACCGCTATCAGACACTGGAAGCCCTGAACAAGGGTGTCATATACATCATTTTTACGTTGATTTCGTTTCTGGTTTTCTACCCGCTGGTCTACACGGTGAGTGCGGCGTTCAGCCCCCAGAACGGCATTGCGGGACTGAGCATCATTCCGTTCGGCGACGGATTCACCGTGAAGCATTTCACCTACCTGTTCACCCAAACCGAATACTGGAACTGGTTCAAGAACACGCTAATTATCTCCTTGTGGACAGCACTGCTCACCGTCATCATCTCGTCTTTGAGCGCATACGTGTTTTCACGCTTTCACTTTGCGTTCAAAAAATCGCTTTTGGTAAGCCTCCTGATTCTCCAGATATTCCCGTCCTTCGTCGGCATGATAGCGATTTATGTCATCCTGCTCCGCATAGGCGGACTGGACACGCTTTGGGGCTTGGTCCTCGTCTATGTCGCTGGAAACATCCCCTACAACACATGGATGGTCAAAAGCTACATGGATACGGTGAGCAAGAACCTCGATGAAGCGGCGCGCATTGACGGTGCAAGCCATTTCCGCATCTACAGCACCATCATCCTGCCGGTGACCCGCCCTATTATTACCTTCCTCGCCATTTCCAGCTTTACCGGTCCTTGGATGGACTTCATCTTCCCGAAGATGGTACTCCGCTCACCTGCAAAGCAGACGTTGGCATTGGGCTTGTTCTCATTCGTCTCCGACAAGAAGAACGAATTCACAAACTTCGCTGCCGGCGCACTAGTGATTGCCATTCCGTTCGTCATCTTCTTCCTTTTGACACAAAAGGCCATGATAAAGAGCCTCGGCGGCGGTGCGGTAAAAGAATAATCCCGTTTCGCCATTTTGCTTGCTTGCTTAGAAAACCCTTTTGCTGATATACTTACAGCAAGAGGGTTACAAGCTTATGAAATGGATGATAGCTTCTGACATCCATGGGTCCGCAAAGTATTGCGAACTCATGATGCAGGCGTTTCAAAAAGAACAGGCAGATATGCTCCTGCTCTTAGGGGATTTATTGTATCACGGGCCAAGAAATGATTTGCCCGAAGATTACGCACCCAAAAAAGTGATTTCAATGCTCAACACCATGAGCAGCAAGATTGTCTGTGTCCGCGGAAACTGCGACTGCGAAGTGGATCAGATGGTACTGAACTTTCCTATCATGGCGGACTATGTCGTGCTCAATACGGGGAAAAAACTGATTTACGCAACCCACGGGCACCACTGGAATGAGAAAAATCCGCTTCCCATGCCTGCCGGCAGCGTCCTTCTGTGCGGACACACCCATGTCCCCAAAAACACTGATTACAAAGGTTTTTCCTATATGAATCCCGGCTCGGTCTCACTGCCAAAGGAAAACAGTTTCCATTCGTACATGGTGGAAAACAAGGGCATCTTTGTCTGGAAAAACCTGCTGACGGATGAAGAGTACATCGTATAAAACAGGCTGCTTCCCATCTGACGCCCACAGCTAGGCATCGTCTCTGTCTGCAACGCGGTAGTTCCAGTTGTGCTTGGGGTACCGGCCTTTCATCTCCTTGCAGATTTCAATCCAAGCACCGTTCCAGAACCCCTCCAAGTCATCGGTTATCTGCAAAGGCCTGCGTGCCGGGGACAAAAGACGCAGCAGCACTTTCTCTCCCATGACGCGCGGAGTTTCAAAACACCCGAATATCCGCTGGATAATGATTTCAAGCACCGCCCTCACCCTACTCTGTCCGGGAAAATCCTTCGATGGTGTCCGCTCATACATGAGTTTCACCGTTTTTCCATTCGGTAGCGTCAATCTTTCCGGCGCGCCCGCATCGACCGCAGCGCCGTCCAAAGCATAACGCAAGGCGTCAAGCACCGCCTGAGGGGAAAGCGATGTACCCGTTATAAACGGCAAAAGCCAGGTCTCTACCGAAGCAGCCAGCGTCTCACGCAACGGCTCCGCAACAGCAGTTTCCGTTGTATGCTGGCGGTAAAATTCCGAGCGCAAAAGAAAATCCTCCGCCGCTTTGCCCAGCGGCAGGAAATCAAGCCCGTTTTCTTCCACCGCAGTGCACACCGCCTGCGCATAGTCATCCTTGCTTGCAGGAATCCGCTTTTGGGAAAGAATCAGTTTGCCATACGCTGTGTATTGCATTTTCTGCAGCGTCGTCCCGTCCCCAGCAAACGAAGCTTTCGTGTACGTTTGGCTTCTTTTTTCGAGAAAAGCTTCAGCCACACCGGCAGGAACTTCCTCCCACCGGTAGATGCGGCCGGTCTGTGCACCAGCATCAACCGACGGTGCAAGAATCCATTCCGGAAAACCGGAAGTTGAGTCCCGCACCTCTTTCGGCAGTACAGCAATTCTGCCGGAGGGAAACTGATAGGCAGCCTCATCAGTGCGGTGAGCCAGTCTGTCGGGGAAACCTGCCAGCAACGGCACAACTTTAGTCTCTGCCAGCATCTCCGGAAGCTTTGGATATGAAGCAAAACAAGAGGCTCTGCGCCACTGGATATCCTCCAGAAAACGCTTCTGTACGGCGGAAGGAGAGTCCGCATACGATGTGTACGGCAAAAGTGCGTTTCCCGCCCCCGCAAGTGCGCAGCAGGAAAGGCGCACCCCCAACCCCATCCGTATTGCAGCACGCCCCAAATCCGTCATGACACCGTCGTTGTCTATGCAGCCCAGATGCCTTAAAAGCTGACGACCTGCATCCCAAGCAGAAGCGGACGGGCAGTCCAGCCAGTCAAGTTTTGTCCTGTCGCTGACTCCCCAGTCCGCACAATCAAGTACAAGCGACAGGATATCAGTCCGCAAGATTTCCGGCGGAGTGGAAAGCGGCAACTGCTCGGTCTCGTTCCACAACCGCAGACATTTTCCTGCCTGCACACGGCCAGCGCGCCCCTTCCGCTGTTCGGCGGAAAACAGACTCTCTCGCTCCGTTACCAGTGTTTCCATTCCGGTGCTGACAACCAGACGATTCAATCTGGCAAGGCCGCTGTCGATTACAACGGTGACATCAGGAACGGTAAGGGAAGTTTCTGCGATTGCAGACGACAAAATCACACGCCTCGGACTGTTCAAAGACGGCGGCTGCAGAACCTTCCGCTGTTCGTCGAGAGAGACAGAGCTGTGCAGCACCATGATGTCTGCAGAGAGGGAGTGTTCATGCAACAGCGATTGCAAAGCGCGTTCAGTCTCCCGAATATCCCTGATTCCCGGCAAAAACACCAGTATGCTTCCCTTCCCGCCGCTTTCGAGTTCCCGTACGACGGCCCGCTCAGGCGGAATGCTTCCAAGGTATTCGGTTTGCACCGGGAAAAGTCTGCCCGGCACACTGTAGACGGGAGCCGCTTCACCGTCCGCCCCCAAGTATTCGCTGAGCCGTTTTGTATCAATAGTGGCAGACATGACGATCACATGGAGTTCGTCATTCAGCGACATCGCCTCTTTTAGGAAGGCGAGCGCAATGTCCGCATGTATGCTCCGCTCGTGGAATTCGTCAAGAACAACGACACTCACCCCTTCAAGCGACGGGTCTTCGAGCAGACGCCTCGTCAAGACAGCCTCTGTCATAACCGTACAGCGTGTCCCCGAAGAAACTTTTTTGTCCAAATGCATCACATAGCCGACAGTTCCGCCTGGCTCCTCGTCCAGCCCTTGCGCAAGGCGGGACGCCACCGCCAAAGCCGCTATCCGGCGTGGTTCCAGCATGAGGATTTCGTTATTAAAATGAGAGAGCAATGCCAGCGGCAGTGCAGTTGATTTTCCCGCCCCGGTCGCAGCGGTAAGCACTAAAAAACGGGATTTGGACTCCTTGAGAGTCTGACAAATCCCGTCAAGATGCGGTGTTATGGGAAGATTGAAAGAAGCCACAAGTGCTATTTTTTGTCAATCTTCTTGCGGTTGAACTCAGCCTGTTTGATCAGCTCTTCACAGTCTGAAATGACAATCTTTCCATTGTGAATGCGGATATGCTGGGTTGTAGTTAAAACATTGGTGATATTCCCCTGTTCCTCTGCATTGTATCCACACATGTTCACCAAGTCCAAAGGTGAGAGATTGGTCTCATACTGCAGTTCCATCTCGTCTTTATTAACCCTGCTCATTTCCAGCTGCGTCGCAATCATGTCGATGAGACGCGCCCGCACATCGGAGAACCGAAGGTTTGAAAGACGCCTGTAAGAATACCAGTGGCGGTTCGCCAGCGTAGTCGTCAGCTTGTAGATGTACTGAGGCTGAGTCTGAACCATCTGGTCGAAGTTTTCCCTGTTTAAGACGAGCAGCACACAATCCTCATTCGCTATGGCGTTTGCAGAACGGTAATCGTTTTCCAACAACGCCATTTCCCCCAGAACATCGCCGGGCTTAAAGAACGCTATAATCTGCTCCTCTTCGTTCACTATCTTTGAAATACGTACGGAGCCTTTCTGCACGATGAACATCTCCCGGCCGGTCTGACCTTCGGTAAATATCATCGATCCCTCTGGATACGCACGAGCCATCTCGTCCGTCGGCTCCAGATATACGACATGAACTTTCGTTTTCAGCTTGTCATAAGCCTTCTGAGCAGCCTCACGATTGATACCGTTGAGAGATTCCTTTAAATACTGATAATAGGTGAAAGCTGCGAGATCCGGCATTGAAGAGTTTTCGTAGTACACCGCAGTGTCATAGATATGCTCTGTACGGGAAAGCGTATTGGTGTGACCAGTCCGCTTTTCATACGTTTCGTTGAAAATCCTCAAATCCCGGGAAAGCATCTGAACGATTTTCATGGCTACGGCAGTGTTGCCTTTTATCAGATCAACGTACTGGGAACGCATAACTTTGACAGCAGTCACGGGAGATACTGCAAGAACGCTTTCTGTCTGCGTACGCCCGGTCATGCAGGAAACGACACCGATGATATTACCGGCTCCGTACGTGACCTTCTTTTCACTGTGTTTGTGAGAGCATACCACAGTGCCGCTCTGTATGATATAAAAATAATCCTGAGGCTCCCTGTTCTCCATAAAGATGTAAGACCCGGAAGCAATGTTTTCTATAGTAGGCTTAAACATGTACAATTTTATGCTACACCAAACGATACCACCTGTCAAGATTGAGGTTCAATCCTTTATCCGCACAGATTCACCGATCTGCACGAGGATGCCTTCACGCACGAGTGTTTCCGCAGCAGCCCGAATCCGATTGACGTCGATTCCCTCGGCAACGGCAATTTCAGAAAGCGTACGGGAAGCGTTGCCAACCTCTGCCAGCTGCCGCAGGATGGCACCGCGCACCTGACGGAACGAACCTTCAAACCGGGACTGCTTTGCATACTGATTGGATTTGCGGGAGGGATTCGGCAGCGTCCGTTTCAATTCCGCTCCTAAGTCCATGAGCGCATAGTACCAGGCGCGAGGACGCTCCTCGTCCAGCGTCAATCGGACAAGCGGAAGGATGTCCCGATCATCGATTTTTTTGTCTGCACCAGTGAAAAAATAATGGATAAAAACAGAACGGATATTTGTTTCGACAAACACCACCGGCATATCAAACGCAAACGCGCAGACAGCCCCGGCTGTATACGGTCCTACCCCGGGCAGCGTGCACAGCTCAGCCTCGCTACGGGGAAACACACCGCCGTACCGCCCGCACACTTCCTGTACAGCCTTCTGCAGATAAACAGCGCGCCGGTTATAGCCCAGCCCGTTCCACAGGGTAAGTACTTCGGCAAGGGAGGCTTGTGCAAGATGATGCGCATCGGGAAAACGCTCCATCCATGCCTCATATTTTGGAATGACCCGTGGAACCTGTGTCTGCTGCAGCATCAGCTCTGAGACCAAAACAGCGTAAGGTTCCTGTGTTTCCCGCCACGGAAGCGACCGCGCGTGCTCCCTGTAAAAATCCCAGACTTCTTGGCGGAATGCGTCGATATCTTCACCTGTTACCATCGCTGTCATGCGATGACTGTACCGTAGGCACCGCAAACTGTCAAGCTGAGAGGAACCTCCCTACAAATGGTATCTGTAACTATTCAGTACTAAAAAAATCGAAAAAAAACGCATTACCCGCTGTTTTAAGAAAATCCAGAACGTACTGATTTTTCGTGCATAAAAATGACATTTCAAAGACAATTATATACATAAGGTTAGGGGCTGTCTAAGAAGTTTGCACTCTAGCGTCATTCCGAACGCTACGGCACAACCGAA
>CADBRT010000185.1 GCA_902797055.1 uncultured Spirochaetaceae bacterium
ATGCGGAAAATCTGTTTTCCGTTCCGCTCTGCCCAGTACCGTATGCCGGCTGTTGCTTGCCATGTGCCGGATAAATCTCCTGCGGTTTCTGGGCTTGCGTTGAATGTCACTGATTCCAAATATCCGTTTGTTACCGTATCGAGGTAAATGTCCCCGTAGATACCGCTGGTCATGAGGCATGGCCCCCAGTCCCAGCCAGCTTGGCATTGGATTTTCCTCGTCAGATTCCGGTGGGGTGAAAAAACGTCATACTTTGAGAATGGAATAGGATGGGGCAAATTCTGTGCCTCTTCCAACGCCCGGCGTTCCGGAGCGTCGAACTGTATTGATATGTCGTTTTCTCCGTCCTGCAGCAAATCTGTTATGTCGAATCGCCATTGGCGAAAATAGTTTTCCCCGCTGCCAGCTTTTGTTCCATTAATAAACACTGAAAAGTAGGTGTCCACCATGTTTGCACACAGATAGGTTTTTGAATCTACTTGTCTTTTGTACGCGAACTTCCGCTGTATGCGCCAGTCTGTTCTACCCGCCCACAACGCGTTCTGTTCATTGCAACCGTAGTATGGGTCGGTTAGTATTCCTGATTGAATAAGCGCTGTGTAGTTGTCACCGGGAATAGTCATTGGAATGCCAGAAACGTTGACTGTCGTTTTATCTGTTGAAGAAAGGGAGGTTAGCGTCCATGTGCC
Organism: uncultured Spirochaetaceae bacterium; assembly: GCA_902797055.1. Lineage (GTDB taxonomy): Bacteria > Spirochaetota > Spirochaetia > Treponematales > Treponemataceae > Treponema_D. Next base: position 690 of record CADBRT010000185.1, read on the forward strand.
GGAAAGGTGTTGTTTATTCATAAAAAAAGCCTCTCCGCATATTATGCGGAGAGGCATGGAAAAAAGCAAATAGAATTTTTAATTAAGTGAGAAATCTATAGAAGTATTAGAGTTAGAGTTAGAGTTAGAACCAGGGGTTGGGATACGGTTAGAATTCTCTGGTTCGGCAGGTTTTTTTGATGCATCTGTACCAGGTACTGCACCCGGACGGACGCTGCCTTGGAACTTCTCTGCGCCTGACACAAAGGTGAACGGAGATGTGTTCTCCTGCACCCGTCTTTCACTTGGGGTTATGGCAGAGGTTGATCCGAATGTTGCTAGAGCATCCTGTTTCTGCTGTCTCTGAGGGTCTGTGCTGACACCTGCTCCTGCAGTCGGATCCATTGAGGCTCGCTGTCCTGCAAAAACCGGTACTGAACCTCCGCCTACTGCTTCCGGGGAAGAGAACGCAGTGAGGTTTTTGCCTGCAGAGATGAAGTAGTTGTTCATCTCTGCCCTGACTTCACTCCGTGTTTTTGCAGGGGAAACTGCAACCATACCCGAAGATGTCTCGATGACTCCAGAAGCATAGGCAGTAAACTCTGTTCCGCGTACCGAAGCCGTTGAGGCCGGAGAGTAAACTTTGAAGTCATTCAGCTTTTTACTTGATGAATTGACTTGGAAGGTCGCTTTTCCGGTGTCGATGTAGACGGATGTTTTTGTCACCGTTGCACCGTCGCGTCCTGCATCCTTTTGCGCAAGCTGCTCAAGCGACATTCTGGTCATCGGTGCGAGCGTGCAGATGGAACCGTCGATGTTGAGAGTTGCGTTGGAGTTAAACCCCGTGGAGATTATTGTTCCCCGTTCAAGCGTATCGTTCTTTTTTAAATCAACCCATTCGGATGAGTCTTTTTTCTGGCACTGTACTTTTCCTGTCACTGATGTCACTTTGGCATCAACAGCAAAAGACTGCACCATCACCGAGGCTGCGAAAACAGCCGTCGCCAGTACTTTTGTGGTATTTTTCATAGTGTACCTCCAAAATATATTGATTAAAACGAGATGTGCGCTTTTATAATCGCACCTCCGCTACTTTTTGATTCCTCTGACGCAAAGAACCTGAACTCAGAAATGGACAGTTTGAAGTCTGTCGTGCACTGAAGCTCACAGTTCGCATACCACTGCCATCCTTCATACTTGAAGGAACCTTTGTTGTTTGCGAAAACACGGTCCATTCCGAATCTGACAAAGAACGTCTTGACCGGTTTCGCGCTGAAGCTGAATCCACCCTTTGTGTGGGCGGAATGTTCCGTCGTGTAACGGGCATAGCTGATTGATTTGCTGGTGAAACCTACGAATGTGTCAAGTGATTCGCTGATGCCGTCGTCCTCACCTGAAGCATACACCCCCGTGAGAGAAAAAACAATATCTTTCCAGCCCGCAAACCAAGAAATATTTCCCTGTGTCATATTTCCCATGCCGTTGAATTTCGTAGTGAAGAGCGTTGTCGTCAGGTTGTAGTTGAGTCCGTTCAAGAATAATGGACCGGAAAGACCCGTAGTGAAATAATACCTGTTGTAATTATTCGTCGAGAAGTCACTTGGACCGTTTATACCGAGGTACATGCTCGCTTCCAAGGAAAGCGTCTGGTTTGCAAAGAGATATGGAAATGAGGCTTTGAGGGATGAAATGAGATAGGGGTCAGCCCAGGGATTCAGATATTTGTAGAAGCGGTTGTCCTCTTCTTTTTCAAGACATTGCTGCCAGTAGTTCGCCCCTTCTGAGTTTATCATAAGGGTGTACTGTCTGTTGAGCAGTCCCGTATATCCGGCATACAAGCTGACGTTCACTTTGTTTGAGTAGTAACTGAACTGCGCTCCGTCAGAGGTCTGGTTGCAGATGAGTCCTGTGGTGTCCGTGAAATTGAAGCGTCCGCCATTGAATGTCCAATAGGATGATCCTCCATCATATGAATTGTAGTGGAAGTTGAGCAGATCAAGGTTTGCGTTGAAATCAAAGTCCGGTTTGTAACCGACGACATTCCTCATAACGCCCTGTACGGTAGCCTGGGCGGTAACCGAGGCTTCCTTTTCTATGCTGATAGGAACAAACAGCCAGCCTGTGAGGTCTTCGGTGACAATTAAGTTTTTGTAATGTTCCCAAGGGCTTGAGGCTTCCAGACCAGTCGTGAGCTCTCCGCCGTAATCTACGTTGTACGCATAGGCACAGAGCATCGATGAGAAAACCGCCAGCACACTTGTCGCTATTTTTTTTATTTTTTTCATTTCCGTCCCTTCCTACTCTTCCTCTTCTTCAATATTTGTATTTCCGTAGTCTTCCGGGGTACGGTCCAAACATCTTGTCACTATGGCCAGGGCTTCCTGTCCAGTCAGATGTCTCTCAGGTTTATAGCTTGCAGGAATAATTCCGTCTGCTTTGAGTTCCTTCAGTGCATATCGTTTGGTATGCGTGCGCCAGAAGAACAGGCTGTCATTGATTCCCCACGCAGTTGCACACAAATAGGCGAAATCTCTGACATTAATCTTTTCATCGGCTGTATGGGTACCTTTCAGCATTTTTTCGCTTTCCGCTGTGCGTATCGCTTCCCCAAAGCCTGCGTCATCGGAGATAAGCCCGAGCGCTGTTGCTGCCAAATAACTCGCTTCACCGTACGTGAGTTCGGATGATGAGAGAATCTTCGTTATCTGTTCTGCTGACTGGCTGAATGCGGCTACAGCACAGAGCAAGGACAGAAGAATCGTTATTAAACGTTTCATATCAAGCCTCTTTTTTTACTGCGTTCCATCTGTTTCAATAGAAACTCTATTCTCTCTTAGTATACCATTTGATTGAAAAAAATCAACGGTTTCCTACATAAAATCATAGTAAAGTTTACTTTATTATTCTGAAATTGGAATAATTTGACTTCCTTTATCAGTTGATTTTTATGGAGTCACAAGTATAATGGAATGAAAGGGGAAGATCCATGAAAAAAAGAGACCTGAAGGCTGTCTTTGCAAGATATGCCGATTTTTCCGTACCTGTCATAGTTGGGGTGCTTGCTGTTGCTGCCGCGATATTCGGGCTGTTTACCAACGTTGAATACCGTCTGTATGACTTCCTGCTCGGCAAGGGCAGGGACATCAAGGAAGACCAGAACATCATGCTGGTGGACGTTGACGATATTTCCGTCGATGATGTCGGAGTCTGGCCGTGGGGCCGCGATATCGTTGCGGACATACTGTTGCGCATGAAGGAATTCGGTGCGTTCAACGTGGTATTCGATATTGAGTATCTGCAGAAGTCCGGCGAGTCAATTCCTCCTGAAGCACAGCGTATCATGGCTTCCGCAATTGAGACCGCACGAGTCGATATAAGCGGTCTTGTCTCCCAGTTTGCAGCCGCGGCATCCTCTGGCATGTATTCTCCTGCGGAGCTCGAGGGCCTTTCTTCGTCCCTAATGACCGACTACATTGAACCTTCTCTTGACGGTATCGAAACCGCTTCTTCATCCATGGCACGCGACAACGATGCGTATTTTGCACAGGCGTTGCAGTTCTTCGGCAATACCTATCTGACGATAAACACTGGTATGCAGAACGAACTTGACTCAATGGAGAAGATTGAGGCGTCTGCTTCCATGAACAGTGAATACCGGATTGTTATGGATTCCCGCAATGTGGCTGTTCAGCGGTTCCTGTATTCCCATATCGTTGATCCGCTGGGACTCGTGGAAAAAGGCAACGTGTTGGAACAGGATGAACAGCTTTCCTACCGCGGTTTCTATCCTGCGCGGAATCTTTTTTTGCGTTCGGCTGTAGGGGCTGGTTTTACAAACGTTATTGTAGACAGGGACGGCACGAGACGCAGAATTGAGCTTCTGCATCATCTTGACCCGAACAAAAAATTCCTATGGAAAAAAGAGGGAGATGCATATGTTCCTTATCAGGTTCCTGACAATCTCTATGTCGGTCAGTTGGCCTTTTCCCCGTTGTTGTCCTACCTCGACGTGAAAAGCGTTGAAAGAAAATTTGCATCGATTGTTTTGCATGACGCGCTGCTTCCCGGTCATGCTGAGCGAAAAGATATCCGCATTCCTTTGGACAGCAAAGGTGCCATGCTGATAAACTGGATAAAGTCAGACTACATTTCCAGCTTCCGGAAACATGTATCCGCAGCTGCCGTGTACGAGCTGGACAAAAGCGAGGAACGGATCATACAGAACCTTTCCAATATTACGAAGTACCGTATAACCGATGCTGATGGCTATGACATGGCGTACTTTACGGAAGCAGGTGATATCCTTGCAGATTATGAGACTATCCGTCAGATGCGTGACTACATGCTCAGCCTGTGCAAGGGGTATGATGAAAACGGCAATGCGATTGACGGCGGTATAGCACCGTCAATGTATGACGATTATTTTGCAGCCCGTAGGGCCTTTTACGAGCGAATGAGCCAGTACATAGACGGAGACTACGGCAAGCAGGCGAGGGAAGCCTTTGAATCCATCGGAGAGTCAGCCATTGCAGAGGAAGTTTTGTCCTTCTTCAAAGGGCTTTCAATTGATAAAGAAACCTTTTACTCCTATTACGATTCCCTTTCCGAACAATTCAAGAATTCCTTCTGCTTTATCGGAAATACAGCGACGTCAAGTACTGATTTGGGTGTAACTCCGTTTGTTCGTCGTTACGCAAACCTCGGTACCCATGCCAACGTTGTAAACACCATCGTGCAGGAAGACTTCGTAACCCCGCTTCCTTGGTGGTGCGGTCTGGCTTTTTCTTTCTTCTGCGTCATTTTGATTCTCACTTTCACCCATTCTAAAGGAAACGCCGCAAAGAACTTTTACGGTTTGCTCTACGTACTTGTTCCGACAGCCGTCATTGCAGCCCTGATGATTCTGTTCAAGATCTATGTTGAAATCTTTGTGCCTGTTTTGTTCCTTTTGTTCACCTACATTCTGGAGCTGGCGGTAAACTTTGTGGCGGTTTCCCGCGAACGCAATACCTTGAGCCGTGGTTTCAGCGCATACGTTGCACCGGAAGTCGTCAAGCAGATTGTCAAAGATCCTTCCAGACTGGGCTTGGGTGGTGCAAACAAACACATAACAGCCCTGTTCTCCGATGTAAAAACATTCTCAGGCTTCACAGAACTCATAAACAATGAGGAAGGGGAGAGTAACGGAGCTGTACGTTTGGTTGCAATTCTGAACGAGTATTTGGGTGCGCTGAGCGATGCCATCATGGACAACAAGGGGACCATCGACAAATACGTCGGAGACGAAATCGTTTCGTTCTTCGGTGCGCCTATCGATGACCCGTTGAACGCCTATAATGCTTGTGTTGCGGGTATTCGCATGAAGCAGGCTGAGGAAATCTATAACAAAGAACACTTCGACAACAGGCATGACATTCCAATGCGGCTGCAGTCCCGCGTTGGGATTAATACCGGGGATATGGTTGTCGGCAACATGGGTACGGAGCAGAAACTCAACTACACCGTCATGGGCAATAACGTCAACCTTGCTTCCCGTCTCGAAGGAACAAATAAGGCATACTCTTCTTGGATTATGTGTTCCGAAAGCACGTGGAAGGCAGCCGATGCAGGAGAAACAAAAGGTTTGCTCGTTGCAAGAAACTTCGACTGTGTACAGGTTATCAACGTCAAAAAGCCTGTGCAGATATACAATATCCTGGGATTGCGCTCAGAATTGTCCCCGGCGCAGATAGAAGCCGCCGATATCTTCAACGAAGGCATGAAGTGGTACCTCAAGGGCAGTGAAAATCCGGAAGAAAAGAAGGATATTGAAGATTTGCGCAAGGCGTTGGAATTCTTCAAGCAGGCTGACCTGTGTTATGAGGCTGATGAATCCTCACGCGTGTTCATAGAGCGGTGCGAGGATTTCCTGATAAACGGTCTTCCAGATGTCTGGGATGGCGTATACGTCATGAAGTCAAAGTAACGGAAGATTTCCAGTGTCATATCTGTTGAGGCGCGTCCTCGTCCTTGCCCTGACTCTGTTCTTTGTCTCCGTCGCGGTCTTCGCTGCTTTCCATATTATTCCCGGCGACCCCGCCCTTCTGATACTGGGGACGGAGGCTTCCGAGGAACAGCTCATCTCCCTTCGGGTACAGCTGGGAACTGACAAACCGCTCCTCGTGCAGTACGGTTCCTGGCTTCGAGGGGTTTTTCACGGTACGTTCGGCATGTCGCTGCGCTATACAAAGACTGTGGAATCGCTTATCAAAAACCGCATCGGTGTCACCGCCTTTTTGGGGGTGATGGTTCTCTGCATCGTCTTTGTGGTGGGAATCCCCTTGGGGATCGGCATGGGCTGGAAGCGCGGGGGTGTTTTCTATCAGTTGTCCAGCGTTATCGCCATGCTCGGCATCTCTGTGCCGGGATTCTTCTTGGGCATACTGGTTATCTGGGTGTTCGGGCTTATCCTGCATCTTTTTGTCCCCGGTTCGTATGTCAGCTACAGTGAAAATCCATCAGCATTTTTCCGGTTCCTGATTTTTCCGGCGTTTACCATAGCGGTTCCCCAGATTGCACTGCTTTCCAAGTATCTTTCTTCTGCCGTCAGGGCTGAGATGGACTCCGGCTACGTCAGGACAGCGAGGAGCAAAGGCAATTCTGGTTTCGGCATTTTGGTACATCACGTTTTTAAAAATGCCATCGTTGCGGTGGTTCCCATGATCGGTATGATTGTCGGCGGCGTGTTTTCCGGTTCCATTATCATTGAACAGGTTTTCGGCATATCCGGCATCGGTCGGCTGCTGATTGCCGCCGTAACTTCCCGTGATTTTCCGCTGGCTCAGGCACTCGTCATGTATATTGCGCTGATAGTTGTTGTTGTGAATACTCTTGTTGATATTGTTGTGCAGATTATCGACCCCCGAATACGCTTGTCCTCAGCAAAGAAATCCGTATGAACCATAAACTGTCTTATTCGAATATTCAGCTCTCCGTCGGTGTTGTTCTTGTTTCGTTCGTACTGTGCATGGCTGTCGTCAGTTTTTTCGCTACACCGTACGATATTAACGCTATGGATACCGCTGCGCGCAACCTTCCCCCCTCTCTGTCCCATTTCGCCGGAACAGATGCCATGGGGCGCGACGTATTCAGCCGTTTAATGGTCGGAGCTCGTTTTACGCTCTTGGTTGCGTTTGGCACTGTATTCTTCAGCACGATTGCAGGAAGCGCTTTGGGATTGCTGTCGGGCTATGTAGGCGGTGTCATCGATGAAGTGGTGATGCGTGTAATCGATGCTGTCAGCTCTTTCCCCGGCATACTGATAGCCCTCGTGATTGTCACCGTGATGAATTACGGTGAGTACACGATTGTTCTTGCCCTTTTCATACAGTTTACTCCGAGTTATGCCCGTATCGTTCGGGTCGGGACATTGCAGTGCAAGGAAAGCGAATACATTCAGAATTACCGCGTATTCGGTGCTTCACCGCTCCGTCTGCTTGTCATGCATATTTATCCGAGTGTCATCCACCTGCTCGTACCGTCAGTCGTGGTGGGCTTTTCCAATGCAATTCTCGCAGAATCGAGCATGAGCTATCTGGGGCTTGGCATTCAGCCTCCGAAACCGAGCTGGGGCTGGATGCTGAACGAAGCCCAGTCCATTATCTTCAAATCCCCGTGGTACGCACTATGCACCGGCGGCATGATTATGCTGACGATTGTCGGCTTCAACTGTCTGGGGGAAGGGCTCCGTACCCGTTTTGAAAGAGGTTCCCATTGAACAACGCTCCGTTGCTTTCCGTAGAAAATCTCTCTGTTTCTGTGCTGTACGGCGGTAAGCCCTATACCGCTGTGGACAGCGCGAATTTCTGTGTCTACAAAGGAGAAATAGTCGGCATTGTCGGTGAAAGCGGGTGTGGAAAATCCCTTACTGCGCTTGCCATCGATAACCTGCTTCCGTTTGGCGTGGAGCGCTCCGGGGGACAGGTCGTTTTTGACGGAAAAGAGCTGACTTCCCTTTCTGCAAAAGAAAAGCGCAAGATATACGGCAAAGATATCGCCATGATTTTTCAGGAACCGATGACATCGCTCAACCCGCTTATGAAAATAGGCCGCCAAGTGGACGAAACCCTTCGAATTCACACAGCTATCGACAAGCAGGAACGGGACAGAATGGTTCGCCAAGTGCTCATCGATGTGGGGTTGCAGAATGTCGACCGGCTTGTAGATGCGTATCCTCATGAACTGTCAGGTGGCATGAGGCAGCGCGTTATGATTGCTTCTGCTATCATATCCAAACCGTCGCTTCTGATAGCCGATGAACCCACCACCGCGCTGGACGTCTTCACGCAGGCGCAGGTGCTTGATGTGCTTAAGAAAATCCATGCCGATACCGGTATGTCTATACTTTTTATCTCCCACGACCTCGATGTCATAAAGCAGATTTGTTCCAGAGTTATCGTCATGTATGCGGGACACATTGTGGAATCCGGTAATATACAGGATGTTCTTTCATACCCCTGTCATGAGTATACCAAGGGACTTCTGCGCTCCATTCCCAGCAGAGACAAGAAGGGGCTTCTTTTGGAATGCATACGGGGCAAAGTCCCTTCGGTGACACAAAAAAAAGACGGCTGCCCGTTTGCACCCCGGTGCGCCAGTGCGCAGAACGTGTGTTTCACGCAACGGCCGGGAAATACACCAGGAACAGGGGAGAATCATGTGTTTGCCTGTCATTTCGGAGCAACCGGGGAGGGAGCGCATGAGTGAACGTGTGCTTGAAATTAAACATCTGAACGCGGGATATGCTTCCCATGGCTTGGGCTTGTTCCGAAAACGAGAGTATGTGCCTGTATTGAAAGATATCAATCTGAACATTGAGCGCAATGAATTTATGGGGTTGGTGGGAGAGAGCGGTTCCGGAAAATCGACGCTCGGCAAAAGCGTGCTTGCGCTCATCCCCTTTGAAGGCAGCGTTTCCGTTGCAGGGCAATCGTATTCAAAGAAAAACAGACGTGCGTTTTACCGCAATGTGCAGGCAGTTTTTCAGGATCCCTTGAGCGCTCTGGATGAGCGTGAGAAAATCGGCAGAACTTTGGCTGAACCGCTTGTCATACACGGTATCGGCACTGCGAAGGAGCGTGCTGTACGGGTTGACGAAATGCTTGAGATGATAGGTCTGGACGCTTCATACGGCAGGCGCTATCCCAAGGAGTTGAGCGGCGGGCAGCGGCAGCGGGTCTGCATAGGGGCTGCCCTCATGCTCCGACCGAAACTACTGGTGGCGGATGAAGCAATTTCTTCCCTCGATGTTTCCGTCGGTTCCCAGATACTGAATCTGTTTCAGGAGATACACGGGCGCATGGAGTTTTCCATGCTTTTTATCTCTCACAACCTGACCGTGGTCTATTACCTATGCGACCGCATCGCTGTCATGAATGAGGGACGGATTGTGGAGTGCGGGGAGGCTGAAAAAATCTGCTTCTCTCCTGAACATCCGTACACTAAAAAACTGGTAGGATTGAACGGCATAAATTGACACCCTAGCTAATATATTTTATACTCAGTTTAATTTTTTTATAGCTAAGGAATATGTATGAAAAAAAATTATGTCCAAAAAGCTGTACTTATAGCGCTTGCAGGTTGTGCCGTATTCTTTATGTCATGCGGCTCCAAGCAGAAAGAAGTTCTGACTGACAAACAAAGTGAAAACGTTATGACGCTCGGTTTTACCACCGAGATGAACAACTTCGACCCGTTCACATCAATGACGGCTGATGCCCGCTCAATCAATTTCAATATTTTTGAGGGGCTCATAAAGGTTAATAGCGATGGGTCCTTCGGTGCTGGTCTTGCCGATTCATATTCCGTTTCTTCTGATGCTAAAAGCTACATTTTTTCAATCCGTAAAGGCGTAAAATTCCATGACGGTAAGGAACTTGATGCTGATGATGTTCTGTATTCTGTGCAGAAAGCTATCGAAAAAGGCATGGCGGGATACTCTAAAATTGAAACTTATTCCTTGGATGAAAGTGGTAAGCTTGTGGTAAAGCTCAAGTCCGCTGACACAAGTTTTCTTGCGTATCTGACTTCCCCCATTGTTGAGAAGGATGCAAAGGGGCTTGCGCTGAATCCTGTCGGTACCGGTCCGTATATGATGAAGGAATATGAGGAACAAAGCCACCTGACGCTTGTCCGCAACAAGGACTACTGGGGGGAAGGCGGTTCCCTCGACGTCATCAAAATAAAGTTCATCTCCGGTCAGGCGGATATGATTATGAACTTTCAGGCTGGAAGCATCGACGGGTTCTGGTCGAATGCCGACACCGTAACTCAGGTTGAAAGTGACTCCGTAAACGTTTATACCCGTAATTCAAACACCATGCAGATGCTTGCACTGAACAATGCCTTCGGACCGTTCCGGGATGTCCGTGTACGGCAGGCTGTGAATTATCTGGTGGATTCCAGCGAAATCATAGAGACAGTAAACTACGGGTACGGAGTCAAAACCGGCAGCCCGCTGATTCCTGCTCTCGAACGCTACTGTGAGGATAGTCTTGCCCATGCATATGAACGGAACGTTGACAAAGCAAAAAGTCTTCTTGCAGAAGCGGGGTACAAGGACGGCTTTGGGTTTACGATTACCGTTCCTTCTGTCTATTCTGTGCACGTAAAAACTGCGGAAGTCATCGTCAACCAGCTTGCCGCTGCCGGTGTCCGCGCTTCCATCCGTCAGGTGGACTGGGCTACGTGGCTCTCAAATGTGTACAAGGGGCGCAACTATGAGGCGACTGTCATCTCGCTTGACGGAGCGATCGCGTATCCGACTGCATATCTGGCTCGCTACGACTCTAAATCAGAAAAGAACTTTGTGAATTTCAGTTCACCCGAATATGATGAGGTGTATGCAAAGGCTATCGCTGCAACTGACGACGCTCATGCAGTGGAATATTTCAAAGAGGCACAGCGGATACTCAGCCGCGAAGCTGTCAGCGTATTCCTTGAAGACATTTCCACCCTTGCCATTTACAACAAACACTTTGAAGGCAGCCGTCACTACCCCATGTATGTGATTGATTTGAGCGCCATCCACAAAGTCGACTGATTGAAGCATTCTCCGTTGAAAACAAAAAAGGCTTCCTGTTTCGCAGGAAGCCTTTTTTCGCTCTGCAGGTTTACACCTTGAATTGGTCGAGCTGAAGTCCTATATTCTTGATTGAGACGTCCATATCCTTTGACAGGGTGGACAGCCTTGAACCGGTTTCATTTATCTTCTGTGCACCGGTCAACATTTCATCCATGCCCTGTTTCATACTGCTTGTTGCATTCTCAAGGTTTTCAATTTCAGACAGGATTGATTTGTTGCTGACAGTCATCTCCTCAGAAGAAGATTTGACTTCGGCAGAGTTGGTATTAAGTATTTGCAGAGAACGGTCTATCTGCTCTGAATCGTTCTTCTGCTCCTGCATTGCACCGTTGATTTCCTGCACAAGCGCATTGGTGCTTTTGATATCATCAGACACAGCTGTGAGTACCATCTGTGATTCCTGTGACACGGCGACAATCTGAGTGACGGAATCCTGAATGGCTTTGAGCTTTGCGGAGACTTCCTTTGACTGAGAAGAAGAGTTCTCTGACAGCTTTCTGATTTCGTCAGCAACTACACTGAATCCCTTTCCTGCTTCGCCTGCATGGGCAGCCTCAATTGCGGCATTCATGGCAAGCAGGTTCGTCTGCCCTGCAATAGAAGAAATCACTTGGTTTGCGTCTTTCAAGGACTCTGACTGGACTTTAATTTGCTGAATCTGATTGTTCACTTCCTCCTGCTTTGCTACGCCCCTGACAGATTTTTCCTCTAGTTCTCGGAACGCCTGTGCCAGACGCTCAACGGAAGAGTCCACCGTATTGATATTTGAAATCATCTGCTTGACGGCTGTCGAAGCCTGAGCGATGTTATCGGATTGGCTTTCAATCATCGTGTTCAGGTTGTTTATATTCGTTGAGATTTCGTTTACCGCATTTGAAGTTTTGTCAACGCTGTTCGCCTGCGTGTTGATGTTGTTGCTCATGCTGCGGATTATTTGGATAATCTGCTCAATAGATGCCGTCGTGTCTTGTGTGCTGTCTTCCAGGTTGTTTCCGGTTGTGACGAGGGTTGCATTGGAATCTTTGACATTGGCAACAATGCTCTGCAGCTTGATGATGAACTTGTTCAGGCTTTCAACGAGGTTTTCGATTGCCTTGAAGGTGGATCTGGACTTGAGTACAACGCGTTGCGTCAAATCTGCATTGCCGGAAGACAAATCGTCTACTGCCACCGTAAGGGTGTGGATACTCATCGACAGATTGACCGCAACGAACGCCATGACTGCAATGATTATGATGACCAGGCAGATTGCAAGCGGTGTTGCCGAGTTCACAACAGCTTCCTTTATGTTGTACGGCAGCTGCATCACCATGTGCCAGTTCAGCAGTTCCATCGGTGCAAGCACATACTGATTGTTTGGCGCCGCATATGAAGTTATTCTTGTTGGCACGGAATCTGTCTTTTTCAAGTCAGGCATCTTGGTCAGGAGGTTTACATCCTCCGTGAGCAGAGACTGGTCTTTCGCTCCCGTGATGACCAAATCGTCGTTGTAAAGATAAATGGTAATTTCTTCATCGATGCCGCTGAGCATCGTATTGATGAAGTCTGACAGCGGAATACCTGTTCCTGCAATGCCGACAGGAGTTCCGGAGCTATTGCGGATGACCGCATTGACCCATAGCATGGTTACGTTTAAATCAGGATTGTAGTTTATATTGAAGTTGTATTCTTCCGTTTCATACATGGTCATCTTGTACCAGTACGAATCGGGGTCGTCCGGATTAACATCGTATTTAAACTCCATGTCCTGCCAGAACTCAAGGTTGGAGTCTGACACCCAGAAAATAGACTTGCTTAAAAAGGCGTTCTGGAACGTGTGAAGCTCATTCAAAGCTAATTCTCGGACGTTTTCATTGTTCGGGGTTTCCAGATACTTGATAATGGAAGGCATTTTGACCATTTGACGGACTAGTGTAAGCTGTTCGTCAAGGCTGGCGATGAATTCCTGCGTTTTCAACGTCGCAGAATACTCTAGTGTCTTAGAAGAATTCTTTCTGAACTGATGCTTTCCCCAGATGTTCACAATAATAATGATTGCAACAGCCGAGATTACGGACATCGCAATCTTCGTTATAGATTTCATTCAAAAAAACTCCTCTCTCTCTATGGAATAGAAAGAATGATTTTTGTATTGTACACTCTGTTTTTGCAAAAATCAACCCTTTCGAAAATAGATATTTTATCACAACTGTCCATCTCCCGCTATGCGGGTCGCCATCGGGCGCCACGTGATGTGCCATCGTACCGCCACATGGGTCGCCATCGGGCGCCACGTGATGTACCATCGTACCGCCACATGGGTCGCCATCGGGCGCCA
>CADBRT010000186.1 GCA_902797055.1 uncultured Spirochaetaceae bacterium
CAAGTGGAATTTTTTTCGTTATTCCCCAGCCGCATGCAGCACTTCCCTCTCGTGCCGTTTATGACGCCGCGAGGCGCTTTCACTTGTTCCCTGCAAAAACACCCTTTTTCTGCTGATTCAATGTATTCCGCTCCCAAAAGACGCCTTCGGAATACCCTTGAATGCTTTTATCGCTGTCTGCCAGCGCAAGCCGCTTTTCAGCCCAGAGGCAATATTCTTCGTTCAGTTCAATGCCACAGTATCTTCTGCCGAGTTTTTTTGCGACGACGCTCGCCGTCCCGCTGCCCAAAAACGGATCAAAGACAACGTCTCCGGGTTTGGAAGAGGCGAGTATCAGCTTGGCATAGAGTTTTTCAGGTTTTTGTGTCGGGTGGTCGGTATTCTCCGGCATGGACCAGAACGGAATGCTTATGTCGTCCCAGAAATTCGACGGATAGGTCAGCCTGAAATTTCCTGCGGGGTTTTCCTCCCAGTCCTTCGGCTTTCCGTCAACCTTGTACGGAGCCAGCACCCGCCGCTTCATCTTTACGGACTCAACATCGAAGTAATAGTCGTCAGGATTTTTTACGGCAAACCAGATATCTTCCATGCCGTTCTTCCAGTTATTTTTTGAGCCGCGACCCTTTTCCCGCTGCCAGGTGATTCTGTTTAAAATAACAAGCTCTTTTTCTATTATCCGTTGCAGTGCAGAGGTGCACTTCCAGTCCCCGCACATATACAGAGAGCCGTTGTCTTTTATTTTTTTACATACCGCAGGAAACCAGGAAGAAAGATATGTTTCATAGCAATCCTGCGAACGGGCATTGAACGTTACGCCGTTGAAATTCTTTGTCAGATTATACGGCGGATCTATCACTATCAGATCCGCAAAACCGTCGGGGACATACTCAAGCATCTCAAGTATATCGCCGTTCAACGTTCTGTCCAGAACATCAACATCGCATGCAATGGAGAGTTTTTCCTTGGTCAGCAGCTTGGTACGGAAGAATGCAGCTTCCTCACCGTTCAACGTCAACGTTCTGTTGTTCACCGCCCTTTTTTTTTCCGCCATATTCATTCCGCCTACCGCTGCGGCGTCGTCCAAGCAATGGCAAGTTCACGCAAATCCTGACTTGTGGCGCAGCCGAGTTTCTCTTTGATGTGCTCTTTGTGGGCATCCACGGTCTTCTTGCTGACATTCAGGGCGGCGGCAATTTCTATAGTGCCGAGACCCTTGCCTATCATTGTAAAAATCTGGAGCTGACGGTCGGAAAGCGTTGCAATACCGCCGTCTTCCGGTTTCATCCGGGACTGCTCCTGTTCGGACAGCCACAGCCCTCCTGCCAACACCGTCTGCACCGCATTCAGCACCTGTGTCGAAGACTCCTCTTTCATTATATACCCCCGGGCACCTGCCTTAATAGCCCGCGAGGCATAGTATTTTTCATCATGCATTGAAAGAACGAGCACTGCCTTTTCAGGGTTGCGGCTGTGGATATCCTTAACGATGTCAAGGCCGTCCTCTGTTCCCAAATTCAAATCCACAATCACCAGATCGGGATTGCATTTTTCAAAGAGCGCGACAGCAGACTCCCGATTGTCGGCACTGCCACAGATTTCATACTTTTTCTGGCTTAAAAGCAATGCCTCCAGCCCTTTCGTGAATATGGGGTGGTCGTCTACAATGAGAATCTTCTTCAACTGGACAGAGGCGTCTGCAAAATACATTCCGCTATTATACCTTTAGACAAGCGCGTCTTTCATCCACGAAAGGACATCCGCTTTTACTTCGTCCCTGTTGATTTCATTAAGCAGTTCATGCTTTGCACCGTCATACAGCTTTATCGCAACAGACTTCATCCCATTTGACTGGTATATATTGAACAACTTCGTTACCGTCTTTCCATACGAGCCGACCGGGTCATCGGTACCGGCAATCAGGAACACCGGCAGACCGGCAGGAATCTTTTGCATATTCTTTTTGGAATGAATGAAGCACAAACCTGCAAGCATATCGGCATAAAAGCCTGTCGTACAATGGAATGTGCACCAAGGGTCTTTTACGGTCTTCTGCGCAATTTCAACATCACGGGTCAGCCAGTTGCCATTGTAACCAGAACTGAACACCGCTTTCTCTACAAACCGAGACACATTTCTGGCACCGGAAACCTTTTTTGCAAGACTGGTGAGCAACCTCCCGAACAGGACTTCCAGCCTCGGACCGGCAGAACCGCAGATTACAGCGGCATCAACCGTGCTTCCATATTTTTCTATATAGCACTGGGCTATGAATGAACCGAAGCTGTGACCAAAAAGTACAACCTTTTTTCCAGGGTGCAGCTGTTTTACACGTTCAACTTCTTCCTTTATGTCATCAACAACGCGGAAAAAGCCGTCTTTGTCTGCAAGGTAGCCGAACTTCCCACTTCCAGTCTGTTCTGCAAGCTCAGCAGTCTTGCCGTGCCCACGGTGGTCTTCCGCATACATGGCAATGTTGTTCTGAGCAAGAAAGGTGCCGAAATCATTGTACCGGAACGCATATTCCGTCATGCCGTGGCTCAGCACAAGGACAAAATCTATTTCATTATCTGGCAGCCAGTGGTGGAAAAAGTTCTCGTTGCCGTCAGACATCGTTATTTTTTCAACATCGTATTTCATATGTTGTCATTATAGCACAGTATGTGTAGAATTTCCATCAGAGGAAATTGCGGCTCCGGAACGCATTTCAATCTACAAGCATTTCTTTTATGACACTTTTTAGTTTATCAATTTCTTTTTTTTCCGATTGAACCTAACTTCTTTACAAGCCTGATAGCATCCACGGTTCCTATCTGGTCAAGAACAATCCAATTATCAATTCCATTAAATGTCAAAGAAACTCTTGAGGGATAATAGCCCAAAA
>CADBRT010000187.1 GCA_902797055.1 uncultured Spirochaetaceae bacterium
AAATCTTGCAGTGTGCGGCGGCGGAACACCGCACTGATAGTGCCGCCTCCGCGTCTTAGACCTTGAACTGGTCGATTTGGGAGCCGATGTTTTCGATGGAATTTTTCATGTTGTTTGCGATACCGCGCAGGGCTGCTCCTGTTTCGTTGATCTTCCGTGCGCTCGTCTGCATCACGTCCATGCTGCTCTGCATGACACCTGTCGCATCCTGCAGAGTACGCACTTCTTCGAGGATGGCTTTGTTTCCTTCCATCATCTCTTCACCTGCGTTGCGGACTTCAAGCGAACTGTCGTTCATATTGTGCAGTACGGAGCTTATCTGCTGGGAACCTTGGTTCTGCTCTTCCATGGCTGCACGTATCTGGCGCACGAGCTGGTCAGTTTCTGCGATTTTTTTCGTCATTGCCTGGAAAGCCGCATTCGACTGCTCGGAAGCGGTTACGACGCCAGCGATTGAATTCTGTATGTTCGTCAATTGATCACCGATTGTCTTTGACTGTGTGGATGAGGTTTCCGAAAGTTTGCGGATTTCATCTGCAACGACGCTGAAACCTTTTCCTGCTTCTCCTGCGTGGGCTGCTTCAATTGCCGCGTTCATGGCGAGGAGGTTCGTCTGTTCTGCGATGTTTGCAATGGCGCTGTTTGCTTCCTGCAGGGTTTCGCTCAGCGCCTTTATCTGTTCAATGCGTTCGTATACATCAGATTGGAGCTGGCTTCCTGACTGGGCGCTCTTCGTGAGTTCTCCGAAGGAACCGGACATCTTTTCCATTGATGTGGTTACCGAGCGGATGTTACCGATCATCTGTTCAACTGCTGCAGAGGCTTCTGAAACACCTGCGGTCTGGCGCTGTATCATGGTTTCAAGGGATTCAATGTTGCTTGCAATTTCGTTTACGGCACCGGCTGTCTGCTGGACGCTGTTTGACTGCGCCGTTATCTGCTGGTGGACGGAATCAATGTTTGTCAGGATTTCTGCAATCGAGGTTCCCGTATCTTCGGTGCTGGCGAGGAGGTCGGAACCAGCGGTACCCAAATCTTCCTTTGAAGTCTTAATCTTGCTGATGATTTCCTGCATCTTACCGGCGAATTTGTTGAAGCCGTTTATGACGGCGCCAACTTCATCGTCGATAGAACCTTCAATGCGTTTGCGAAGGTCAGCGTCTCCAGAAGCGATGTCTTCGATAGATGAGCGTACTTTGTTGAGAGGCTTGAGGGCGCTGGAGATGGCCATCCAGCAAATTGCAAAAGCGATCGCAATGGTCAAGATGAATGATACCGTCATGATCCGTGACATGGATGATAACTTGCCGAAGAAGTCATCGTACGGGCAAATCATCATTGCGCTCCAGTCGGTTCCTTCAATCGGTGCATAGGCTGCGGTCATCATTGTTTTTGTTTTTGCGTCGGTGAATCCGCCTCCGCTTGTCATACCGCTGAGCATTCCGTTTATGATTACTTGTTGCTCTGCACCTGCAGTGATGTCGATTGGGTCTCCTTTTATGACATCGTCAAGTATGGCTGAGGCAACGATCTTTTTGCTTTTGCGGCTTACGACTATCGGGTGGGAATTTTTTCCGACGGTGATGTTTGCAACAAGATTTGAAAGAGTCTCTCCGTAGACGTTTGCGGCCGTTACACCGATTATCTTCTTTGAGTTTGCGCCATATACAGGTATTGCATACGTCATGAGCAGCCTCTGCACGACTTCGCTGTATAACGGTTCAGACGCATAACGGTTGCCTGCTATAGCCTGTTTCATATATTCGCGGCTTGCCATGTTTACGGGTCTTCCGTCGAAGGTTACGCCGTTTCCCTTCTCGTCAAAGTAAGTTATGTTTTCGTACTGAGGGCTGACTTTTGCGAGCGAGCGCAGCCGTATGCTTTTTTCTTCCGCCGGAATGTTTTCGTCTTTGATGAAATCCAGTTCCGCAACAGCATCGAGTATAAGGAAGTTTTTGGCATTGAATGAATTTATTTTGTCCGATATGGATTCCGCCAGGGTGTCCATGACTTGATTGACTGTGTTCTGTATGGCGGTCTTTGAATAGCGCGATGAGATGATCGTCAGGACACCATTGGAAAGGATGATTATGGAGAGAATTATTACCATAAGTCTGAACTGAATGGTCTTATAAAATTTCATGATGACTCCTGTTCTGTAATCAATGACGTATTACGGAA
Organism: uncultured Spirochaetaceae bacterium; assembly: GCA_902797055.1. GTDB lineage: Bacteria > Spirochaetota > Spirochaetia > Treponematales > Treponemataceae > Treponema_D. The sequence continues at coordinate 2,182 of CADBRT010000187.1, forward strand.
CCTTCTGTACCGCAGTGGAGCAGGAGGTGCCGAGTAGTGATTACTATGTGTCCATTATAAACCCGTTGGGAAAATCGGTCAATGTTTCGATTTCATTTTTGAAGGGGGCAGGATTCCTCCCCTTTTCGGGTTTACATTCCCAGTGCCAGCACCAGCCGTTCCAGTTTGTCGAGGTCTTTTTTGCCGGGGGAGGATTCTATCCCGCTGGAGACATCGACCAGTTCCGGCTTGAATTGCGCTGCAACTGTTGTGATGTTATCCGCATTCAAGCCGCCGGCGAGCCACAGTCTGGATGTTCCTGCGCTTGATGTAAGTAAATCTGCAGAAACTTGTTTTCCTGTTCCGCCAAGCTGTTCTCCGCATTTGGAATCAATCAGTATGCGGGGTTCACCGAGCGAAGCCAGACGGGAGATTGCTTCGCTGTCGCATTCTCTGCTGAGGTTTATCACCGGGTAGTGAGGGAGTCCGCTGAGTCCGTCATTTGCAAGGAATGATTTTACGGCATGTTCTCCGTGGAGCTGCAGAAAATCGACAATTCCCTCCCGTGCCAGTTGTATGGCTTCCTGTGCTTCTGTGCTTTCGGTTTCCGTTATGACGGCAACCAGAAACAGGGAGTCCGTCATTCCTGTTTCCTGCAAGTTCCGTCTGATGTTCCGTACGGTTGCTCCGTCTGTCTTTCTGGGGCTTTTGCTGCTGAAGATGAATCCCAGCATGTCCGCTCCGGCGACTGCGGCGGCAAGCGCATCTTCTGCCTGTGTCAGTCCACAGACTTTTAAAAGGGGTGGGGGAGTGCGGGACGAATGTTCGCAGTGTTCTTCTGCTACTGCCAGCCGTTTCTTTTCATGCAGCAGGTTTGCAAAACGCAGCCAGGACTGTGCGTTTTTTGTCTGCGTCGCTTTCATGAAGCCTTCGACAAGTTCCTTTGCCTGTGCCGGGTTCCTTGCCGCCGCTTCGCCAAGCAGCATTCCGGTGAAGCCCAGACTGCCCGCAAAGTATGCTGCCTGTGAGCTCCGTATGCCGCTTTCAAAGACAACGCGTGCCTCTGGTCCCAGAATCCCCTGTATGTCTGAAAGCAGTCCTGCGGGACTCAGAAGGTCGATCGTAAAGTCAGACAAATCCCGCGCGTTGACACCGCACACAAGGAGGCTGCGGTTTATGTTCTTGTCTTTTGCGGCGAGGGAAAGCTTGCGCACATCGTCGTCTTTGCGCAGTTCGATGAACGCCGTCATGCCCAATGAAGTGCATTTCTGTATCATTGCAGTGAACAGGGCGTCCTCCAGAATGCGTGCGATGATGAGTACGGCATCAGCACCGCAGCGGTAGGCAATGTCGATGTCTTCCTCATCAATCAGGAAATCTTTTCTGAGCACTGCGACGTTCTTTGCGCCTGTCTGCTGCCGCTGGTCTACCGCAGCACAGACCGACTGTAGGTCGGTGAGAGAGCCTTTGAAGTAGTGCTGCTCTGTCAGCACCGAGATTGCGCTGGTTCCTGCGTCAATGTACGATAGTGCGGTCGCCCGCTCGTCAAGCTGAGGTGCGATGTCCCCTTTGCTTGGAGACGCCCGCTTGATTTCCAGGATGACGCCTTTTTGCGCGATGAACGGCACGGGCGGTTTCCGCTGCCGGGTTGCCGGTACGTCACAGCCGAGCGTACTGCCAAGCGACGCTTTGTCCTTGCGCCTGAGTTCTACGATTTTGTCCAGAATGTCAGAAGCCATTTGATACCTTTTTCACTTCTTCCAGTTTAGCTTTTGCCTTTCCGCTGTCAATGGCTGCAAGTGCCATGTCGTATCCGTCTTTTATGGTTCTGGCTTTTCCTGCAATGTACAGAACGGCACCCGCATTGAGTCCGACAGCTGCGCGTATAGTCTTGCGGCCTTTGCCGTCCAGAATGTCGTAGGCGAGTTTTGCATTGTCTTCTGCGCTGCCGCCTGCCAGTTCTTCGACATTTGTTCCCGTAATGCCGTATTTGGCAGGGTCAATCGTATAGCGGTACTCCTTGCCGTCTTCGTTTATCTGCACGACTTTTGTCGGCGCACAGGGGGAAATTTCGTCAAAGCCGTCTTCGCTGGTGATGACCATGACTCGCTTGCTTCCGAGTGACTTTGCCGCGTGCGCCACCGGTTCAAGCAGTTCCTGGCTGTAGACGCCGAGCACATCGTACTGCGCTCCTGCCGGGTTCAGAAGCGGACCGAGCACGTTCATGATGGTTTTGATTCCCAGTGCCTTTCGTACTGGTGCCGCATAGCGCATGGCGGAGTGGTACACCGGTGCCATGAGGAATGCAAATCCTGTCTGTCCAATCTGCTTTGCAGTGTTTGCCGGTGTGTTGTCAATCTTGATGCCGAGCGCTTCGTAGAAATCCGCTGCTCCTGACTTGCTGGAAACGGCACGGTTGCCATGCTTTGCCATCTTTTGCCCGCAGCTGGCGGCGACGACTGCGCTCAGAGAAGAGATGTTGAAGCTGCCCTTGCAGTCTCCCCCTGTTCCGACAATCTCGGCAAGGTGTGAACCGTCAACAGCAAGCGGAGTCTTTTTCTGCATGAGGACTTTTGCACAGCCTGCCAGTTCAGAAGCGGCAGGAGTTCCTTTTGCCGCCAATGCGGTGAGGATTGCTGCGGTCGCGCGTTCGTCCAAATCTCCGTCGGTGAGGTTGTCCATAAAAAGCGCCGCCTGTTCCTCTGTCAAATCCTTCTTTTCCATCAGCTGATTGATGTATGCGGAAACCGGCATGTTTTCGCGCCTGTAGTTCAGGAATGCCCTGAAAATGTCGTCACCCCGCTGGCTGGCGATTGATTCAGGGTGGAACTGAATGCCTTCAATCGGCAGCGTCTTGTGCCGTATGCCCATGATGTCGCCGTCTTCTGCCCGCGCTGTTACTTCAAATTCCGCTGGCAGGGTATCTTCCTGTATGACGAGGGAGTGGTATCTGGTGAATGAAGACTTATTCCCTGTGAGACGGAAGACTCCTTTTCCGTCAAGCGTGATGTCCTCCACGATACCGTGGCAGATTCGCTTTGCTTGGACGATGCGTGCACCGAATGCTTCCCCAATCGCCTGATGTCCGAGACAGATGCCCAGAATCGGGATTTTGCCGGCAAAGTGGCGGATAGCATTTTCACTGACGCCTGCGTCCTTTGGTTCTCCGGGACCGGGGCTGATGACCAGTCTGCTCGGGTTCAGTGCTTCAAGGTCTGCGACGGTTACTTCCTTTGAACGCACGGTTTTTACTTCTTCAGTGGACAATCTCTGAAGAGCCTGTACAACATTGTATGTGAATGAGTCATAGTTATCGATTACCAGTATCATAGTGTTTCCCCTTACTGTTTGGTTCCGTTTTCGAGGACTGCTTTGAGTGCCCCGAGCTTTTCGTTTGTTTCCTGCCATTCGCGGTCAGGGTTGCTGTCATAGACAATCCCTCCGCCGGCCTGCAATGTCCATGTACTGTTTTGCTTGAGCGCACAACGTATGCCGATGCAAAAATCCAAATCTCCGGAAGCCTGAAGATACCCGATGGCACCTGCATAGAACCTCCGCTTTACGGTTTCCAACTGGCTCAAAATCTCAATCGCACTTATTTTGGGGGAACCGCTTACTGTTCCTGCTGGGAACGCAGAGCGCAGCACCTGTATCTGCTTCATGTCGCTCCTCACCGTTCCCTCCACGTCGCTTACGAGGTGCATGACGTGGCTGAAATACTCGCAGTCCATGAAACGCGTCACATTGACGCTGCCCGGTTCACAGACTCTTCCTAAATCATTACGCGCAAGATCCACCAGCATCAGATGCTCGCTTTTTTCTTTCGGGTCTGCAAGCAGTTCCTCTTTGAGCGCTTCGTCTTCTGCCGCGTTTTTCCCGCGCCGTCTTGTTCCTGCAATCGGGCGGATGGACGCGACGCCTTCCCTGACTCTGACCAGACTTTCAGGGGAGGAGCCGATCAGCTGCCTGTCCCCGAAGTCGATGTACAGCAGGTAGGGGGAGGGGTTGAGCGAACGGAGTCTGCGGTAGATTTCCATCGCTGATGATTCACATTCCACTTGGAGCCGCCTGCTCGGTACCGCCTGAAAGATGTCGCCGGCGACGATTCTCTTTTTGAGTGCAAGGACTTTTTCCTTGTATTCTGTCTCTGAACGCTGCAGGTCTGTTATCACTCTGCAGGGCTGCGGGTCTTCGGGCGGCGCCAAGTAGCTGAAGTCCAAGTCTTCGAGTCTCTTCTTCAAGGTATCGACGGCCTTTTGCAGATCAATCTGATGCTCGGTGTAGTTGAGGGCAAAGATGTGGAGCATTTCAGTGAAGTGGTCAAAGACAATGTACAGATGACCAGCGATAAATTCGCTTTCTGGTATGTGCAGTTCATCGGTCTGCGGGGCAAGCGTTATGGTGTCACATCTGGCACAGAACTCATAGCTCAAATATCCGATTCCGCTTGCCGGGACTGGTATGTCCTTTACCGGCAGTTCATTTTCCTGTGCCACGTAGAGCAGCGCATCCAAAATGTCCGGGGTATGCGCAATTTTGCTGCCGGGGGCAACGGTTTCTCCCTCTGTCAAAGCTCCTGGAATGAACGGTACTCTTCTACCATCTATGATAAATGCAATCCCTTCGTCGTCCTGCAGCAGCCGGAACGCTTCCTCTGCCATGAGGATTGAATAGCGTTCTTTTCCCTGGTTGAAACGGGCGCTTTCCAGAATTGCCTTTGCCCCGATTTTTTTTGCAAGTGAAAACGGTGTGTACCGGTCGCTCGGAAGCTTCAGGTATATGCTGTCTGTGCGTTTCATCTCTTTGCTCTCCTGTTACTCTTAACAGTAATAAATATAGTGCATGTCGTTGCTACTGTCAAGAGTAACAACGATGTTTTTTTCTTGTGTTGACCAATACTTCTGTCTCGCTTAGAATGAGGCGATGAGTAAACATTTTGTAAGGATTCTTTTTGTCTGCCACGGCAATATCTGTCGCTCTCCCATGGCGGAGTTTATAATGAGGCAGCTCGTTGATGAAGCCGGGGTTGCAGACTGTTTCCGCATAGATTCGAAGGCTACCAGCACGGAAGAAATCGGAAATCCGCCGTATCCGCCCGCGCGCAGGAAGCTGATGGAAATGGGAGTCTCCATGCCTCCGCACCAAGCGTCACAGATTACCCGCGATGATTACGATGAGTACGATTGCATCATCGGAATGGACAGCAACAATATACGCAACATGCTTCGTATTTTTGGTTCCGACACAGAGCATAAAATCAGCAAACTTCGTGATTTTACTCCTCATCCGGGGGACATCGCCGACCCGTGGTACACCGATGACTTTGACACCACCTATGTTCAGATTCTCGAAGGATGCCGCTGTCTGCTGCAATCGCTGTTGAAAAGCTCCCTCATTTGTCCATCTTGAAAAGAAGTACCCCGTCCTTTATAATGGGCGGCGAAATGGCAAGAAACAATTTCAAAAATGATTCACGAAAATCAGAGGACGAAGGAAGGTCCATGGGAAAAAGCGGCATTGGTTTTGCACTGTGGGTGCTCGCCGCGCTTATATTGGGAATCCTTTTCATTGTAAACAGCAGTAAAATTCGTTCAAATCTCAAGGCAACAGGTTTTTTCGGACGTGTGTTTGGAAAAACGCCGGCTTTTGTTGAAAACGCGCCTTCTTTGGAGGTGGCTCCGGCGGATAAAAACGAAGTCGAGCCGGGGGAGGCCACCGCTCCCACGCTGCATCTTGTTACCGAACAGCTCAATCAGCTTGCCGTCCCGGAAATTCCCGAAACGGAAAATAAGGAAGTTGCCGCAGAGAATGCTGTCTCCGCAGTGATTCAGGCAGGGGAAGGCCCGATTGCCGTTTCCGATGAGGATGGGCACGTCGTCGACACCTTGCAGAAGATGAATATAAAGTTGTTCTTCATGGCGATAAACAGCGACGGTTCTGTCGTCAGGCACGAAGTTGTCCGTGCCATGCCTAAAACGAGACGTCCGCTTGTCGATGCCATCAATGCCATTATAGAAGGCCCGAACGAAGATGAAGAGCGCGAGGGATGTCGGACGTTGGTTTCCGACGGCACGAAGCTCATCAGCGCTTCAGTTTCCAACGGTGTCGCGAGTTTGAATTTCAGCACAGAATTTGAGTTCAACCAGTACGGCATTGAAGGTACCCGCGGACAGCTGCAGCAGATTGTGTATACAGCGACTGCCTTCCCGACGGTTGAAAGCGTTCAGTTTTTGATAGAAGGTGAAAAGCACGAATATCTTGGAAGCGAGGGTGTCTGGATTGGCACCCCGCTTTCAAGAAGCAGTTTTTAGCGCCTGTTTGAAGTTGTATAGCTTGATAAAATCTTTTTGAAATAGGCTTTGTTCTTCTGATACACACTGTCGAAGACGGTGAGCGAAAGGATTGCGTAGGTGCCGCCTAAATCGGTGAGCACCTTGAAGTCGCGTGTCACATCGCCGCTTTCCAACTGACAGAAAGTGTTCATCAGCGTGGTTGTTTTCCCGTCAGCAGATGTTTCAATCGTCCGGTTCTTCCATACGGCGAACGAACCGTCCTTGCTTTCAGACATATTTCGTACCAGTATTTCCCTGAACTGTCCCTTGTGCTCTTCGGTGTCGTCGAACATTTCTGGCACCGGTGTGTCGTTGAGCATCAGCAGTGCCGTGTCTCCGAGGAACCACACGTTTTCCATGTTCTGCGTCCACATATCGTCGATTTCAATGCTCTGCGTCTCGTAGGTTGCTGTTTGCTTTTTAGCGAGGGACTTCTTCTTGAACTTCCGGTTCTTGTCTTTTGAGGCGGCTTCAAGTCCCCGGAAGGTCGTAAAGCTCTGGTCGCCGGAAGCGGACAGCGCTCCGATTGTCTGCACTTCCATGATGGCAGTTCCGTCCTGCGTGATGATTGATTCCACGTTGAAGACAGGCACGAGCGGATTGTAGACCATCGTTACTGAACCGCCGAACTGCGGGAAATCGTCGCTTTTTCTGACGGGTTTCGCGCTTTCGATGGTTACTTTCTGTCGGCGTTCGGCGAATTCGTACACAAGGTCGTGCAGATAGTTGACGATATCGGTGTCTTCGTTGCTGCCGGTTGAACCGACAATCCGTTCACCGGTCAGTTCCAGTTTGTCTTTAGTCGGGTCTACGGAAAAGTAGATGGTGATATCTTTTTCTGGAAGCTGGTTTTCAATATCCACTTCTGTAAAGCACCGGGCTCCATAGGTTCCTTCATCGTAGCAGATGAAGCCGATGATGCTTTCCCGTTTGAAACTGGAATCCTTGTAATATACGTATTCACCGGACATGTCCGGTGCGTACGCTTTTACTCC
>CADBRT010000188.1 GCA_902797055.1 uncultured Spirochaetaceae bacterium
CCCCGATGCTCTGCATCGGGGGTATTTTTTAGCATTGCTATCGGCTAACAGACTTACCAAATAGTTGTCAAATCGGATATGTTAAGCAGGCGCGGATTTCCTGTCTCATCAGTTACGAGAAGCCCTGACGGCCGTACATTGAGCGGGCTCGAAGGGCTTACCGCAAGTTCACTGCGTGTTTTGAGAGATAAGTTCTTGTCATAACTTCCAACGTAATACTTTGATTCATCCTCTACAAGCACATAGAAGCTGTCGTTCTGCTGCAAAAACTCTGTGTTTTCAGAAAGCAACGCTTCACTCTGCTTAACGACCTCAAGCGTTGTTGAATCGATCAGACACAGGCGGGTTGCAGAATGACCGTCGTTTACACCACAGACAGCCATATACAAATCATCAGAGACAGGTGCATCACCTTCTTCCACCGGAATGTTGACACCGGAAACGGTATAGACGATTTTTCCACGTATCTGCTTTACCGGAGAACGGCGGATGACAGTACCTGTTACGCTGTCGAGTGTAATCAGCGTATACAAGTCATTCTGGCTGTCAACAACGAAAAGCCCCGTCACCGGGTTGCTGACATCGACACTGACACTTTCACCGAAAATTTCAGCCTTATCTTTGGCTATCTCTTGACGTTCAACCTTTATTTCTTCAGTCTTTTTGTCGGCGAGCTTCTGTTGTACAGTAGCTGTTTCAGCAGACTGTTTTGCCTGTTCAATGTTGCCGGCAGCCTTCTGCTGGGCAGCGTCTTTTTGAGCGGCCTGGGCCTGTTCTGTTGCCGTCACTTTCTCACGTTCCTTCAAGTCTGTGAGGTTCTCACGGATATCAACAGCTTTATCCTCTTCCTGCCTGAGCGCTTCAACGACAGCCTCATCCGAAATAGTCGTTGTGTCTACCGCCGAAATACCACCTTGCGGGGAGTTAAGCGGTATGACAATCTGAGTTTTACCAGCCCAATCAGCCCAGTTTGTGCTGAGTCCGACCTTGTCCTCTGAAATATTCTCAAGAACGACATCTTTGTATCGCTTTTCGAAAACAGCAATCTGATTGCGGTAAACTGCATTATATATGGTAACAAAAGTTGAGATTGTCTGTGCGTCATCACGGCTGTAACCATAGGCAGCCTCCAGAAAACCTGTCAGTATACGCCTCAGGTTAGTTATGTGGTCGACCCCAGCATTTTCATTCAGAACAAGGATATCAGCATCCAGTTTTTCCAACGCCTCACCATCGACGGCATGAATCAAAGAATACTTTGCACCAGGGCGGATTGTCGAAAATGCATCAAGATTCAGCGCAACTTCGCGTCCAAGTTCTGATCCGATGTTTACGATGGCGGCCGCACTGTCAATGACAGCATGGGGACCGCTGTAATTTTCAAACTGCAAAGAATCAATTGAGCCTGAACCTTGAAGCTCATCTTCATCAACACCAAGAGGAACGACCGTAGCCAAAGAGGCGAGCATCAGACATGCTGCGCATAAAATCTTTTTCATAACCTTAATTATAACACAAGACCTGTTTATCTCACAAGTATTCTTTTTCAAAGCCTCAAGAACGGCACATATTTTCCGTATGAAGAGGCATTCATTTTTTAGAGAAAAAAAAGTTTTTTTAGTAAATTATATTATTGACAAAATTTGATAAGCATGATACTAATAATATTAAGAGGTATAAAGCTATGAAATTGAAGAAAATTCTTTCAGTAATGTTGGTTTCCGTACTGGCAGCAGTGGCATTCGCCTATGACGGCTCAGTACAGGGAAATTCCTTGGGTTCCTACACAGAAAGGGAATTCGACGCCGAATGTTCTGATATGGATTCCGTGTATCAAGTCCTGCAGTCAATTGTAGGAGGTGCAACTATAACAAATTTCTTCAATGTCAATGACAGCACTGGAGATGCTGAAGATGCAGAACTGACGGATGATCTGGTGGATTTCATCAAGAGAAACTACAAAGTACGCAACAAGGACGCTTATGCGCACATCGTTTACAGAGGCGAAACAGTGGACGGTAGTAACGGTTATTGGTTTGTTTTGTCCCATTTCATCTCAAACAAATGGGGACACTACATTTACTACTTCGAGGTACAGTAGCAGCATTCTGCTTCCGTGTTGGTATCCAGTACGGAAGCACGGTAAAACCGCTTGAAACCGAAAGCCCCCTGTGGAAGGGGGCTTTTTTTATGTCGGAAATAGTCAGCACCGTATATCACCAGTTTTTCAGAACACAATCACACTTAGCCTATAAGGTTAGATTCGCAAGCCGAGAGTCAAGTCCCACGCTTTCACATATGTTCAAGCCTATTGGACACCTTTGAGGAAGCTTTTTTTGCTATAAGCAATTGACTCCGCCTGCATAGCAGGTGGTTTATTGTGAAAAATATTCCGGCTTCGCTTCACATTTTTCACAGGCTCATGAGCCTAATATAGAAATACCCCCGCCTTAATGACGGGGGCAATCATCTTTATCAAAGAATGAATTGTTTTAGAACAAACGTATAAGCACTTGCGATACAACAACAACAGCGATAAGAGCCACCGGATATGTACAAGCATATGCTGCAGCGGCATCTTCAGTTCCAGCGACGTGAATCAAAGTACCGAGAGCTGGAGTGGAAGTCATACCACCCGTTATAGAACCAAGATTGTTCAGCAGGCACAGCTTAAGCACATAGCGGGCGAAGAAGTAACCGGCAAAGAGAGGCAGCGTTGTAATCACAATGCCGTAGATGAAGTACACCCACTTGAAATACTGCACAAACTTTGCACCGCCTGAAACGCCGGCACCAAGAAGGAACAAGGCAAGCCCCAACTCACGAGCAGTCTTTACCGTACCGCTTTTCGGAACAATACTGATTTTACCAATGTGTCCCAAATGTCCAAAGATGAGTCCTGCCAAAAGACAGCCACCTGTCATCGTCAGAGAAACTCCCTTGGCCTTAAAGGAACCGACGAAGATACCGACCAATGTGGCAAGCGCAAACGGGAAATACCCGAACTCATCGACGTGAATAAAGCGGTCAGCATCATTGCTGCGTGCCCCGGACTGTGCAACAACAATCTTCTTGCGCTCTTCCTCCATATCAGCATGCAGAATCTTCGGAAGAACCTGAACGAACAGCACAACACCGATAACGCCGTACAGATAAGCGATTCCATAACCAACAGAAACGATTGACTCAAGATGAGCGTTTCCGACCGCTTCCTTTGAAGCGGAGAATGCTGGTGTCGATGTAAGTGAGCCAGAGAAAATACCGACCATCATTGCAGTGATTTCATCAGTTGTCAGACCGTCATTTGAAATGCCCCGCTCAATCATGATACAGATTGCGCAGGCTACGGCTCCTGAAAGAATGATTATCAACCCAAGAAGAACATAGCTCTTGAAATTGCGCTTGAGGTTGCCGAAGAAATTCGGGCCGGCAATAAAACCTACAGCCGTAACAAAGAGCACCAGCCCCATGTTCTCAATGATTTTGAGAGCATTGACCGTATAGTCGTATTCGCCTACAACAAGCTGAGAATCCAGATTCTTGTAGAAAAAACATCCGTACAGCAAAGCGACGATAAAGACACCTGCTGTTCCCAACTCAATTCCTTTGACTTCTACGCGGCCGAGCGCGTAACCGACAGCAAGAATTGCAAAAATGGAAAACATGAAAAAAGTGACGGCTTTAATGGATAGGATTCCGCCGAATAGGACCATTTTATTGCCCCCCAAAATATATATAATGGAGAAAAATATACCATATAGTAACAGCATTTGTCAATCTTGGTTGCCGGAAGTCTCTTGCCGGCAGTTCTGTGTGGTCTGCTCGCAAACATTGCCTTTTTAGTATAGTTGAAGTATATTTATAGCATGAGCACAGACATCAATTCAGACACAATGGATTCTGACGACATCACAACGCTCCCTGCAAAGGAAGAGCTTCCAAACAAATTATACATAATTCCCCTTGGAGGACGTCCCATTTTTCCGGGCATCTTCACGCCCCTCATGATAAACAACGACGATGACTCCAAGGTCATTGAAGACGCATACAAAAATGATGGTTACATAGGCATAACCATGCTCAAGAACGACGTTGAAAATCCGACAATCGACGATCTGTACACCGTCGGAACCGTTGCACGCATCATAAAGAAAATAAACTTGCCTGACGGTGGTGTGAACGCTTTCGTCTCTACCATAAAGCGGTTTAAAATCAGAAAAACACTCAGCCCTGCAAACCCGATTGTTGCAGCGGTAGAGTATTTGGAAGACATCGAAGACAATGCTTTTGAAATCAAGGCACTGACAAGAGCCATCATCAGTGAGATGAAGGAGGTCAGCGACAACAACCCGATGTTTACCGAAGAGATGCGTCTCAACATGGTGAACATCGATCACCCGGGAAAAATTGCGGATTTCGTCGCTTCCATCCTGAACATTGAACGCGAAGAGCAGCAGAAAGTGCTGGAAATGCTCAATGTGCGTGAACGGATGAATCAAGTGCTGTTGCACATCAAAAAAGAGGAAGAGATTCTCCGCGTACAGAAGAAAATCCAGGCGGACATCAACGGAAAAGTTGAAAAGAACCAGCGCGATTATTTTCTGCGGGAAGAACTCAAAAGCATACAGGAAGAACTGGGCATTGCCAATGATTCAAAAACAAGCGACTACCAAAAATTCAAGGCTAAGATTGACTCCTTTAAATTTGAAGGTGAAATAAAAGAAGTCACTGACAGCGAACTGGAGAAATTCCAGCTGACAGATCCTCATGACCCGGAATACATGTCCAGTCGCAACTATCTGGACTTAATCTGCAACCTGCCGTGGAACGACAAGCCGTTGGAAAGCTACAGCTTGCAGGAGGCTGAGCAGGTTCTGGAAGCGGATCACTACGGACTTGAAGATGTAAAGAAGAGAATTTTGGAATATCTTTCCGTTCGCAAACTCAAGCACGACGGCAAAGGCTCTGTCCTGATTCTAGTCGGACCGCCAGGTGTCGGAAAAACAAGCGTCGGCCACTCCATCGCAAAAGCCATGCACAAGCCGTTCTTCCGCTTCAGCGTGGGAGGCGAACACGATGAGTCAAAAATCAAGGGCTTCCGCCGCACCTATATCGGATCCATGCCAGGACAGATAATCGAAGGACTCAAGATAACGAAGACACGGTCTCCGGTATTTATGATTGACGAAGTGGACAAGATGACCGCAAGCGCACAGGGAGACCCGTCAGCAGCTTTGCTTGAAGTCCTGGACCCCGAACAGAATACAAACTTCCGTGACTCCTACCTCGACCTGCCGTTCGATGTCAGTAATGTTTTTTTCATCCTCACCGCAAACAGCCTCGACCCAATTCCCCAGCCACTTTTGGACAGGGCGGAAATCATAGAGCTTTCCGGCTACATCGATCAGGAAAAGATTGAGATTGCAAAAAAATACCTTATTCCTAAGAATCTGGAAAAGAACGGCCTCAAAAAGACCAGCATCAAGTACACAAAGCAGGCGCTTACACTCATCGCTACTGAGTACGCACGGGAAGCCGGTGTCCGCAACTACGAAAAGTGCATCGACAAGATAACACGCAAGATTATTCATGAGCAGGTTTCTGAATTTGAACAAGAGAATCCTCAGGAACACCTGATAACGCTTGAAGAGTTCAAGGAGCAGCTTCAGAAGCAGGCTGCTGCAAAGAAGAAATCCCAGACGAAGCTGACTGACAAGGAAAAGGCAGAACTGGCTGCAGAGGAAGAAAAAAATCTCAAGGAAAAAGAAGCGGATTTCATAGCTGAAAAAGAAAAACAGACAAAGCAGGAGTCCGATAAAATCAAAGCTTCATTCGGCAAAAAGACTTTTACTATTGACGAGCCGGAAGTCCGCAAATACTTGGGCAAAGCAGTATTCGATGAAAGCCAGATAAAGAAAGCTGACGTCCCGGGAACCGCAATCGGTCTTGCATGGACAAGCATGGGAGGAGACACGCTTCTGATTGAAAGCATTGCGTTTGAATCCAGCAAAGCAGGACTGCAGCTGACAGGACAGATGGGAGACGTCATGAAGGAAAGCGCACAGATTGCCATGAACTGGGCAAAACAGTACGCTATTGCCCGAAACATCAAGGACGCTGACTGGTTTGAAAAGAACACCATTCACCTGCACATTCCAGAAGGCGCAACCCCGAAAGACGGACCGTCTGCGGGTATCACGATGGCGACGACATTCCTTTCACTGCTCAAGGGAAAGAAAATCAAGCCGAACCTCGCAATGACGGGGGAACTGAGCCTGACCGGTCAGGTGCTCCCGATCGGCGGACTCAGGGAAAAGACGGTCGCAGCAAAGCGCAACAAGGTCAAAACCATCATCATTCCGCAGGCGAACGTGCGCGACCTAGAGGAAATCCCCGAACACGTCAAGGAAGGAATCAAATTCGTCCCCGTATCACAGGCGGAAGAAGTAATCGACTTCGTGTTCTGAAACCTCCAAGGTGCGCCCGTCCGAGATTGCGAATGGGCGTTTCAGTTGTTTGCCGAGCCTCGGACGGATGCTGCATCCTTTTCTTGCGTGACCCCTCCGTCTGTGCTATGATGGAAGCATGACACAGTTGAAAAAGTTCCCCATCGGAATGCAGGATTTTGCGGACATCAGAAAAGACGGCTATTACTATGTGGACAAGACAAGCTTTGCGCATGGGAAGAAAAATACCAGATAGTAAACAGAACTGAAAACGAGTGGGGGGCCGCGCTTTGCATATGTAATAGATTCTATATACGAAAAAACGGGGATTGAGTCTGTTGTCCTTGTCGACGAGTACGACTCACCGCTTCTGGACACGATAGACAATCCTGCTTTGTAACTGGCGCTCAAGCAGGAGATGAGGAAGTTCTTCAGCCCGCTGAAAGACAGGGGCGGGCACCTGCGTTTTATGTTTCTGACAGGAATAACGAAGTTTAACCAGCTGTCCATATTCAGCGAACTGAACAACCTCAAGGTCATAACGATGACTGACAAATAGGCCCCCATCTGCGGCATAACAAAAGAGGAGATCCAAGAGCAGATGGTGCCGAAATACAGGTACTTGCGGACAGCAACGGCATGAGTTACGATGAAGCCTGTAAAGCCTTGAAGCAACAGTACGACGGCTACCATTTTTCGGAAAAATCGCCTGATATCTACAATCTGTTCAGCCTTATAAATGCTCTTTCAGACAGCAAGCTGGCTAATTATCGGTTTGCAACCG
>CADBRT010000189.1 GCA_902797055.1 uncultured Spirochaetaceae bacterium
CCGTTGGTGTCGTTCACCTTTTTGAAGAAGTCAATGTCGAACATCAGAACGCTGAGCACAGACTTGGAAGCAACAGCATCCTCCATGCGGTCGGCAAGTATATTGAAGAAATAATGCTTAAATTTGAGGTGCGTCATCATGTCGGTGGAGGAAATCTCCACCAAAGACGCATTGTTCACCGCAATCGCGGCAAGCGACGTAAGGGAAAGAATCTCCCGCTTTTCATAGTCCGAATACTCGGAAGTATCCTCCCCTTCGACAACAATTCGTTCCCCGAGTACCAGAATGCCGTTCAGCCGCTTTCTGAACGTCAGCGGAACGATAAGCGTAGGATTCATGCTGGTAAGCATATCAAGCTCTTTGCAACCGGGAATTGACGCGCTGATTCTGTCCAGCGTGAACACTTCATCGTGCCCGCGCAACGCCTCAACAAGGCGGGATTTCTTCGGAATGCAATAACTGATAAGCGGATTCACATCCAGATTCATGTAGTTGGTACCGAGCCGGTAAGAAGGCGTTTCCAAAGACGACAGCGTAAAAATGCCTGCGCCGGTCACACGCATCTGCGCCATGGCAGAATAGAGGATGGACTGGAGAAGCTTTGGAAGCTCAATCGTAGTACACAAGGAGCGGAAAAGCCCCAGAAGCTGTTTGAGATCGTAAATCTCCTTTTCCTGCGCATCGCTCATTTTTTACCGTCACCCTTCTTTATAGAAACATAGTCACCCATGATGTCAAGAAAAAGCTTCCATTGATGGATAGTCGTATCGAGGAATTCAAAGTTATCCCTGTTTCTTGATGACATAGCAAGAACTTTGACATTCGAAATGACATCCGACATCGGCTTCTTTGTCTCAACAAGAATCTCATTCACTTTATCATACAGTTTGGCGATATTTATCACTTGGTTCTGTATGATACCTTTTGCTTCTTTGTCAATCCTGTCAACCACGGTTTTCAGACGCGTAAGGAACGAAGCGTCTTTGTGGCTGTCCTTTATCAGTCCGACAATCATATTTTCGTCATACGGGGAACCGTGCCCGAACATCTGCTCGAACGCTTTGACGTGCGCCATAGCATCATTGACCGCGTACACATCCGCGGCGTACTCGGACTTGTAGTCTGTAGCGTTGAAAAAACCTTCTATTACTATATCATTCAAGAACTGCTTGACTTTCGGTTCGTAATATATAGAAACAAAGCCTTTGAGAACCTGCATCGGAAGCACCCAGAAGAAAGAACACGGAGTGCTCTGCTTGAGGAGATTGTTGATTTCATTGTTGTAACCGGCAACCTTTTCCACGTTTTTGCCGCTGAAAAGGGAGTTCACTTCGTTCGTGACGGTCTCTTCCTGCAACTCGTTTTTAAGACGGCCTTCATCGATGATAAATCGGTTTTCGAGATACTCGCCGAACTTCAGCCGCTCCTGACTTGAATACGTTGCTTTAGAAGGTTTGTACTCAGGGTCTCCTTTGGCAAGCCGCAACAGATTGAGCATGACATCTTCCCGAAGAACGGATTTAAGCGCTCCCAAAATCTTGCGCAGGCAGGACTCAAGCGCCAACGCCTCTTCCTGGTCGGCATGCCCCCGTCTCTGCAAGATCTGCAGCGCGCGGATAGCGTTTCCTGTGGAACTGCTTATGTCCAGCCCTGCTGAAACATAATACAAATCCTGAAGGGTGTTTTCGATGAGTTCCAGCGGGACTGCCTGAAACAATGCCGTATAGGCGGGGCTTTCCACGAAATTTTTGTCAAACAGGCGGAGCGGAGTGATAAAGTTGTAGCGGCAGATGTCATTGAGCTGCTTTATGCTGTCCATAACCTTGTCGAACTGGGCGAAAGCAGGGGTCTTCAGTTCTGCGACGACTTTTTCGAGCCGTACGTGCTCCATTTCAAAGTGGCGGGTAAGGGAGTTGGATGTATCGTTTTCAGCACTCTCTTTGCGGTTTTGATACTCAAGGCTTTCTATTATATTCTGGGCCTCATCTGAAAAGCCCGTCATCATCAGCTGTTCAAGAAAGTGGTGGTTCCGCTCCAAATCATCACTGCATATTGTATTGGACAAAAGGGACATCACAGGCTTTGTGTTTACGTACAGAACCCGCAGTGCCTCAGCGAAATTCGGCAGCAGCATATCATTTCTGTATATGGCAGGCGTGAAATTGCGCATATCAGTTTCCAGCTTCTTAAGGGCAATTCTCTTTTTAACCTCAGGAGCCGCAGGCATGAAAATCTCTTGAAGGAAGTCGATTATACTTTGAAATAAAGCCATATGATTATTTTATGTCATATTCATTCTTTTTACAAGGTTCTTATGAGAAGGAAGTCCTATTTCTCCAAAAGGAACGGAGCGGCCTCTGCCGTCCGCGCGCAGAAGTCGTGCATCAGATGCCCGATTGCGTCATTGCCGCGGTACGTCCCATTCACATAGA
Organism: uncultured Spirochaetaceae bacterium; assembly: GCA_902797055.1. Taxonomy (GTDB): domain Bacteria; phylum Spirochaetota; class Spirochaetia; order Treponematales; family Treponemataceae; genus Treponema_D. Next base: position 2,433 of record CADBRT010000189.1, read on the forward strand.
TTATAGTGCAACCGTCGTCGAATGGCAAATCGTTGCCGTCTCCATCGGTGCAGTCGAACAGTTTTTTCACCGTGTAGAGCGGCTTCCCCTGCCCCAGATAGTCGTTTTCGGTGATAAAGATGATGTAGATCTCGGGAAGTGCCGAAAAATCATCGTTCTTCTTGAGTGTGTGGCTGTCGAGCATGGCGAGATTGTACCGCACGCGCCGGGGGCTTGCGCCTTTGTCCGCGCGCTGGACTTCGATGCGGTCGGTCTGCCCGCACTGGGACAGCTGTCCAAGTAACGCCCCGCCCCGCTGAGAAAAACAACATTATTATTGTACAAAATTTCTCTTGACCAAAACACATTTCACGGTAATTATAGATACATGAAACGAGAAGCTTCTTTTAAAACACGGTTTATCATTTTTATTACCCTCTTTATGACAGCAGTACTAGCTCTTGTTACAGTGATATTTGCGAAGTCAAGCGTCAACTTTACCGTTAAGATTTTCAGCAACTCGGGAATCCCGCTGATACGGAGCGCGGGCAGGCTGATTGACGGAGACAAATTCGAAGCTCTTGCAAAATCCCTTGACGAAGAAGACCCCTACTACGAAGAAACACGCGTCAGACTCTTTTCGCTAAAGAACACCAGCAGCGCGCGCTACCTCTACACCATGGCGCCGAAAAGCGGCACAAACTGGGTGTACGTCATCGACGGCAGCTGTGCTCCAAGTGATACCGAAAACTTTTCCGCCCTCGGCGATGAAGAAGACATCGCAAGCTACGGGCGGGCACCATACCAAGCCCTTGAAACGGGGGAGATAGTAGTCTCCGGCCTGGAAGAACAGGATGAATGGGGCTGGACGGTCACCATCTACTCACCAATTTACAACAGTTCCCGCAAAGCAGTCGGTTTCGTCGCCGCCGACTACGATGCCCGCGATGTCGTTAGCATGCTCAGGAAAACCCTCACCAGAATCTCTTTGCTCATGATATGCGTCATAATCACCGCAATCCTGTGCATAACGGTATTCATGGGAAGCTTCATCAAGCGCATCGTAAAAGTCACGGAAGCGATGGATATGATTTCCAATGGAGAAGGCGACCTCACGCTCCATCTTGACGACTCCGCTACAGACGAAATCGGACGGCTCGCGAAAAGCAGCAATGCAGTGACCGAACGGGTCCGCGACATTGTGCACAACCTCAAGCAGTCCATGGACAAAATCACCGACAACGGGCACAACCTCGACAAGCTCACCGACGACACAATTCTGTCCATCGGCGATGCCACCGGCGGCATAAAAGTCATCAACAGCCAGGCAAAAGACCAGACCGCCAGCATGGAAGCAATCAACGAAAACGTTCAGATTGTCGAAGACTCCCTGCACACGTTGGACGGTCGGCTGAGCGAGCAGTCAGAAGCAATCATCTCTTCCAGCACGGCGATTGAACAGATGTCCAGCAACATCGCCAGCATCAACGAAAGCGTCAACAAGATTTCGGACGAATACACACGGCTCGTCTCGGCAGCAAAAGACGGCAGCAAGATTCAGAAGACGGTCGGCGAAAAAATCGACGCGATTGTCGAGCAGTCAGTGCGCCTGACAGAAGCAAACGCTGCAATCAGCAACATTGCGGAACAGACAAACCTGCTCGCCATGAACGCGGCTATCGAAGCTGCCCATGCAGGTGAAAGCGGCAAGGGCTTCGCTGTCGTCGCAGGGGAAATCCGCCAGCTCGCCGCCACCAGCGCAACCCAGTCAAATGCAATCAAGGAACTGATTAACAACATCAACGACGGCGTCAACGCAATCGTCGGCGCAAACGCCATGTCCGATCAGTCGTTCCGCGACATCGAAGGCAAAATTGAAACTATCCAGACATTCATGCTGCAGATTAAAAACGGCATGAACGAGCAGAACGCCGGAACCCAAAGCATCCTTCAGAAAATCGGCATCATCAACTCGTCGTCAAAATCCATCCAGGACGTCAACGAAACCATCAGAAAAGAAAGCACGAACCTGTTCACCGGCATTGAGGACATGAGGAAGCAGACCGCGTCCATCCTCGACACCGCCATCACCGCCTCCGCTTCGCTGGCTGTAATTCAAAAGAGCGCGGAAGACACCGATCTGGCAGCCAAGGAAAATCTTGCCGTCAGCCAGAACGTCAAGCAGCTGGTGATGAAATTCAAAACAGAATAGCCCCCGCACAGTAAGCCATCACTTTTTCGGGTAGCTCCCGGGGGGCTGTACACAGCGCATGTGCGAACTGATTGCAGGCATGATGGGCGGCGTTGGCACGGGGCGTTTTGTGCCCCGTGCAGTCAGGCACACCCCAGTGTTTTAGTTGTTGCGCGCGTCAGTCTTCCCGCGTCCATGTCATA
>CADBRT010000190.1 GCA_902797055.1 uncultured Spirochaetaceae bacterium
CAGGAGTTGAACAAAAGCATTGCCCTCAGACGGCTTGAAGACTGGATTGTGAATGCGGCAAAGATTTTGCCCAAGCGTCACAAGACGAAGCCGACGAAGGCTTCAAAAGAGCGGCGTTTAAAGGGAAAAAAGATTCGCTCTAATATCAAAAAACTCAGAGGCCGAATTCTGTGACAGTTGAACCGTTTGACGCGAAATATATCCCACTGTTGGCTGAAACCGTACAGCATATGTGGGAACTGCCGGGGCAGCGTGATGATTTCAACCGTCTGTACGTTGAATACATTGTCCGCAATACTATCTATGAAAACCCGTATGCAGTGCAGCTTTCCGAGAACGGTGAATTGTGTGCGGCGGCTTTTGCGGCACGCAAGAACGAACACAACGATGCTTCACGTTGGCTTGATATGCGCATGGCGGAATGCCGTCTTTCCGACGGTGAAACAGCGAATTTGGAACAGCTGAGAACCTATCTTTCTGCTATGGACAGAAAAACGCTTGTCGCTATGACCTCCCAAGATGTGAAGCTGTCTCTTTTCATAAGCCGAAAGCGCGGGTGCGGGGCAATCGTGCTTTCGGAAATCACCGATCGCTTCCGTAAAGCTGGCTTCCGCTCGATGTATCTGTGGACTGACTGTACGTGCAACTGGGAGTATTATGTCCGTCACCGCTTTGAGCTTGTGAATGAGAGTGTATACGCACCGCTTTCATCGGACTACGGGTACGACTTCAAGACGTATGTATTCAGGAAAAAACTGTGAGGAAACGGCGCTTTTACCGGTTTCCTTTACTGAATATTGACTATAATACATCAATCATGCTAAAGTAAAATTTAAATGCATATATTATATGCAAAAGGATTGCAGATGGAAGATTACATCATTGAGATGAACCATATCACCAAACAATTCGGTGCATTCAAAGCGAATGATGACATCACCCTCAAAGTTCGCAAGGGTGAGATTCATGCCCTGCTTGGTGAAAACGGTGCAGGAAAGTCCACGCTGATGAGTGTCCTGTTCGGCATGTACCAGCCAGAAGCCGGTGAGATATTGATAAACGGCAAGAAGGCAAGTATCCACGACCCGACAGATGCAAACCGGCTTGGTATAGGAATGGTGCACCAGCATTTCAAGTTGGTGCATAATTTTACTGTTCTGGAGAGTATTGTCTTAGGACATGAAACGGTACGGCACGGCTTTCTCAAGATGGACGACGCCCGCAAAAAAGTCATGGCCTTAAGCGAAAAATACAAGTTCCAGATAGATCCTGATTCATATATATCTGATATTACAGTGGGCATGCAGCAGCGTGTCGAGATTCTCAAAATGCTGTACTGCGACAATGAAATCCTTATATTTGATGAACCCACTGCCGTCCTTACTCAGCAGGAAATCGATGAGCTGATGAAGATAATGAGGCAACTTGTCGCTGAAGGAAAATCCATTCTTTTCATTACCCATAAACTTGATGAAATTAAGGCAGTCGCGGATACCTGTACCGTTCTGCGGAAAGGCAGAAATGTCGGGACACTGGATGCGAAGACGGCTTCAAAAGAAGAGATGAGCGAACTCATGGTGGGGCGTGCCATAGACCTCAATCCGCATAAAAAAGAGGTGAAGCCGGGAAAACCGGTGCTTGAAGTACGGAATCTGACGATGTTCGCGCATTCCGCAAAGAAACCTGTCGTAAACGATGTTTCTTTCAACGTCCGTGCCGGCGAGATAGTCTGTATTGCCGGCATTGACGGCAACGGACAATCTGACCTCGTCTACGGAATAACCGGTCTTCATCCGGTGACTTCCGGTTCCGTCGTGCTCAACGGCAAGGACATTACCAAGGAGTCAATCCGCAAGAAATGCCTTGACGGCATGGCGCACATCCCGGAGGACAGGCATCGGTTTGGTCTGATACTGGACTATACGTTGATGGAGAATATGGTTCTCCAGACGTACTATACACCGCGCTTTGTAAAGAACGGCTTTTTGAAATTCGACGAGATAAAGAACTATGCCGAAGGACTGTGTCAGAAATTCGATGTCAGGTCCAGCAACGGAGTAGAATCCATTGTCCGCGGCATGTCAGGCGGCAACCAGCAGAAGGCGATTATCGCTCGCGAGCTTGACCGCAACCCTGAGATTGTCATAGCAGTTCAGCCGATACGCGGTCTTGATGTCGGTGCAATCGCCTATATCCACAACCAGCTGCTTGCGGAACGGGATGCCGGTAAAGCTGTGCTTCTGGTTTCGTTCGAGTTGGAGGAAGTTATGACCATAAGCGACAGAATCCTTGTCATGTCGGAGGGGGAGATTGTGACTGACGTAAAGCCGGAGGAGATTACCTTGCAGGAACTCGGTCTGTACATGGCGGGTGCCAAACGGGAGAAGAGGGCATGAAAAAAGAAAGTGTTCTGGGATTTCTTTCATCGATACTAGCAATTGTCTGCGGACTGCTGATAGGTCTTGTCGTCCTTTTGGGAACGGACGCGTCCAATGCATTCGCCGGTTTCGGAGCAATCCTCGCCGGCGGTTTTATGGACGGTGCGCGTGGAATAGGGCAGACGCTGTATTTCGCGACTCCTATCATCATGACAGGTTTAAGCGTCGGATTTGCATATAAAACAGGAGCCTTCAACATCGGTGCTTCAGGGCAGTTTATGGTCGGTGCGTTCACCGCCATTCTTATCGGTGTGAAGTGTACATTCCTTCCCCCTGCGTTGCATTGGGTTGTTTGTCTTCTGGCTGCCTGTATTACGGGCGGACTGTGGGGAATGGTCCCCGGTCTTTTAAAGGCTTTCCGTAACGTCAATGAAGTCATTTCCTGTATCATGATGAACTACATAGGCATGTATTTTGTGAACTGGTTTATCAAACTGTTCATCTACAATCAGGAAAAGAACCGTTCCCTGCCGGTGGCACGTTCTGCAAACCTTCCTACGGCAGGTTTGGACAAACTGTTCGGCACCAGAAATATAAACATCGGTATTTTCATCGCAATTTTGTTTGTAATTGTTATCTATATAGTACTGAACAAAACGTTGTTCGGCTTTGAGCTCAAGGCCTGTGGCATGAACAAGGACGCCAGCCGCTATGCTGGTATCAACGCCGGCCGCAACATTGTCATTGCCATGGCTATCTCTGGGGCGCTCAGCGGGCTTGGCGGTGCCATGACGTATCTTTCCGGCACTGGTAAGTTTATGCTGGTTGTCGATGAACTTGCAAATGAGGGGTTCAACGGTATTTCGGTAGCCTTCCTTGGCGCGCTGAATCCTATCGGCATCCTGTTTGCAGGTGTCTTCATTGCGTATCTGACTGTCGGCGGACAGAACATGCAGCTGTACAATTTTTCACCGGAAATTATAAACATCATCATAGCGGTTATCATCTACAGCGGTGCTTTTTCACTGTTCTTCAGAGGCTTGCTCAACCGCCTTGTCGTGCGACTGCCGGCTTTGAAACGCAGTTCGGCACCGGATGCCGCAAAAGCTCAGGAGGAATAAGATGGATATCGTTTATTTTATTATCCAACAGACAATGTATTTTTCCATTCCTCTTCTGATTGTCGCGTTGGGTGGCATGTATTCAGAGCGAAGCGGTGTCATAAACATCGGACTTGAAGGAATCATGGTCATGGGAGCCTTTGCCGGCATTTCATTCATTCATGTGATGGAACAGACGATGAGCGGTCAGCTGCTGCTTGTGCTTGGCATTCTGATTGCCGGCGTAACAGGCGGTCTGTTTTCGCTGTTCCATTCGTTTGCGGCAATAAATCTTCGGGCCGACCAGACGATAAGCGGAACTGCAATCAATATGTTTGCCGGTGCGTTTGCTATTTTTACTGCCCGCACATTCAACGGCATTCAGCAGATTGGTTTTACTGATACGTTCCACATTGACAGTGTGCCTGTTCTCGGCAAAATTCCGCTGATTGGGCCTATGCTGTTCCAGAACTGTTACATCACAACCTATATCGGATTTCTGGTGTTTGCAATAGCTGCACTTGTCATAAGCAAGACGAGGTTCGGTCTGCGGCTCCGTTCCTGCGGAGAGTTTCCGCAAGCGGCTGATGCGGTCGGAATAAACGTGTATTTTTACCGCTATGCAGGGGTAATCATCTCTGGTGTACTCGGCGGCATCGGCGGCATTGTGTTCGTCATTCCGACTTCAACCGAATTCAATGCAACTGTTGCAGGTTACGGATTCCTTGCACTCGCCGTTCTTATTTTCGGTCAGTGGCGTTCCCTTACCATTTTGGGCGCATCATTCTTCTTCGGCATCATGAAGACGCTTTCGAGTGTGTATTCAGGAATACCGGTTGTTAAAAATCTGCCGGTTCCGAACGAAATTTATAAGATGATTCCGTATATCGCAACGTTGTTCGTGCTTGCCTTTGCTTCCCGTTCGTCCAATACTCCCCGTGCGGAAGGCATTCCGTACGACAAGGGAACCCGATAAAAAACATGTGGACACGCCGCCCTGCTCACGCGGGGGAGGCTGTATTATAAAAATTGTTGCCGAAAGGCAATGGAGGTTTTGTTATGAAAAAGACTGTAATAGGAGCAGCTTTGCTCGCGCTGTCTTTTGGATTCGTTTTCACAGGATGCAACAAAAAGGGGCAGACTCCGGCTGCTGGTTCCGGTAACGCTGCAAAGGCTTCTGGCTTTGAACTCGCACTGACCACAGACTCAGGTACCATCAATGACAAGTCATTCAACCAGGGCGCATGGGAAGGACTCGTTGCATATGCGAATGAAAACAGCAAGACAGTGAAGTATTACCAGCCTGCTGAAATTTCTGATGAGGCATATGCCCAGTCAATCGATCTTGCTGTTAAGGGTGGCGCAAAAGTAATCGTTTGCCCGGGATACAACTTTGAGACAAGCATCTGGGATGCTCAGACAAAATATCCTGATGTGTGCTTCATCCTGCTTGATGGTACTCCGCACAATGAAGACGGCTCCGATACAACAATCGGACCGAAGACTGTTGCTGTTCTTTACAGCGAGCAGCAGGCTGGATTCCTTGCCGGATATGCTGCTGTAAAGGAAGGCTACAAGAAGCTCGGTTTCATGGGTGGTGTCGCAGTTCCAGCAGTTATCCGCTATGGTTACGGATTTGTACAGGGCGCAGAATATGCTGCTGAAAAGCTTGGTGTCACTGGTCTTGAGTGCAAGTACACCTATGTTGGAAACTTCAGCGCAACTCCAGAGAACATGGCAAAGGCTGCTTCCTGGTACAACGATGGAACAGAGGTTATCTTTGCTTGCGGTGGTGCAGTAGGAAACTCTGTTATGAAGGCTGCTGAGACAGCTGGAAACGGAAAGGCCGTTATCGGTGTTGATGTTGACCAGTCTTCTGAGTCAGTAACAGTCATCACTTCTGCAATGAAGAATTTGGGCCAGTCTGTAAAGAACCTTGTTGCCGCATACTACAGCGGCAGTTTCCCAGGAGGAAAGGTCCTTACACTCGGTGCCGACAATGATGGTGTTGAACTTCCGTTTGATTCATCAAAGTTCACGAAGTTCACACGTGCAGAATACGATGAGCTTTTTAAGGCTCTCGCTTCAAACAGCATTGCAATCAAAGACAACACTGCTGCTGCTGAGGCTGACGGTCTCGGCACAAAGATTGTCAAGGTTGAAGTAATCAAATAAAAAAGGACTAGGCTCCTTTACCGTTTGTAAAAACAGGGTGTCGTTCTGGCTCCCTGTTTTTTTGTATGCACTTAGAAGGAAACAAAATTGATAAACTATTCAGTAGACCAAAGCAAACAGTATCACATTCAAGTCGGCAAGGGTGAAGTCGGAAGATATGTTATTCTTCCTGGAGACCCGAAGCGTTCTGAGAAGATTGCCAAATATTTTGACAATCCTCATTTAGTTGCGGACAACCGTGAGTATGTAACGTACACGGGAACCCTTGACGGTGTTCCTGTCAGTGTCACTTCAACAGGAATCGGCGGACCGAGTTCAGCAATTGCCATGGAAGAGCTGGTGAAGTGCGGTGCAGATACATTCGTACGTGTCGGAACCTGCGGCGGAATGCAGCTCGATGTAAAAGGCGGAGATTTGGTGGTTGCCAACGGCGCCATCAGAATGGAAGGCACTTCCAAGGAATATGCTCCTATCGAATATCCTGCGGTTGCTTCCCTCGATGTTGTCAACGCGCTAGTAAAGGCCGCCGGCAAGCAGGGATTCAATTACCACGTTGGTGTTGTTCAGTGCAAGGATTCATTCTATGGACAGCATTCCCCTGAAGTGAAACCTGTAAGCTATGAACTGCAGAACAAGTGGGAGGCATGGCTGCGCATGGGCTGTCTTGCTTCTGAGATGGAAAGCGCTGCTTTGTTCATCATTGCGCAGTTCCTGCGCGTCAGATGCGGTTCTGTATTCCTCGTCATGGCGAATCAGGAGCGTGCTGCAAAGGGGCTGGACAATCCTGTTGCCCACGACACAGATGGTGCCATTCGGACTGGAATCGAGGCTATCAGAGAGCTTATCGCTCAGGATAAGGCAAAACTGGAGCATAAATAAGAGGTAAAAGATTATGGATAGAAAGGATATTTTTTCATATGTTGACCATACGCTTTTAAAACAGGAATCAACGTGGAACGACATCAAGCAGATTTGTGATGACGCCATCGCATACAAGACGGCTAGCGTCTGCATACCGCCTTGCTATGTCAAACAGGCAAAAGAATATGTAGGGGACAAGATGGCAGTCTGTACCGTAATCGGATTCCCGAACGGATACAACACGACGGCTGTCAAGGAATTCGAAACAAAGGATGCCATTGCAAATGGTGCTGATGAAATTGATATGGTCATTAACATCGGACAGCTCAAGGCTGGCAATGTGGACTATGTCCGCGATGAGATAGCTACTCTCAAAAAGGCCTGCGGCAGCAAAATTCTGAAAGTCATAATCGAAACCTGCCTTTTGACTGAAGCGGAGAAAGTTTCGATGTGCCAGCTAGTCACTGAAGCGGGTGCAGATTTTATCAAAACAAGCACTGGTTTTTCAACCGCGGGAGCGACTTTTTCGGATGTAGAACTGTTCGCCGCTAATGTCGGCAAAGATGTCAAAATCAAGGCTGCCGGCGGCATATCTTCGTTTGATGATGCGGAGAAATTTATTTCACTGGGAGCCAGCCGGCTTGGAACCAGCCGCATAGTAAAACTTGCCAAAAACGAAAAGGCTTCAGGGTACTGAAATGGCTGCAAAGAAAAAGATTGACCTTACGGGGGTTCCGGTTGACGAGTTGATAGACAAGGCATTCAAAATGCTTGGCTATTCATACACACCTTACTCTCACTGGAAAGTCGGGGCAGGGCTTTTAAGCGCTGACGGAAAAATTTGGGGCGGCTGCAACATAGAGAATGCTGCATATACACCGACTAACTGTGCAGAGCGCACTGCATTTTTTAAGGCGGTCAGTGAAGGTGAAAATCGTTTTACTGCGATTGCCGTTGTGGGTGGAAATGAAGGGAACGTGAATTCGTTCTGTGCTCCATGCGGTGTGTGCAGACAGGTGATGGCAGAGTTCTGCAATCCCAAGACCTTTATCGTCATAACGGCGAAGAGCCGGAGTGAATACCGCGTTCAGACACTTGCTGAGATTCTTCCTGACGGATTCGGACCGGGAGATCTCGGTATGCCTGTTGCAGAATAACAGGTGTGGACAAGAAAGAGTTAAACTGTTACTATTGTAGGAAGAGGTTTTATAAAATGATTTTTCCGCTGGAAGAGATGGTTAAGTATAAGGGAAGCATCTATGCAGTTACTGCAGCTGCAAGCAGACGTGCCTACCAGATTGCTATGCTTAAGGATTCTGAGCTTGAAGAAAATGACGGAAAAGTGGTCAGTCTTGCCGCCCGTCAGCTTTTCACCAATCAGATTCAGTTCCGCATTGAGCAGCAGCCAAGATAACATTCGTTCTTAAACAAAAAAAGCTTCCGGACAGATGATGTTCCGGAAGCTTTTTTTGTTTTTGGCCTGCACTGCCTTAGACTGGAGCGAAGGATTCAGATTTAATGAATTTTTCAAGGCTTTCTTCCCATGAGGGAAGCTTTATCTTCAATGCGCTTTGTATTTTCGACTTGTTCATAACCGAATAGGCAGGCCGTTTAGCATCCTGAGGATAATCAGCTGTCGTGCAGGCATTCACTTCGCATTCTTTTGTAATGCGACCGTACTTGCGTCCGAATGTATAGATGTATTCCGCAAAACCGAACCACGTTGTTTCTCCGAGGTCTGAACAATTGTAGATACCGTATGGGATTGCAGCGTTCTTCCCGAACAGATGGTGCGCATTTTCTGAAGTCTGTATGATTTTCAGGATGATGGAGGCAAGCGTTGTGCAGGATGTCGGTGTTCCTTTCTGGTCGTTGACAACCTTTACTGAGTCCCGTTCATTCATAGCCTTTGTCATTGTGTACACGAAGTTGTGTCCGTTGAAGCCGTAAAGCCAAGAGGCTCTCAGTATGTAGTATTGGGTCATCTCTTTCTGTACAGCATCTTCACCGGCGGATTTTGTACGGCCGTACACACTGAGCGGGTTTTTCTTTGCATTTTCATTGTACGGTTCGGAAGCCTCTCCGTCGAAGATGTAATCTGTTGAAATATGGATGAGTTTGGCTCCTATGTGGCGGGCAGTACGTGCAATGTTTCTTGGACCTTCCGCATTCACTTTCTGCGCTTCTTCCTGTTCGTGTTCGGCTTTGTCGACCTTTGTATATCCTGAACAGTTTATAATCCAGTCAATCTTTCCTGCCGTCTTTCCTTCTGCAACTGCGTAACCTGTCTGGCTTGAACTTAAGTCATGGGAATCTGCAAATGTATCCAATGCAATCTGGTCGGTGACGTCAACATCCCGTCCTGAGCCAATCCATTTGATACCGTTTTTTGCAAAAATGCCTTCAAGTTCTTTTGCAAGCATTCCATTCGATCCGGTTATCCAAACCACTTTTTTTCTCCTTTCTTTATATCAATCGCCAATCCAGTTACCGTCAATGTCAAAATAATCACGTGCTCTGTCAAAAACTGGATTTTTACTATCTTTTGCAGACAGTACAGGGGCTGCCATACTGTTGAATGTATTCCATGATATGCCGATGGTTGCATCATCCCATCGTATACCGCCTTCATCTTCCGGATGGTAGAAGTCCGAACACTTGTATTCAAAGACCGCAAAATCGGAAAGCACCATAAACCCGTGGGCGAATCCCTTCGGAATGTAGAATTCATTGTGTTTTTCTGCGTCCAGCATTACACCATGATATGAACCGAACGTCGGGGATCCTTTCCGTAGGTCTACGGCAACATCCCATACCCGCCCTTGTATTGCTCGGACAATCTTGCTTTGAGCGTATCTTTTTTGAAAGTGCAGTCCTCTTACGACACCTTTGGAACTTTCTGAATAGTTGTCCTGCACGAAGGTGTCCTTGATTCCAGCGTTTTCAAAGTCTGTCCGGTTGTAGGTTTCAAGAAAGCAACCTCTCGCATCACCGAACACCTTGGGTTGAATTTCATACAGTCCTGAAATCGGACATTCTTGAAATAAAAAAGCCATCAGTTTTGACCTGCAATGTATTTTAAATAATCCGCGTAGGATGTCTTGTATCCTTCAGAGAGTGTAAGCAGATTCTCTCTGCTAAGCCAGCCGTTCCTGTATGCAATTTCTTCAATACAGCCTACGGAAAGTCCCTGCCGTTTCTGTATGGTGGCGATGAAATTCGATGCTTCCAGAAGTCCGTCATAGGTTCCTGTGTCGAGCCACGCCATTCCGCGTCCAAGCAACCGGACAGAGAGCTTTTTTTGTTCTAGATAGGCGTTGTTCACGGCGGTGATTTCGATTTCTCCTCGGGCGGAAGGTTTGATTCCCTTTGCTATCTGCACGACCGAATTGTCATAGAAATAGAGCCCAGGTACTGCATAGTTGGACTTCGGCAGAGCGGGTTTTTCCTCAATACCGAGAACCCTGTTGTCCGCATCGAATTCAACAACTCCGTATGCTGTCGGATTTTTTACATAATAGCCGAATATGACAGCCCCACGCTCTGTTTCAACGGATTTGCGTGCCTGCTGCAGTGACGAAGTGAAAGACTGACCGTAAAAAATATTGTCTCCAAGTACGAGCGCGACATCATCGTCGCCGATGAATGATTCTCCGACGATAAAAGCATCAGCAAGCCCGCGTGGTGATTCCTGCACCGCGTAGGAAAAATGCATGCCGAGCCATCCGCCGTCCTTAAAGAGTTCTTTGAATAGGGATATGTCTCTGGGGGTTGAAATAATCAATACATCTCGGATACCCGCAAGCATCAGAACACTGAGCGGGTAGTAAATCATCGGTTTGTCGTACAGAGGGAGAATCTGCTTTGAAACGGCTTTTGTTATGGGATACAGCCGTGTTCCTGATCCTCCTGCCAAAATTATGCCTTTCATCTGTGTCTAACTCCTTCCAATTAAGTATACACTAAAATGTGTCGTTGTACAAGGATATATCAACAAATAGCGTTTTGAAACACTTCTTGTAGATTTTTGAACCTATTTATGGTACACTGGAATGCATCGCGCTTTTGAAGTTCCTCTTAAAGAACTTTAAGAAGTTTTTCATCAGAAAAAGTTTTTGCAAATACTTTGTTTTGGAGTTTTCTTATGGAACAAAAGAGAGGACTTGTGGTTTTTGGCGTTGTGGTTGGAGTCATAGCCGCAGGTATGGCTGTTGCATTTGGTTCGCGAGGTGTGTTTCGCAGGAATACCCAGATAAAACTTGAGGGCATGGCATATACAAAAAAGCTTGAAATGGAGACAGGTCTGTTGCCGGAGCGGAAACTGGCTATGCAGATGGCACAGTCCCCTGCGATTGTGGATTACATGGGCAATCCTGGCAATGAGACTGTCCGGGCGCTTGCCTTCAGAGATTTAAAAACCTTTCAGGATTCTTTTGCTTCTCACCGGATTTTCTGGATTTCGGATTTTGATTTGAAATATTATTCGAATATGGAATTCATCTATGATTTGGACAAGAGGGATTCCAAGAATGCCTGGTACCAAGCAACCTTAGATGCAAACAAACCGTTCCAGTTTTATGTGGACTATGATCTTGGTCTGAACAAAACTTTCATGTGGATCAACGTTCTCGTCTATGACCAGAAGCAGAAGGTCACCGGCATAACAGGAACGGGTGTTGAGCTTACCGATTTCGTCAATGACATGTACCGTACGCTTGAAGATGGTGTCACGATGTATATGTACAATGCAAACGGCGAGATATCTGCTTCCCGAACTATTGATTATCTGGAAAAAAAAATGCCTATTACCACTGTCATGCCAGAACTTGAAAGTGCAAAGTCCCTTTTCCCGTCAGCAGTTTCGTTCGTTTCAACGTTCGGGGGTGAATATATAATCGCCCCGGTGGAATCTTTAGGATGGCACATGGTTCTGTATGTGCCGTTTACAGCGGCAGCTTTTTTCAGCAATGCCTTGCAGCCTCTCGCTGTAGTTTTCTTAATCGCAGTTGTCATTCTTATCCTGTACACAATGCAGAGTCTGTTCAA
>CADBRT010000191.1 GCA_902797055.1 uncultured Spirochaetaceae bacterium
CGCAGCCGGTTTGCTTGCCGGTTTCACAGGAGCTGGCGGAGGGGTTTCCGGTTCCGGCTCTGTGTACGGGTCAGCCTCTGCAACCGCTGGCTCTGCGTAGGTTGTATCTGCATAATCACCATACGGATTTTCCGGTTCCGCGGCGGCGATTGCACCTTCAACGTCGTCTTCCAAGATAACCAAGGACACATGAGCTGTGCCACTATTTATCATGTCCAATTCCCGGGCAGCAGCTTTGGAAACGTCAATTTCTCGTCCCTGAACAAAAGGTCCGCGATCATTTATTCTGACTTTAACCGCTTTTCCGTTGTCCAAATTCGTCACTTTGAGGATGGTTCCAAACGGAAGCGTTTTATGGGCGGCGGTAAAGCCATTGATGTCGAATATCTCACCGCTTGCTGTTCTGCGGCCGTTGAATTTATCAGCATAGAACGAAGCCACAACATTTTCTTTATACAGTTCATCTGCAAACATAGCCGTGGCGGTAAGGAGTAAACCTGCTATTAAACCAAATCTTCTCGCTTTCATACTTAGATTATCGGAGACAGAATTTTTTATTTAAGCAAAACCGAAAATTTTATTCTTCCACCGTGATGATGTCATCAAGCACGTAGCAGAAACGGGGAGCAGAAGAAACCGCATTTTCCTCGAATTCAGTGCGGAGGTTGCAGACATCCTGAGGATTAAAGGGATTCACTCCTGTATAACTGCCTGAGAATACAGAAAGCCGCTTATGTTTAAATGCCTGTATGGCTTTTTCAATCCGTGCAGACGTCCCAGGAGCAGCTATGACATCATTGAGCTCAAGCATCTGAACCCATCCGGCCTCAAATCCTGCACCGATGTCGTTGCCATGCACATGACCGGGAATGACGCTTTCAATGCTTTTTTCTTCCATAACAGCGCGTATTGCACCCATCATGTACGGACTCCAGTTGATTTTTGTGCTAATAAGCGAAGAAAGCGGAGCGACATCAATCATGCTCTGGTTGTATCCTACGTGGTAGACAGTCCGTACAGGATAGTTTTCCTCACAGGCGACAGCCGGTGCTATGGAATCAGAGTGTTGGGATATTACGACACACCCCTCATCGATGAGTTTTTGTGCACAGATTTTTTCGAGCGAATAATTATTCCACGTATTCGTGTAGCGAACAATCATTGTGGCAGACGGGACAACAGAACGGATGCCAAGCAAAAACGCTGTATAGCCGGAAATAACTTCCGCATAGGGATAGGCTGCCACGTAGCCGATTTTCATTTGCGTTTCATCCATTTCGCCGGAACTAATCAGTTCTTTGAGCTTAAGACCTGCGACCAGTCCTGAGATATATCGCCCCTGATAGATTTCACCCATAAACGTGTGATAATTTTTGCAGACAGGTTCAATATTCGCATTGTCTCCTGTTGCCTGACAAAACTGGACAGAAGGATATTTTCTTGCAGCGTCCTTTGCAGCCACGCTATATTCATAACTCGTTGTAAATATTAAATCACAACCATTATCCACCAAAGTCTGCAAATCTGCTACGATACTATTTTCAGACACATTTGTAAGAACTTCTACTTGAAGCCTATTACCGAGTTCCTTTTCAATCTCATACAAGGAAAGTATAAAGTTGTTAGTATAAGGAGTGCTTTCATCACCTTCATAGATAAAACCGACTTTCACCGTCTTCTCGACATCCGGTTTCTTGAAGAGGAACTGCTTGCAGACTACGAAAAGGCTGACGACCACGAACGCCGTCACAAGCGTTATGGTTGTCTGAACATCCCATAACCGTCGATTCATGTATCAGTCCTCCTTACAGCAACCTTCTGATCCCCTTTCTTCATCTTTTCGTAATCAGGCTCAGGAATATCCAGCATTTTGCGTACCTGTGCCAATGTTTTCGGACCATACGGACCTGCGGCGTGAAGACCTACAGTCAAAGTGCTGACATCAAAGAATTCCCGTAAATCCAATGACGGCATATTCACAAGGGCGAAGAAGTGCCGCTCCCCCTTCCCTTTTACATTGATAGTAACAGGTATTGGTTCAACGACAATCCCCTCGAAACGGACAAGACTGTATGTGTATTCGGTTATAAGTATATCGGCCCCGCAGAATTTAGAAGCGGTCTCTGTACGGCTGGCAAGGTTCACCGCATCCCCAATGGCTGTGTACTCAAGTTTCTGTTCCCCGCCCATAAATCCAGCCGTTACGCGTCCGCTGTTTATGCCGCAGCCAATCCGTATTTTCGGCTTGGTTCCTGTCTTGTCAGAGGCAGCAAGCGCATTGTACTCCATCAAAGCACATCGCATGGCAAGCGCGGTACGAATGCAGGCGAGTGCATCTTCCCGCAGATTGCACAAATGTTCCTGACGTGCAGAGATTCTGCGCTGATCATTTTCAGCGAATTTCTCGTAATCAAGAGCATCTTTTCTCATCATGCCCCAAACAGCCATAATTGCATCGCCTTCGAATTTATCGACCGTACCGCCAGTTGAAGCAATACAATTGACCATACGAGACATGTAATCATTTAAAAACGTGATAATCTTCGCGGCAGAATTCCTTCCAAAGCGTTGACTGAATCCATCGGATATGGCCGTGAATCCGCGGATATCGCTGAACAGAACGGTACAGTCTTTCAGATGGGGCGAAAAATCAATCGTTTTGGTCGAAATCGCCTCGGCAACAGCGGTATTTGTGAACTTAGCAAACAGCTTCA
>CADBRT010000192.1 GCA_902797055.1 uncultured Spirochaetaceae bacterium
TAAATCGCGAGTTTATTGCGCGAGGAGAATTTATTCAGCTCATCGCGGGTTTCATCAGAACCAAGGGAAGACCACTGGGCTACATCGTCAATGGTGATGTAGACTTTGCGCTTCATGTCGTCCTCGTCAGCGCCCTTCGCACCCTGCATATCAACATACATAAGAAGAATTGCAGCTATGCGCGCGGCAGGCTCCTTGATGCACAGAAGCTTTATGTTTTCACGCTGTGCATAAATACGCTTGCAGATGAGGCGCATCAACAGCATGGAGGCAACTGGACTCTTTGTAACAATCGAATCAAAGTATTCCTTGCTGAACTTCAGACAGGTGATGTCAGTTTCGGCAATACAGGAAGCGCGGCGGTCCGAATCAGAGATGACTTCCATCTCCCCGAAAAAATCCCCCGGATGCACAGAACCATAGTTTTTAAGTTCGCCGTTGACATATTTTTCAACGGAAACAATGCCGGACTGAAGAATATAAAAAGATTTTGTCTTTGTGAACTCCGAAATCAGTATTTCCCCTTTATTGAATTTCTTCTTAAATTTATCAAATACAGGGGTAGAAAACTGCTTAAGGGTACGAACCTCGGTCTCATCAGCTGCTCCGGAAGAGCGGGAAGATGACAACTCCTCCATAGCCTCCGCACTGGCCTTTACTCGGGCCTGTCCGAGCAATGCGGTCACGTCATCCTTATTCGACGCTGTCGGAACGTCGCGCAGAATCTTTTCGCACTGGTTCATGGCAGAGTAATAGCGTTCATGATCGAACAGCGTCTGAGCAATGCCGAACATGCCAACCTCACGAGGAGAATTCAATGGGATATCGTTGTTAAGCAACTTTTCAAGTACCATCTGGTATTCCCTCAGAGACTGGGTGAAATTATACAGCATAGCGGACACTGTCGTGCTTTTGGAAGCAAGCGTTTTTTCAAATTCCGGCACAGAGATAATTACAACCTGGACATCAGTCACCGCAGACGCTGTTTCCATCCTTGGCTGACGTGCCAGCGCGCTTTTAACGCCAAAAAAAGCCCCTGCAGTCAAGTGTTCAGCTCGAGTTTCCTCTGTCACCAAGTCAACGGACTTTAAATCAACGTTACCAGACTGAAGGATAAAGATTCTGTCATCTTTATCCCCAGAAAAAAACAGAACGGCTCCTTTAGTATATTGTGCAACCTTTGGCATTAAAAAGTACCTCTCTATATCTCCAGACCATTATATCACAAAGTATAGAATTTTGCTATTATAATTTCGGTTTATGATAGATTTACATTCACACTCAACCGCATCAGACGGAACCTACACTCCAGCGGAACTTGTACGACACGCGGCGGAAAAACAGGTCCGCGTAATGGCCCTGACAGACCACGACAACGTAGACGGACTTGTGGAAGCACAGGAAGAAGCAAAAAAACAGGGGATTATCTTTGTTCCCGGCATTGAGATAAACATCGAGTGGCCGACGGGGGAATTCCACCTGCTCGGGCTCGGCTTAAAACAGGTTTCAAAAGAACTGGCACAGATTATCCAATTCCTCGAAGACGGCAGAATTGAGAGGAACCTTGAAATGGTTCGGAAACTTCGGGAGAACGGCGTCAATATAACGTTTGAGGAAGTGCAGGAACGGTTCAATACGAAAACCATCGGACGTCCGCATTTCGCCCAATATATGGAAGAAAAAGGGTATATCCGCCGCCGGCAACAGGCTTTCGACCAGTATTTCGCAAAAGGACGCCCCTGCTATGTTGACAGAAAAGGTGCAGACCTTGAAGAATCCGTCAAGGCAATCTTAACAAGCGGAGGGATTCCTGTGCAGGCGCATCCGCTGTCAATCTATGTAGCATGGGGAAAACTGGAAGACAAGATAAAGGAAATCCAGCAGACCGGAGTACAGGGGCTGGAAGCATGGCATCCAGGGGCCAGAGTAGCAGAAGCGGAACGGCTGGAGGAAATGGCTCACAGGCTCGGCATGATAGCGACAGCCGGCAGCGACTTCCACGGTGAAAAAGTGCGCGCGGACAGGCATCTGGGCTTTACTTCGGGCAAGCACCCCATTCCTGACCGGTTCTGGGATAATGAACTCTGCCCCAAACTGCGGACAGTGCACGGCTCTGACGACCTGACGTTCACGCTGTAACCAAATTCAACTGCCTCTCTTTTTACTATATATAACTTACTTTTAAGAGGCAAAAAAAATGAAGAACAATAAAATCCTCACCACAGGTATCCTTGCATTGACAGCCGCCCTTTTCCTCGCTTCATGCAGCAAGAGCACGAAATCGGCGGCGTTTGAGACAGAAGCAATGACAGACGAAGACTATGGAAGCGGAGCTTTCCAAACATCCGGAGTTACAGCAAGTGCAAAACGGTCTGTACAGAGTGCAGCAGTTCCCGAGGCTCCGCTCCCAGCCCCGACGGAAACTTCAATCGAACGAAAACTCATCAGAAGAGGTAATCTGACCATAGAAGTCGACAGTCTTGAAAAAACATTGACATCTGTTGAATCATGGGTGAAATCTTACGGCGGATACATAGAAAACTCTTCTGAATGGCGGAACGGATTAAACATTACGGCAAAAATCCCCAGCGCACGCTTTGACAGTGCAATGGGGGAAGCCTCAGGATTCGGCAGACTCCGCAGCAAAAATGTCAACAGCACAGATGTTACCGAACAGTATTACGATTTGGACACCAGACTTTCCACCAAACGGGTTATGCTGAAACGGCTCAACGCCTATCTGGCACAGGCAAAAGACATAAAAGACATGATTGAGATTGAGAGCAAAATCAATGAGGTAACCAGCGATTTGGAAGCCATGCAGGGACAGATGAACAGACTCTCCAATCAGATAGACTTTGCGGAGATTAACATCAATGCACAGCTTCCGGCAAACCAGAACGAAAGCGGCTTTGAACTGCCCGATGCAGGTGCCGATTTCAGACGGTTCGCATACAACATGCTGAAATTCTTCGTCAGCTTCTTCATCACCCTGCTGTACATCGTCGTGTTCGGCACACCGATTGCACTTGCAGTCCTGCTGTTCTACTGGCTGTGCTTCGGTAAAGTGGGAATCCTGAGAAAGCTGTTCCAGAAAGCTAGAGGCAAAAAGGATTAGCCTTGAGCTTTGAAAACACCCCTTTGTCAGCACCGTACGGCACAAGGCTCGGCTTGCTGTAGGACGGACTGATGACAAGGGTGTTGTCCAAACAGTGCAGGACGAAATCGCGGTAGTGTTCTTCCGGAACAGAAGGATACAACCAGGCTCCTCTTCTGCGCCAATATTTTGTCAAAACAGTGTCATACAGGAACCACCCCTTTTCTTCGCGTTCTCCTTGAGCTTTGATGACATCGTAGATACTGCGCGTAAGTGCGGCGGCAAGCGCCGGAGGCAGACGCCTTGTTCCTGGAAGAGAGGAAAAGACTTCAAGCCCGGGTTTCACTGCAAGCAACGTGACCGCAGAGCACCAAGCAATCGGCGGCTCTATGACGACACAGTCCACCTTGCTCCAGTCTACCCCTGACAGCCAGGGACGCCAAACGGAAGTCCTGTCCTTTGAAAGCAGAATGCCGTTTTGAAGTGCATCCTTTGTACAGGGAAACACATAGATATCACGGGGCGAAGCGAGCAATGTCTCCACCGCCCGTTTTATCTGTTTTTCAAAATCTGTATTAAAACTGCCGGTCAGCCCGCGGGACAAAACATTCTTGAACACCGTAAAGGCAGGCATACCGCCCCAGCCCAAAGCCGCCCTGCCGCCTTCCAGATACATATCCGTAAGGCGGACTCCTTTTGCAGTGTAGAGGAACGTTCCTCTGGCACGCTTTACCGTCCCGTAACGCTTTTCGATCTCACCAGCAAGAAAATCAATGTCGGTCATGGCAGAGATTATAGCAAAAACAGCGGAGCGTTTCCACATCCACCGGCTTTGTTTGACTTTATTGCATTTTCTGCTATACTTGACTCCATTACCATGTCATTCACATCCACAGGTTTCGTACTGTTCGTAACGCTTACAACAGCAACCTATTACCTCACACCAAAAAGATTCCGATGGGTCGTCCTGCTTGCGGCGAGTTACATTTTTTATGCATTAAACAGCACAAAAGCCTTGGTATACATAGCAGGAACAACAGCGGTCAGCTTCTGGTGCGCAGTGTCCATGAGTGTTGCAGAAACAACCTGCCGTAAGCGCTGTGCAGAGCTGGACAAATCCGAACGGGAAGCGCGGAAGGCGCTCAAAGAGGAATGCAAACGGCAAAAGAAACGGACACTTACCGGAGCGTTATTAGTCTGCTTCGGTATCCTGGTGGTTTTAAAATACACGAACTTTGTTATATCAAATATCGGAGCCCTTTTTCTCGGGGCGGATACAGGGAACAGTTCTGCCCTTCACTTTTCATTCATTCTTCCGCTCGGAATCTCGTTTTATACCTTCCAAATCACCAGCTACTTGTTCGACGTCTACAACGCAAAATATGAAGCTGAAAAGAATTTCTTCCACTACGCCTTGTACGTCAGTTATTTTCCCGCACTGCTGCAAGGACCGATAAGCCGATGGAACGACATAAAGAAAGAACTGTTTGATGCCGAACATCCGTTCTCTCTGAAAAACACCGAATTCGCCGTACAGCGCATACTGTGGGGATTCTTAAAAAAACTCGTCATCGCCGACAGAGCCGCAGAAGTCGTCACCTACATATTTGACAACCATGCAGACCTCCCGTGGTACATAACAGGGGTCGGTCTGATTTTCTATTCCATTAAACTCTATGCGGATTTTTCAGGAGGAATGGATGTCGCATTAGGGGTAAGCGAACTATTCGGAGTAAAACTGGCGGAAAACTTCAGACAACCGTTTTTCAGCGAATCAATATCTGAGTTCTGGCGCAGATGGCACATTACGCTCGGAACATGGATGAAAGACTACGTATTTTATCCCTTTGCTCTTTCCAAACCGTTTGCATGGATGGGGAAAAAACTTTCAAAATGCACTATCAAACTCTGGGACGGCATACAGATATCGCTGGGGAAAGCTATACCGGTAGGCATTGGAAATCTGCTGGTATTTTTTGTCGTCGGAGTCTGGCACGGAGCCGAATGGCACTTCATAGTCTACGGTCTGTACAACGGGCTTATCATCTGCCTTTCCACTCTGTGCAAACCTGTCTTCGAATGGTTTGCGAAACGCTTTCCACCCGCCATGCAGCCGTTTCTCAAAGGGTGGCGAGTGCTGAGAACTTTTATTCTCGTAAACATCAGCTGGGTCTTTGATGAAGTTGCAGATTTAACACAAAGCTTTTCCATGCTCAGGCAGCTATTCAGCTTCGGCAACGGCGCTCTGATACACAACTGGCGGTTCGACACATTCAGTGAAAAGACAATCTTTACCGTACTCTTTTTCTGTGCGGTATGGCTTGTCGTAAGCATCCTAAAAGAGAAAGGCACAGATGTAAGAGAACGAATCGCCTTGCTTCCGATTCCCGCACGATGGGTGCTGTATCTTGCACTCGTTCTTTCGACACCATTCTTTCAGGCTGCAAACATGGAGGGCTTCATCTATGCACAGTTCTGACAACAGCAAAACTTCCGCAGTACGGGCACTCATTTTTATATGCGTTCTGCTCGCCGCTGTCGCCTTTTTGAATTTCCTGCTCTGCCCGCTTTCAAGCATGAATATAAAATTCATCCGCTACCATGCCTACCAGAAAAATATTGACTGCCTTGTACTCGGCAACAGTCTGGAAGGCGACGGCATCAATGCTCAGCTCGCTTCTGAAATTTTACACAACAACACCTACGTTTTCGCTCCGCAGGGCTCGTATCCAGAAAGCTTGTATTACATATTACTTGATGTAGCAGCAAAGCACAAACTCAAAACGATTGTTATCGGATGGGATATCATTCAGAACTTCCAGACACCGCCCTATCAATATCCCCACGCAGAGGAACTTTGGCAGGAACTGATTCCCGATGCAAGACAAAACAAGCCGCTTGCAAAAATTCTGTTTTCAAAGGTAATGGAACAACGGTACACATCAACATTCTTCAAATACTCATCTTTTCCCGAAAATATTTTGGAATTACAGGAAGTGCAAAACTCAAAGAAAAAGAACCCGTTGGAACTAGATACCGGTACCCCGCCAGCGATAAACATTTCAACACTGGAAACGGACACAAGCTTCCACTACACCGATGTCGTGGAACGGAAATTCGACCCCGTCATACAGGAGAACGACATTTCCTTTATCTGCAAAATCAGGGATTTCTGTGCGCTTCGCGGCATACAGTTTCTGGTCGTATCAAACCCGATTCCTGAATGCATCATGGCCGCAAAGCCGGAACTCTCACAATGCCTTGCTGTCTCTGCAGTAACCATGAGGGCAAATAGAATCCCCTACATCAATGCCAGCGACCAGCAGCTTTTTCCCGGCTCCATGACAGACACAAACTTCAAGGACTGCTACGGGCACATCATAGAACCCTACCGTAGTATCTATACAAAACACATGTGCGAACTGATTGCAGGCATGACTCCAGCCGAAACAAACAGCACAGCGGTTGTCCCGCAGCAGAGTTTTATCAATAAATAGCATATAAAAAGGGCTGTACACCATGTACAGCCCTTATCTTTTTAAGTATAAACCTTACACTTCCTGAAGCTTTTTCTGAACAAGAGACGCAGCCATCTTCGGGTTCGCCTTGCCCTTACTCTCCTTCATGACCTGACCGGTGAGCCAGCCGACAACATTCGTCTTGCCCCCCTTGAAGTCAGCGACAGCCTTTGGATTCGCCGCGATGACTTTGTCCACAACAGCCTCAATTGCGCTGTTGTCGCTGACTACTTCCATGCCCTTATCTTTGATGATTTTTTCGGGCATATCGTTTGTAGCGAGCATCTCTGCAAAGACGACTTTGCCCTGTGCGCTCGAAATGCGTCCGGCATCGATGGCATTCACCAATTCGCTGATGTGTTTTGGTGTAATCTTGACATCGGTAATCGTCTGTTTCTTTGCGTTCAAGTCAGCAAGCAGTTCTGTCAGAATCAGGTTCGCAACCTTCTTCGGATCTTTTGTTCCGGCGGCAGCTTCCTCAAACCACATTGCAAGATCGCGGCTTGATGTGAGCGTCTCAACATCGAAATCTGTCAGGCCGTACTCTTTCTTGAGCCTTGTGCGCTTTGCTTCCGGCAATTCACCGACCCTTCCGCGGGCACGTTCGATAAGCTCATCGCTGACCGTAAACGGTTTGATATCAGGCTCCACAACGAAGCGGTAGTCAACGAAACTGTTCTTCGTTCTCTGTACAACGGTTTCACCCTTTGCTTCGTCCCAACCCATAGTCACTTTGAACCCGGGGTTGAACTCCTGCCTGTCTTCCTGGAATTCCTTGAGCTGACGCTGTGCCTCATACGAACAGGCATCGCGGATTGACTTGAACGAGTTCAAGTTCTTGATTTCGGAAATCGGAGTATGGTACAGCTTGCCGTCTTCCCAGACATCGAGGTTGATGTTTGCGTCGCAGCGCATGTTTCCTTCCTCAAGGTTTCCGTTCGTCACTTTCACATAGCGCAGGATTTCCTGCACCGTCTCCATGAACAAAGCTGCTTCTTCAGGGCTGGTCATGTCAGGCTTGGTAACAATTTCAATAAGCGGGGTACCGGAGCGGTTGTAGTCAATGTACGAGTGCTGACCTGGCAAGTGGAGGGATTTACCGACGTCCTCCTCCAAGTGAATGCGTTCTACGCGCACGCGACGGTATTTTCCATCTTCAAGAATGCAGTCTTCGTTGATAAAATTCTTCGGACGGAACTTTTCACCGCCTTTCTGCTGATCCTTCGGATACTTCACCATCGGCAAATCTACGTAACCGTTCGCGCAGAGCGGGATATCGTATTGGGTAATCTGGTATCCCTTTGCCAAGTCTGGGTAGAAATAGTGTTTGCGGTCGAATTTGGTAAACTTTGCAATGTCGCAGTTCAAGGCAAGCCCTGCCACCGCGCCAAGCTCCACATAGCCCTTGCTGATTCTCGGCATGGCACCGGGAAGTCCCAGACAGACAGGGCAGACACGAGTGTTCGGCATGCCGCCATATCGGTTTTCACAGGCGCAGAACGCCTTTGTCTTTGTCAAAAGCTGTGTGTGAATTTCACAGCCTATTACAATCTGCCATTTATCTATTGCCATAACAGTCTATTCCTCTCAGTTCTCTTTTACCGGACAGCCACAGCCGGGATGGTCTTCTTCCCATGCCTGTGCAATGCGGAGAATTTTTTCTTCGCTGAACATAGGACCTGCAAATTGAATGCCCACCGGCATTGAATCGCTGTCACCCCTCGCTGCAGCCGCAACGAACTCACCGTCACGACCTTTTGTAATTCCGGCTTCGACGTTCTTGCCGTGAGTATGTCCGCACGGAACAGAAATGCTTGGAATGCGGGCGAGATTTACAAAAACGGTGAACAAGTCGCTCAGGTACATGGCAAGCGGGTCGTCAACCTTCTGGCCCAAACGGAATGACGGTGTCGGACAGGTCGGGCACAGAATAATGTCATAGCTTTCAAAGAGACGGGCTATGTCGCGCTGAATTCTGGCGCGGACAGACATGCCCTTTTTGTAAGTGTCGCCGGAGAACTGTTCTGACAGGACATAGTTTCCGATGATAATCCTTCGCTTTACCTCAGGGCCAAAACCGGCACTGCGGGTATCGACATACAACTGGTCATAGCCTGCGTTGTTGTCCACACGTGCACCATAGCGG
This sequence comes from uncultured Spirochaetaceae bacterium, assembly GCA_902797055.1. Taxonomy (GTDB): domain Bacteria; phylum Spirochaetota; class Spirochaetia; order Treponematales; family Treponemataceae; genus Treponema_D. The sequence goes on from CADBRT010000192.1 coordinate 8,762, forward strand.
ATTCCGTCGAACCTGCTCAAGTTGGAAGCGGCTTCGGAAAGAGCGATAACATAATACGAAGCAATCGATGCGTCCAGAACAGGGAGGTCTACGACTTCTATCTTCGCACCTTTCTTTTCAAACCAAGCGCGGGTTTCGTCAAAGACTTTGCCGACATCAGGATCAAGACCTTTGCTTTCAAGGAACTGCTTCGGAATGGCAATCTTAAGGGACGCAAACTCTTTATCGCTGTATGCGCTTAAAGAGCGGAGTTTTCCCCGCTCCGGCAAATCAGCAGACGTGTCGTCATAGAAGTCAACGCCGCCCATCAGGGAAAGCGGCGTCGCAATATCCTGCGGCGTGTGCCCCAGGATACCAACCTGATCAAGCGATGAACCGTATGCCACGACACCCCAGCGGGAAAGCACCCCGTAGGTCGGCTTTAAGCCATACACACCGCAGTAGCTGGCGGGAAGCCGTACCGAACCACCGGTTTCCGTTCCGAGGGCAAACAATGCCTGATTGGCTGCGACAGCAGCCGTTGAACCGCCGGAAGAACCGCCGGAGACGTAGTCCCTGTTGATGGGATTGCGGGTTGGCCCGTACACCGAATACTCGGTTGAAGAACCCATGGCGAATTCGTCCTGATTGCATCGGCCAAGCGGAATTGCGCCGGCATCCAGCAGACGCTGAATAACGGTGGCGTTATACGGGGCAATATAGCCTTCCAGAATCTTGGAAGAACAGGTGAGCCGCTTGCCACGTACTGAAATATTGTCTTTGTTTGCGAACGGAAGTCCAAGCAGCGGCTTTTTCTCAAACAGTGCGTCCAGCGTACCTGCAGCACGGGCGTCTGCAATCTCCTTGTCGGCAGCCTCAGCCAATGCAAGGGCATCATCATACAACTCTATAAAGGCATTGAGCGGAAGGGAAGAGTTTTTGTCCGCTTCAAATGTGTCAATGGACTTCTTCACCAGCGCACTGCTAGTCACAGTCCCGGCTTTCAAGGCCTGTACGGCTTCGTTAATCGTCTGCATTTCTGTTCTCCTTACGCGCCTTCACCAAGAACTTTCGGCACCTGGAAATATCCGTCCAGGAAGTGTTCGCTCACCTTCTTGACATTGTGCATTTCAAGACCCGGCACAATTTCATCTTCACGCAGCGCATCGGCTGTGGTAGTTGGATATGCGTCATAAGGATTTTCACTGTCATCATATTTGGAAAGAATATCGAAGTAACCAACAATCTCATCGACCTGCTTCTTCAAAGTGGCCATGTCTGTGCTTTCTGGGGAAAGTCTGGAGAGGTACAGCAGCTTTTCGAGTGTGTCCTCTTGTACCGTACGTTTAGTATCGCTCATGCGACTACTATACAGGATTTGAGGGATTTATGGAATACAGCACCGCGGGGCGGGCAGATGCAGTATGAACTACGTTCTTTCCGCCCTCACTCATAGCAAGCAGGGGACACAGTGCGGTGCATTATGTCAAGATGTCACTTTCCGAGAACAGAGGATATCTTTTGCCAGATTGTACCAAAAATGGTGACGAACGAAGCTCCGGCGACGAAGGTTCCGACACTGCTGCCGATTGATGACAGGAAGAATACCTGCAGTGTCCGCAGAATGCGGTTCTTGTAGAAGCTTTTGACGGAGAGCGGTTCAGAGGAAAGGTTTTCCATGTCTTCGACTTTCGGCTTGCAGATTACCGCCTGAACAATTCCCGACACAACGCCGATGCCGATGAACGGGCACAGCGAGGTAAACGGGGCGCCGACGAATGATACCAGAACCGTCAGCGGATGACCGCCTGCGACCAGCGCGCCGACAGCAGCAAGGGCACCGTTCCAAAGCACCCAGGCACTCAGCATATCCCAGCCTTTTTTTATACCGCCGAACACAAAACCTGAGACAATCAACGCAACAATCAGCGCAGGGATTATCCAGCCGGCAGCCTTTGCACCAGTAGACTTTTCAGGAACACGTTCTATCTCCGAGCAGTCAGGACTTTCCTCTCCGCTGGCAAGTTTTTCCAAATGGGCCTGCACGCCAGGAAGATGTCCCGCGCCGAGGACGGCGAGCACCGTGTCGCCCTTGCACTGCCAGATATGGCTGGCGAGATAGAAATCCCGTTCATCGATGAGCACCCGCTTCACGTCAGGAAGTTCCTGAGCGACTTCGCTCATCAGTTCGTCCATTTCGCTTTTGTTTTTAAGGTTTTCAATCTGCTCCGTGCTGACTTCTTCCTTTGAGAATGCACTCGCAAGGAGGGCTGCCAGCAAATTGCATTTGCCGCTCAAAGAATTTTCAGCCCACGCGCGGCGGAACGTCACAGACACCGGACGGTCAACCATCTCGGTGGAAATGCCCATTTCACGCGCTTTGCGGATTGCAGCAAGCATTTCGTCCCCCGGCTTGACTCCAGCGCTAAGCCCCAGTTTTTTCTCATAGGAAGCGAGGATGATGTTTGCAAGCATCAGGAAACCACTTTTTTCGCGCAGGACTTTTACAATGTCCATATTGCGCCAGCTGTCCGGATTTTCCAGACTGGCAAGGCGTTTTTCATCCAGCTCAATGGCAACGCAGTCGGGCTTTACGGATTCAACAGCGCGGGAAACTTCCTCCACGCTCTGCTCGGACACGTGGGCGGTTCCCACCAAAACAAAGCGCCGCCCCGCAAGTTCAAGATATTTCTGTGTTGCAGTATCCATCAGTCAGCCTTGCTCAAGTCAGTATTCATGCCGAGTTTCCACTCAGCCATGCGATATTCGAATATCATGGGGCTGTTCATCTGCACAACCTTGCTGAAATTCTCGCTAGCGAACTCTGAACCTCCCACCCTGTCGTACAGCAGTCCGAGGTAGAACCACATCTTGCCTTTTTTGTTGCTGTTGTCGAGCGCGTTGATTTTCTGAGGCAACGGCATTTCACCCGCCTCGTCATGCCATACACGGAGCATGGCATAATCTATGGATTTTCGGTCGAGTGTGCGGAGCACTTTATCGCTGAATTTCTTTGCTCCCTGACGATCCCCCGCCATGTAGTAGCAGTAGGTTATCATCAGCGGATATGAGATATTGTTCGTTTTATCCATCTCGTAGCATTTTTCAAAAGCAGCACGAGCCTTGTCCCACTGTTTCTGGTGGACTGCAAGAACGCCAATGCTCTCGTATGCATAGTAATA
>CADBRT010000193.1 GCA_902797055.1 uncultured Spirochaetaceae bacterium
AGGCTTACGGATGATGATTTACTTGATTCATACACCGAGATTACTGCTGCCACACACACTATGACTAAGAGGACTGCAAGTCCTTGTTTATCTTTTTTCTGCATTATAAGTTGTCTCCTTCTGTTTCCTTGTTGATGTATTCTTTAATGAGGTTTCCTTCTCCTAAGTCTGCCTCGCTTATTCGCTTTGAACTAAGTGCTATGGCTTTGAGCATTTCATATGCATTTGCACGGGACATGGTCAGGTACGGAGATACATACAGGAAAAGGATTCCTCCTGTCATTGTGCACAGCATGAACCACAGGATGAAGCTCATGTCCATCATGAACAAGTCACCCTTGTAGCCCCTCGTTATTTCTATGCTGAGTCTCATTGCTTTGCGGACGCTTACATTTGGGTGCTCTGCCAGGATGAATGGGGTGAATGAATAAGCATAGGCTTTGACGATGCCGGGAATGAAAAACAGAACGCTCCAGAGCGTTACCCACAGCATTGTCCACAGCATTCCTAATGCACCCCGCACCCAGAGGAGAAAGCCTTGCAGGAAGGCGCCGAAGTGAACGGGTTCCCTTGTGTGACCGAGCACCAGAAACAGGTATGAGTACGCAATGTTTACTATACCGATTATTGTTATGCCAACAATGGTGAGAAACAAACTGGAACGGTTTACTGCGGTGAATCCGACAAAAAAGGAAGAAAAATCTGTTCCTTCATTGAATACAATGCGGGGAACATTGCTGCTCCGAAAAAATTCCTTTAGAGATGGTACTGAGAGTATCGCCAGTACGAATAGGAGCACGAGTGTAGCAAGTACAGGCGTGCTCCAACGGTGTTGTAACTGTTTTTTTGCGATTGTTTTAAATGCCTTACGGTCAAACAAAATAACACTCCTTCCGCTGCAATGCAGTGTCTGCTATGCAATTCCTGCTTTGCAGGGGTTCTTGCAGAAAGTATACAGAGTATTTTGATTACGTGCAATCACGGAGCAGCTCACTGTAATAGCGGGGTTCTATTTTGTCTGCGCCGATGCCTGATTTTTCAAGCAGTTTCGAAAGTTCCTGCCTCGCTAGGGAGACGGTCGTTTCGTCATCAGACGGGGCTAGTATTTCTATTTCCAGAAAATCCCCGAGCGGGGGAACCGTACATATTTCAAGGGTTGCCTTGACGGGGGTACCGTCAGCATCCTTGATGTTGTTGACGGATGTCTGCCAGTCTTCCACTTCCTTGTGCTTTTCAAGCTGCACAGAATACCCTGCATCCCTCAAAAAAGCTGTCAGGGCATCGGGGCTGGAAACGGTGCACTCCCGTTCGTCGTTCACTTCCAGTACAGTTCCGTCTAGGGCTGTGCGTTTTTCCTTGCGCTTGTAGGTCACCAGGAAGTCCTCCGCTGCGACTGTTCCGTTCTCCGAGAGGTGACGCTCATGGCGGATTCTCAGTTTATGGCGGTCCTGGGGGCTTGTACCGTAATAGGTGTCATCACGTATGACGGTACAAGCATATTCTGCAAACTGTTTCAGGCGGTGTCTGAGCGCAGGTCTGTCATCGACATGCGCTTTCAGTTCAATCTCTGTCATCAGAGCCGTTCCCGTTTCTGAGACTGGGTGTAGGCAGTGTCTGTTTTTCCCAAAACAGCAGTGACTTCATTGGTTTCCTTGAGCAGGTCTGCGTTGATACAGTTTCCTTCTATTGGTTTGCCGTTTAAGGTGAGTGATACGATTCCCTTTGACACGTGGTCAGGATTTTTGACTGTGATGCAAATCGTTTTGCCCCTGAACCGCCGCTGTACGGAGAAGCCGTCCCAGCTGTCAGGAATGCACGGGTCAATCATCAGGCCTTCGTATTGCGGGCGTATTCCCAGTATGTACTGCGTAATGCTGTAGTATGACCAGGTGGCGGCGCCTGAAAGCCAGGAAACCCTTGTCACTCCTGGACGCGGACTGTAGGTGGAGTACGTCGTCTGCCCTTGGACATACGGCTCGCTTTGCCTGATTTCAGCTTTCGTGTTGTATGAAGCGGGGAGGGCTGCTTTGCAGTATTCGTAAGCGCGGTTTCCATTGCCCAGCAATGTTTCCGCGATGATTCCCCAGCCTTGTGTGTGGTTGAAGATACCGGCGTTTTCTTTGATTCCCGGGTTGAATACCACCGCGCGCATGACATCAACACTTGTTTTGACGAATGGCGGCGCACAGAGCATGAGACCGTATGGTGTCGCAAGCTTTTCCTTTACGCTGTCCATGCATTCCTTAGCCTGTTCAGGGCTTGCCGCCTGTGAAAGAACTGACCAGACCTGCGTGTTGAAGTACACCTGTCCTTCTTCATATGTTTTTGTTCCGTAAACGGTTCCGTCTTCCGCAATCGCCCAGATCCACCACTTTCCGTCCCAACAGGTGCGCTGTATTGCTTCATCAAGTTTCTTTCTGGTGTCGAGCGCCCAGTCTTTTTCGCTAGTCTTTCCCAATCTCTCGGAGATATCGGCGTAGGTGGTCAGTCCGAGTCGAAGTTGGAATGCGACGAACAGACTTTCGCCGTGGTAGCCCAGTTTGAGGCAGTCATTCCAGTCTGCCAACAGTCCGCAGGGCAGTCCGTCCTTTCCCATGTGGTTCAGGTTGAACAGCAGCGCCTGCTTGAGGTGCCCGTAAACGGTGGCTTCACCCTTGTCTGCATAGGGGATCATTTTGTTGTACAAGTTGAAATCCCCGCATTCAGCGATAAAGGCGGGAACTGCGTTGAAGAACCAGAGGCAGTCATCCGAGCGGTATTCTTCTTCCTTTGGGGCGTTTTCGTGTCCCGGATTGTGGTTTGTGCGTATGACAGGGATTGCTCCCCCATTTGAAACCTGTCCGGAAAGCATCCGTTCCATTCTTTTTTCGGCTTCTTCCGGAATTGCCGCCGCTACACCGAGGATGTCCTGCACCGAATCCCTGTAGCCGAGTCCGTCCCGTTCTCCGTTGTAGACGAGGGAAGCAGCGCGGCTCCATGCGAAAGTGATGAGGCAGTTGTAGAGCCCCCACATATTAACCGTGTGGTTGATGTCTTCATCGGGAGTCTGTGCAATGAAACTGTCGAGCTTTGCATGCCAAGAGGCAATCAGTTTCTCCAGTTCTTCATCTGCCCGTTTTGTGTTGCCGTATTCATGGACAATATCTGTCCCGCGCGTGTTGGCATCACCGATACCGAGCAGAATCATGATTTCTTTTGTTTCGCCCGGAGCGAGTTCAATATCAGCCTGCATGCTTCCGCAACTTGAGTCTCCGTAGGCATTTGAATTGGAACAGGCTCCGTTTATGACAGCCTGCGGTTCCTTGTAGCTTCCGTACGTTCCAATGAAAGCTGTTCTGTCGGTATCGTACGCTGTGCATTCAGCTCCTACCAGCGCCATCCATTCGTTCATGGCTATATCGCCGGAAATCTCCAGTCTCTGTGCTTTGTTCTGCTGGAACAGGTTGTCATGGATGGAGATGCTTAACATGTTATCCTTGCAGGACCCTCTGGTTATGAAGATGGAATACTGAAGATTCACCTGGTCCTGTTCAGTTGACCACTGGTTTGAGAATTCGCAGTAGCTGAATGCGCTCAGTTTTCGAGGTTTGTCTGTTGTGTTGGTGAGTTTGAGGCGCCAGTATTCAAAAAGCTGTCCGAGCGGAACATAGTAGCACGTCTCTGCTTTTATGCCGCTATATAAGGAAGAAATTTTTGTATATGCGGTCCCGTGCCTGCATTCACATGTATAGGTATCCAGCGGTTTTCCGACAGGCTGCCATGATGCAGACCAGTAGTCACCGCTCTCCCTGTCGCGCAGATAGAAGTAGCGGCCAGGCTGATCCATCGGTACTGCGTTGAATCTGAGCCGCATGAAACGTCCTTGTGCTCCGGATTTATAAAAGCCGTAGCCTCCGGCATTGTTCGTTATGACGGCTCCGTATTCGGTTGAGCCGAGGTAGTTGCTCCAAGACTGTGGTGTGTCCGGGCGGGTTATGACATATTCTTTGTGTTCGTCGTCGAAGTATCCGTACTGCATTGCTCCATACTAGTAAACCGGTTGCCGTTTGTCTAGTGGGACAGCGTGCTGTGTGTTATGCGCAGTGGATGAACGTCAGTTCGTGTTTGTTGTAGTTCAGGTGCAGGACTGCACTGTTTGGGATGGAAGCGAACGATTCGACAAGATTCCAGTCTATTCCGCCCTGCATTTTTATTGTGCAGATCATGTTTTTGGTCAGTCCTGAGTCCAGCCATTTTTGTATCCAGAGCAACAGCCGTTCCGGGTAACAGATGACATCGCTGAAAACCCAGTCGAAGGCTCCAAGTTCCGCGGGTGGCAGGGTAAAGGCATCGTGAGACATAAAGGTGACGTGGGGGTCTGCCATTAGGGAAGGTGCAAGTTCGCTTCTGTCAACTGCCAGCACATCTGTTCCCAAGTTTCTCAGCACCCAGGTCCAGCCCCCCGGACAGGCACCTGCTTCGAAACATTTTTGCCCTTCATGGGGCAGTTCAACACCAAACAACTGTCTTGCGCGTACCAAACTTTCCTGAATCTTGAGATATGCGCGGCTCGGTGGGTTTTCGTGGTCTTCTATCCATACAAGCTGTCCTGCAGGCAGCACACTGGTCGTCTTTGCAGAAGCCAGCATTGTATTGTTGTCGAGCAGGGTGTACAGACCTATGGGGCTGTTATGTATTTCACAAGGAAAGGTCCGTGGAGCGGTGTGTACCCGTGGAAGTTTGTCCTGCAGCAGGCTTGCCCGTCTGAATGCGGTGAATGAATACGGTGCCCAAGAGCGCTGCAGGCTGCGCAGGGCTTGTGCTGCGTCTCCGATCGAGTCAAAGGTGATTTTCAGCGGGGAAACCATGCAGGTGCGTGCCCAGTACGGGACTGCGGCTGTTTTGACTGAGGGGAAATACAGTAAGTCCCCGTAGTCAAATGCCGTATGGTTTGAACGTAATTCTTCAACATCAACAGAAAACCGTTCTTTTAATTCGGTTTCCAATAGACCCTTCATATCCGGGAAGGGGAGAAAAGCTGTACCTTCCAGTTCTTCGATTCTATATGACATGGGTTCAGCTGACAAAAACCGGCTGTGTATTGATTATCATATTATAGACGCTATCGTTTTCACTGATCCGTCTACTGCAGATGTATTTTTTTAAATTAGAAGTGTCTGGTGACATAAGGAATCTGAAACCTATTTCTGTCGCTGTATCGTGCATGCGTTTCCACTGGGGACGACACAAAAGGCGGAGCGGTACTCTGTTTTCCGTCTCAGGCAACGTTATTTTCAGATTATAATCATTATCCATATCAAGATGAACCGGAACGGGAAAATGCACCTTGCAGCCGCTTATGCTTATGTCATCGAGAACTCCCGGTAACGCACAAATAGCATTTGCTTCTACATGACCGCAATCTTCAAAGCGTTCATCCTGTCTATGTTCCTTAGTCATAATAGGTGGGATTATGTACTTTTATCGGCAAAAGGTCAAGTGGACGCTTTATCGGCAGAAATCTTGAGAAACTGGAGAAAAAACAATTTTTTATAGTAACGGATCTCCCTGTTTTTTCAGTAGAAATTTTGGAAACCCGCCGTCTTGCCGACAACATCACTGACAGCACAGAGGGTTTGAACAAATGATGAAAAAAAACTGTTGACGGAATCAAGGTTCATAGTA
>CADBRT010000194.1 GCA_902797055.1 uncultured Spirochaetaceae bacterium
AGAGCAACTAAGGGTTCTGGAAATGGGACTGAAAATACGGGTTGCAGAAACGAATTGTGAAACCATTGGTGTTGACACTCCCAAAGACCTTGAGCGCGTCAGGCAGTATATGAAGTGGTTGAATCGGAGGGGAACGTCCTGAACCGGATTCTGAAAAACGAGGACGCCGTATCAATATACAGGAATGAAGGAGAATTTTGAGTTGACAGAAAGTTTTACGCTGATTGCTGGACCGTGCGTCATAGAAGCGGAGGAAAACGCAGTACAGGTTGCCCGCACGGTCAAAGACATTGCCGGGAGACTCGGGCTGGACTATTACTTCAAGGCGTCGTTTGACAAGGCGAACCGCACGAGCCTTTCCTCGTACCGGGGGCCCGGCATGGAAAAAGGTCTCGAAGTGCTCGGCAGGATAAAGGAAAGCCTCGGGGTGAAAATCTGCACCGACATACACGAGCCGTGGCAGGCGGAACATGTTGCGGAAGTGGCGGACATCATACAGATTCCGGCGTTCCTGTGCCGGCAGACAGACCTTCTTGTTGCGGCTGCAAAGACCGGGAAAATCATAAACGTAAAGAAGGCTCAGTTCCTTGCCCCTTGGGACATGAAGAACGTCGTACGAAAGATTGAGGAGTCCGGAAACAGGAACATCATGCTGTGCGAGCGGGGCACGTCGTTCGGCTACAACACCCTTGTGGTGGACATGACCTCAATCTGCGAGATGAAGAAGTTCGGGTATCCCGTTGTGTTTGATGCGACGCACAGCGTGCAGAAACCGGGCGGGAAGGGAACATCGACCGGAGGGAACCGGGAGTATGTGGAGCCTCTGGCAAAGGCTGCGGTTGCGGCAGGTGCCGACGCCCTGTTCTTCGAAGTACATCCTGACCCCGACAGCGCACTTTCCGACGGGCCGAACATGGTACGTTTGGACGGTTTCGAACAGCTTCTGGAACGCGTCCTGAAGGTCCGCGGTGCGGTGTGCGGCACGGGGGAGTCATGACTGACGACGAGAAACTGAAGGAAGGCATGAGGGTGTTCGACGCGGAAATAGACGCCCTCCGAAAGACCAGGGACTCCCTTGACGGCACGTTCGTGAGGATTCTGGATACAATAATGAACTGCCGGGGGAAGGTCGTCCTCACCGGCATGGGCAAGCCCGGGCACATTTCACGCAAGCTTGCGGCGACATTCGCGAGCCTCGGCACGCCTGCTTTCTACATGCATCCGGCTGACGCCATGCACGGTGACCTCGGAATGCTTTCCGAGGAAGATGTTGTGATAGTCATAAGCCTGAGCGGGGAGAGCAGTGAAGTGATAAGCCTGATTCCCACAATCAAGCTGATAGGCAGTACTCTGGTGGCAATAACGGCGAACGCTGACAGTGCGCTGGCACAGGCTGCAGACATAGTTCAGATACTGCCCCAGTTTGCAGAGGCATGCCATCTGGGACTTGCTCCTACATCGAGCACGACAGCAGAATTGTGCTACGGAGATGCGCTGGCGGTGGCTGCAAGTGAGGCAGGAAGTTTCACTGATTCGGACTTTGCAAAGTTCCATCCTGCGGGTGCCTTGGGAAGAAGGCTTCTTCTGAAAGTGGACGACGTGATGGCTTCGGGGTGCGACCTTCCGAGCATCGGGACGGGTGCGTTCCTTTCGGATGCCATCGAGGTGATGACGGGGAAGCCGATGGGGCTTGTCTCTGTTATTGATGCAGACTGTGTACTGCTCGGTGTCATAACTGACGGGGACCTGCGGCGGCTGATACGGCGCCATGTGGATTTGTACACAGTCAAGGTGGACGATGTCATGACGCGCTCCCCGAAGACTGTGCGTGCAGGTGTGCTTGCCGTCGATGCCATGAAACAGATGAGGAAGCACAGCGTGAACACAATGCCGGTGGTCGCCGGCGGTAACAGGCTTGTCGGCGCGGTCTCATGGCTTGCGATTGCCAGCCGCGGGGTTATGGTGTAAGCAGTCAATCTCTCTGAATAAGAGATTGTAATATATAAGATATGGAGCGAATATGGAACGGTGTAAGATTTGTGGATGTGAAAATACTTCTGTAATTTACAGAGGTCCAATAAAAACAGGATTGCTGGATGGATATACAGTGAAAGATTATGATGTTTTCCAATGTGGTCAATGCGGTACTATCTGGAACAATGCATTCAAGGATGAATCTGTAGAATTCTATGAAAGTGAGGAATATCGAAAGAGAGTTGACGGTGACTCAAAACTTTCTACGTATCATGAAAAACATGATGGTCAGGTTTTGGATAAATTGGAAATGACCGGTACTGATATATTTAGGGATAAGGTTGTTGCTGACATCGGCTGTGGTGGTGGAAGTTTTCTGGATTTTGTTTCCGGTGTTGCAAAGAAAGTTTTAGCGGTTGAACCGTCCCAGGCATTTAGGAAGCAGCTATCTGAAAAGGGGTATGCGGTTTATGCGTATGCATCTGATATTGTTGATATGCAGGGGGGGGTACATATAGTAACAAGTTTTGATGTCATTGAACATGTTGAGGATCCGTACCAGTTTGTTGCAGAAATGTACGACCTGTTGCAGGACGGGGGCAAATGTATTGTAGGAACACCCACGGACTATGCAGTTCTTCGCAAACTGCTCGGGAAAATGTTTGATAAATTCATATTCCAAGTGCAGCATCCATGGGTGTTTTCACAGGAAGCATTGCGAATTCTTTTTGAGAAAGCCGGTTTTAAAAATATAACCATAACAACTAAACAAAAGTATGGATTGGGGAATTTGTTGGCTTGGCTTCACGAAGAAAAACCACGAGGGGATATAAAGTATCCTTTTATAACTGAAACGCTTGACGCAACATACCGGAAGGAAATGGGACGGCTCGGAGGCGAATATCTCGTCGTGAAGGCGGAGAAATAGCCTCTGTTCTTAATACCTTTTCCACCAGTATGCTGTGAAGAAAGTGGGGAGGTATTATGAACATAATGACAAGACTTTTTGACAGTATATTTTTTAGAATATTTGATGCGGGCGAGCGTTTGTGGCTTGGATATGGAAAGTATTGTTCTGGAGAGCTTGCTATGAAAAAACTTGTGCGGGATTATGATTTTAATACCGTTCTTGATTTGGGGTGCGGAAACGGACTTGCATCGAAATTTTTTTCTAACAATGGAAAAAGTGTTACAGCATGCGATTACGGAAGGTCTCCGAATTTTGACAGTTCCGTTGCACAGCAGGTGATAATTGGTGATTTCAACACAATAGAATTTGGACGGCAGTTCGATTGCATCTGGTGTGCTCACTGTCTCGAACATCAATTGAATGTCCAAGGATTTTTAACAAGAATACATTCTCTTTTAAAGGAAAACGGAGTATTGGCTATAACTGTTCCTCCTATGAAAAATACGATAGTCGGAGGTCATGTTTCGCTTTGGAATGCAGGACTTCTGCTGTACCGTCTGATTCTGGCTGGATTCGACTGCTCTGAGGCTTCTGTCCGCCGATATGGATATAACATAAGCGTGATTGTTCGCAAACATACTATATCAGTGCTTGATACGATTGTGTATGACAAAGGGGATATACGGACTTTGGAACCATATTTCCCAAAAAATATAAAATTGCGAAGAAAAGAGTCTGATAATTCTTTTTATGGAAGAATTAGAAAGCTTAATTGGGCGTAATTGATTGGAAAGGAATAAATTTGAATGAATGCTTGTAGTGAAATAAAAAAAATTTCTTCTATCTATATAAAGCTTTTCGTAATGGACGTGGACGGTACACTGACCGACGGGAAAATCTACATGGGTGCGGACGGGGAAGTGTTCAAGGCGTTCAATGTCCACGACGGATACGGCATTCACAACATTTTGCATTCCCAAGGGATTATGACGGCAATAATCACAGGCCGTTCATCTGAAATTGTGACCAGACGGGCTAAAGAACTTAAAATAGACCATGTTCTGCAGGACGTAACGGACAAGGCTTCCGCCCTGCGTTCTTTGCAGGAAAAGCTTCATGTCACGAAAGAAGAAACTGTTTATATCGGTGATGATATCCCTGATTTGCCTGCAATGGAATTAAGCGGTGTGAACGGCTGTCCCTGTGATGCCGTTCCCGCTGTCCGCGAGAAATGCGCCTTTGTGTCGTCTTTGCCTGGCGGAAGTGGTGCTGTGCGGGAATTCATCGACTGGCTGGTTCTGCCTGCTCGAATTCCGCCAGCAGTTTGTTGAGGTATTCGCGGTCGTTTGCTGCCCTTTGCGCTTACGCATGGGGCGCGGTGCAGGCAATCTGAATACAGAACTGTTCCTGGAATATCTGAATGAAGCAATAGGGAGCTGTTATTCAATCAAGC
>CADBRT010000195.1 GCA_902797055.1 uncultured Spirochaetaceae bacterium
CTCGACAAGGGGTACGCAGAAACCTTCATGCTCGCTCTGACACAGGAACAAATCACACAAATGGTAATATGCAAGGATTTCATCAAATTTTGTATGTCCAGTAAAAATGACATTTTCTGTTCCAAGCAATCTTGTATATTCCATCAGAGCATCGCGATAACTATCAGGGCAAGGATTGCCTACTATAAAGAGACGTGATTTTGGATTGAAATTCCGCTGATACGCATCGAATGCAGTTATCACATCCTGCTGACACTTGTTTGGCGCCAACCGTCCTACAAATAAAATATTTGTAAATCCGTCCTGTGAATATGCATTAATTATTCTATCGCTCGGTGCTTTTTCATAATCCGAAAAAGGAATAAGAACAGGCAGGACTTTTATATCAGCCCCATAGCCCATATCAATTAAATTCTGTTTATTGAAGGATGAGACGGCAAAAACCATATCAAATACAGTTTGCAAACTCTGAGTCTCAACAAGCCCGCGCCGGCAGTTTTCCTCCGCCTGAAAATAATAGCCGTGGAAGAACTCTGGAGGCGTGATGTTGTGGTATAGCATGATTTTCCTGCACGGCACCGTTTTTATCCACTCATTCAAGGAGGTACCTGTGGAAAGGTGAAAAAAAACAATATCGTCCTTCTTCACTTGGGGGAAATCATTTACATACCGTGCAGTACCACAAGGCAACCGTGTGTCAATGACTGTTGAAAAGATTTCACATGCAATACCCCGCTCCCGTGCAATACGGATTAGGGCAAAAATATCATTGGATATCGCATCACCAAACGCAAGTGACGGAGTGACATGGAAAAAATGCATGCTAGCGATTCCCGTTCAACTGTTCTTCAAGAATGTCAATCCGCTTTTGCATTGTTTCAATCATACTCACTAAAGCACTGACAGTCTGCAAAGTACTGGCATTAAAACCTCTTTGCAGTTTAAAATTTCGAGAAAAACTTCCCCACACCATTTTTCGTACAATTTTCTTTATCAGGAGCTTCATTCCTTTATCCTTATAAGGTTTATAAGAATCAACTTTATAAGAATTTTTCATTCCGACAATGGACAGAACCGGGATATCGTCAAAATTCAAATCGCTGGACTTGTACCCTTTTTGTTTGATTTCCTCTCGTATTTCTGCCATTATCTGTTCGACATTTATTTTCTGCATATTTTACCCCATTATTTTTCTCAGTATACTTTGATGATAGGGATAATACTCCATTATTCTATCTGCAAGCATATCCTCATAAGTAGAAAAGTCGTTTCCTTCACACAGAGCATATTTATACCTTTCTGCCGTTTTAGACAGTGAAAAGTTTTCCTTTGTATATGACAAGATTTCTTCAGACCTGTCATTCTTATGATTCTTGAAAAATTTTATAAGGCAACGGAGTATGTCAGCACCTTCATATATGCCGTATCTCACTTTATAGACATATTCATCTGGGAAATCATGAAATGAGCCGATATCGGTCACCACAACCTGCTTGCCGTATCCCAGCAACCTCATGAGGCTTGCAGAAGATTCCCCCTGCGTCGGGAAGCGGAGGTTGAAGCAAAGGTCGGAGGCAACCATGTACGTCTTGAACAGTTCAAGGCTGACGCTGCCGGTGCAGACAACACGGTCAGCAATATCAAGCCCTTTTATAACACTTTCCAGTTCAGGGATATTATTCTGCCCGACTATGTAATACCTAAAATCCTGCCGTGTAAGTCGAGAGATATTTTTTATCTGTTCAATAACCTGTAGAATCCGCTTCTCATAATTCACAAATCCGAAAGAAGCGATTACAATCCGGGCTTCAGGTATGCCCAACGCTTTTCTAGCTTCAAGCTTTCGTCCGTGCGCATCATCAACGATTTCCGCACAATGGAGTGGTATCACAATAACTTTTTTATCAGGCGCAATTCCTTTTACCATCTGCCTGGCAAAATCCGAATGGACAATAACGGCATCGCTTCTATCGATGAAATGCTTTGTTCCGCAATACTTCAACGGTTCATTATACAGTCTTTTTCGTTTTCCCTCGAATTCTCGTTTAGCTTCATCAATTGCATATTTTCCATGACAGTAGTCAAGTATTTTAAAATATAAGTCAACATTGTTACAACCTACGGTCCGATTGTATAGATAATGATGCATGGCGACATCGTGCAGTTCCAGAATCCCGCCGTACTTCATGAACACCTTCATTAAAGGCTCATGTATTTCCCCATTGTTCCCTGCTTGGAACAGGGCAACATCGAAAGATGCTCGGACATTTTCATCATCGTAGTCGGAAAGCGGATGGACTTTAAATTGCGTCTTTATTGCGTTATTAGAAATTTTTCCTGGATTAACGCCTACAAAAAGTTCAATTTCAAAGAACCGCTTCAGTTCAGGCAGCAGTTCCTCCGCCCAGTCCGATATGCCTGATTTCAAAGGATTGAGCGGGGTGAAATATGCGACTCTCAATTTTGCTCCTCCTCGTACAGTTTCAAATCCAGTCCGTCTTCAATCATGACTTCAAGAACCTTTGTTTCATAAAAAAGCCGTTCTATATCAGCTTGGTTTCGGGCAATTTTATTCTTCTCATCCTCATATCCGAAAAGCCTCCGTTCATTTTCCTTCATGACATCATTTATCCCCATAAGGAACGGCTTGGTGAGTTTGAAAACAATGCGGTGAAACAGCCTTTTCAAGCCTTTCTCTTTCATAATCCGCTTATGCACAGCATTCTGTACGTTCACTTTTTCTCCCCCTGCGGTTCCTGCTCATTGAAGAGTAAGCATATTTCCTTCAGCGTCGGCTTTGTCGCATTTCCAGAAGTCCCAGTATTTGCCCGTGCTTCCGCCTGTATAGCAACCTTATGCCTGACTGCTTCAAACAAATCCTGTCCATTCATCGCAGTGTCCATAAAAAAATCCCCTTTAGCCCAGAGACATTTCTATCTTTAAGCCAAGGGGGATTTTTATCCTCAGAAAGATGTACAAAACCTGTTATTTTGTAAAATCTATGTGTTCAGTATCCGGCGGCACACGCATTGAAAACAGCATTTGTCCATCTGCGTTTGTTATTGCGATGTCTCCCTGAGAAAGGATGTCCATGCCGAGAATGACATCAAAATCACTCCCGCCATTAAATTCCATCACCGGAACATTCTTGAAAGAGATTTCCGATGGAAGCTTGATGTCGGCAGAATATACGTTCGCCTCGGAAATGCCTTGCGCCGAACGTACTGACATATAACTCACAGGAACAAGCTGGCAAACAGAAGCAAGCCTCCTGCTGATGCAGGAGCGATTCGCACCAGTGTCAATCAATGCCCGTGTTGAAAAGTCAATCTTAGTCCTGCCGGAAAATTCCGCAATGTTTATGGAAAAGCCCAGCTTTACCTCAAGTACGACTGCATGGCGGTGATTTTCAGGAACGGAAAATGAAAATGCTTTGGAATCAGTCAAAGCATACCTCGGGATTATAGCAACACCAATACTCCTCATTCTTAGGAATGCACCATTGAACCAGGAATTCACCAAGTTTCAGTTTTTTTGCCTTAGCGGCCATAAGGGCTTCATGTTCATCCTTAAAATACCCTTCCACAACATAGTCCGAAAGGAGAACTTTTTCATTCTCATGCCCGTTGATAATTTCATCGCGGTTCATATCAAACCAATTGTAGAGGGAAGAAAGCCTTTTATTTTCCATAGCCATACCTCCAATCAAGTAAATTATACCATGGAAGTTTTTTCTTTCCAATAGCTCAAAAGATAGAAATGTCAAAGAACTTTGGCAAATGCCTTGTGCATGGATATTTGCATGCACTCAAAATACTTCTCGCTCACGCTAGTAATTCATCGCAGTGTCTCCGTGAGCCGGTCTATAACGGCATCCCAAGAAATATCCTTGACCTTGCTGTAGCCGTTCTCGCCGAAATCATTTGCAAGTTTTTCAGAAGCAAAGAGTTTGTTTACGGATTTTCCAAGCTGCTTAGGATCCAGTTCATTCACAAAGCCGTTTACGCCGTCCTCAACGAATTCAAGCACACCTCCAGAGTCTTTTGTCGTCACGACAGGTACTTTTGAAAGAAATGCCTCCAGCGTTATATATCCGTAATCCTCATCGAACGGAGCAAAAAACACACAGCGTGCATTTGCATACAACTTCAGAAGTTCGTTATCCTCGACAAATCCGAGGAACTTTATCCGGTCGAAAACACCTTCCGATTCTGCAAGACGCTCAAGATTTTCCCGCTCGGGTCCTTTTCCTGCAATAAGAAATTTTACATTCTTATCCGTATACTTTGCAGTGTTCACAAGCAAGTCTATCCGCTTGGCAGCATCAAGTCTTCCTACAGAAAGCACGTAGTCACCGTACGACTCGTGATAGTATTTTCCGTACAGCATCGGCGGATGGTAGAGCGTTTCACCTTCAATATTATTAAACTTTCTGAGTCTGTTGGTCACATTGTTTGCAATCGTATAAATTCCTTTACACGCAGTTATAGCCTTGGCATCTTCTTTTTTCACCAGTTCTATAAACTTCCTGTCCCTCTCGGTTAAATTGCTATAAATAGTACCGAATTGATCGTAAATCTGACGATACTGATGGACCAGCCACAAAACCTTGTTCGGATGCTGGACCATATACGAAGGGAATTTTGTCGGTATAACAAGGTCTATCTTCTGTCCGCAGCTTTCCGTCAAATCAAGCAGCTTCCATGCAAACATGGAATTAATCAACTGCTCGTTCGGATACCACTTATACGGCAGCCGAACATCTTCGACGTCATATCCGCGCGTCCTCAATTCCCTAACAAGAGATTCTGTTAAAAATTCAGCACCTCCTTTTACGAATGGTACCTGTGCAGAACAGACCGCTATTTTCTTTTTCATTCCGGATTATTCCTCCTGAGCTCAGTCAATTTTTTTTATCATTGATTTATCCGAAATTTCAAAACTCTGTATTGCAAGGGCTAGAATTCGGGAATCCTCGCTTTGTCCCAAAGACTTCGGAGAACAGGCGTCCGGCAGTTCAAGCACTATGGACACCAGACCGTCATCCGGCAGCATAAAAGGGAACTCCAGATTGTTTCCGGCAGTCACAACACCGTCAAACACTGTTTCATCATTCACCTTTGCAATTACATGCTGTTTGCCGTTGAATACTGTTGCCAGATTGAAACTGGCGGTAAGAGGAGA
>CADBRT010000196.1 GCA_902797055.1 uncultured Spirochaetaceae bacterium
AAAGCATCCAGTTAAGCCGGCCGCTGACAGACCGCCAGGCGGCCGTTGGTCACCGCATCAGCGGCCGCCGCCCACCGCCGATTGCAGTTTGATGATTTTGATATATGCTTCTTCAATTTGGCTTGCGGGATATTCAAAAATACTGTTGATGGAAGCTATAATGTTTCGGAGTTGTATGTCTCGATTTGCATTCTCCTCTTTATGAGCCATAAGACGCGCAGCCTCTGTGTTCTGAATGGCAGAATCATTAAGGAGGTCATCAATCTTCTTGTCTACCAGACTTCTGGACAAACGAAGCTTTTCATCAATTTCATGCGTGTCAAGTGTTTCGAGAATGCGAAGAATGTTCGGATAATACCTAGTTGCAATGCTTTTAACATATTCTCCGTTAACAACCGGCTTCTTCTTTTTCTGAACATAGTCTAAAGAAACATACATGTATGTGCTGATCAGTTGGTCAACAATACCTCTGGTGACTGAATAAAATGCATCTACAAGTTCATCCGTCAAAGGAATTGGCTCATCAAACCATTGGTACTGGAACAATTGTTGAACAAGATATTTAAAGAACTCTCTGTTTTCACAATATGCTTGCCCATCAATTTTCCTGCCAAGTCTCCGGGCAACACGCTGCGTTTTGAACATTTTATCCCGGGCTTCTTCTGTCCCGACTGCTACCAGCCCAACTTTTGTTTTGTTTGTGATGTTCAAAAGACTGTCGAAGCTGTTTTCGTGCTCTTGACTATTGAAACGGATATACTGAATCTCGTCGAAAATAATAACTCCAATTGAGAACTGTTCGATCAACGAGCATACGGTTGCAGCTTTTTCCCCAAGGCCCTTTTTCTTTGAGATGAGGAGTTGATATACCGGTTTGATATTGCCGAGGGCACGATCGATCTGACGCCCAATATCGGTATACAGAGCATTAAAGTTGTTACCAGGAACACAGTTTACAACAATGTAGGTGATCTGGTGAAAAACATTCCCATCACGATCTCTGTGTCGAATGACCTGCGGATAATTGGAGACCAAAATGCTGATGGCAGCACTCTTCCCGCAACCAGAAAAACCTGTCAATGAGAAGCCGGCACTCGTTGAATCACTATCCTCTCCGATGAGAATACGATCGGTGTTCTGCACTTCGTTTCCAACAGTTACAGTAAGGCAGTCATTCTTGGATTTGAGAAACGAACGCGCTCTAAGGGACGAAACCAACAAGGAGTGGAATTCTTGCTCTAAGCGGGCATGAAAGAGCATCGGGAAACGCACTCGCCGCAGATCTCTGATTTGGCTTATCTTGGCGTACAAAGACATAGACTTCACGGCATCACGATCGTATCCGAGGAGGGAACGGGTATATACTGCGTCAATCTGACCTTCACTACGGAATGGCGGGAGGGCTTCAATTAAAGGATTTCCTCTGTCAACGGCCAGAGTCGCCGGAACATAAATGGCGTCAACAGGTTCACCTTTTTGGAAGACAATTTGTGACCGTCATTGATAAAATACAGAAGATCTCCGGTCTTAATTGAAAACTGATTATTGGTACCCATAAATGTCCACCTCTTCATGTTTCTGCTGCTTTTTTACAAGGTAATGATCAACTATATCGTCCAGCATGGAGCAGTCAAGCTTTCGATTGGTGATGTTGACATCAAGTTGCTTGGTTGCGATAAGATGTTTGATCAAGCTATACCTGTCATACACAGTGCTTTTGTCATAAAATAAAGTAACCAGACGAATATTGTCCGCGAATACAGTGTTGCAGTCGGTTTTGAAAAGCATTTGGAACGGAACGCCTTCCTGCATCCAGTACAGCTTCTCTATACAAAGCTTTTGAAGGTCGCGTTCGTACAGCTTTTTGTCAGCCTTTACTGAATACGCATGAAGAGATCCATCAGTATGAGTAACAAGAAAGTCCGTCGTCATTAGATATTCTTCGTTTCCAGGATGCCTAACGTGTAGTGATTCGGCTATTTTGCTCGTTCGTTCTCTTTTCAAAGGGTACTGCTCACGAATATCGATATTATTGTCGTCCCATCGAAGTATGTAATACCACATCGCTTTTGCCTGAGAAAGGCAGTGAACCGGTCGACCGGTTTTCCAATCTCGAATTACGGACACAGTTCCAAGACTATTAAATTCGGGGACTTTAACGTATGGAATATAAGAGGCGCCTTCGCCTTCTCCCATACGGCGAGCTGCTTTTGTTTTAGAAGAAGGCCTTCTGCTCATTTTCATTTCTCCACACAACGATCTACGAATACGGTACTGTTGGCAAACGGTTTCCATCGGTCGGAAGAGATTATGGTCTGACAGCTCTGTGAATTTGTTGAGTCGACTGTATTCCAGCAACGGGCACCCGTGTATGTAGCAGGCTGCTGCGTCAACCATCTGATGTGAGCGGTGGAGATACCAAGTGCCATCTGGGGAAAACTCTTCGTCTATGCACTCAAGCCAGATTCTCATCCTGGAGATAAGTGAGTTTTGCACCGGAATCAAGCTGGTCAAGTCCTCACTGTAGCTCCAACGCCCTACATACGCAGAGAGTACCGCCTCTGGCAAGACTGGCATATGCCCCGGAAAGATGGTTGTGTCCCGAAAAAACTGCAATAACGGTTGCTCTCGCCCCAAGCTTGCATATAGTGCGCCGAAATCGTTGGCCGAATCCCGCCTCGGGCTGTATGTGCTACACTCTTCGATGGCCTCTGGCTGCGGTGCACAGGCGAGTTCAAACAGGGGATGGGGCAGTCCGTTTACTATAGCCAATCGCTGGACATATGAGTATAGGAGTTCGTCCGGCATTGGCTCGAGGGAAAACGGAATCATATACATCCACCTTCCCACTGTCATAGAACCTTCAATTCATACTTGAATTATAACATTCGTTGATTCTGATGTCAACAGTTGATTATAATAATGTTGCAACAGAGTGTGCCCTTTTACTTAATTTTATGTTGCAACATTTGTAGCGTGCTGTTGCTTTCGTCAAAAAAAAGTGCTATAATAACTCATCTGCAACTGGGGGTGGCATTATGACGCTTGGAGAAGCTATAAAGAATCGTCGTATCGAACAGGGCCTCACGCAGCGAGCTTTAGCAGGAATGCTTGGCGTTAGCGACATGACGGTTTCCCGAATGGAAGCAAACCAGAGCTTTCGGACAAATTACTATATTTCTGAGATTTTAGTCGAGTTTCTTGGCGAAGAGTATCTTTCCCAAATAACAGATAATAGCCAGGCGGCAAATGAACTGCGTTCTGCTTCTGACATGATGAAGCGGAGGGAGCAGAATAACGATTTTTCGTCTAATTTTTTCTATACACGACCTTCAAGACGCGTAAAGAGGGCGGAAGAAAAACAAGATTTTGCAGGAAAAATGGTATCCTTAATCTATTCTCAGGGACTCCCTGTCCGTTTATGTGAGCTTCCTCCGCAATCTGAACTGCTTCAAGGCTTTGATATTTGCTGTGCATATGAAAAAAAGGTTTGGGTACTTGACTTGTATAACAAGGAATATCAGCCCCAAGATACGCTGCAGTTCCAGGATATCCTTCCGATTCTGTTTACTCGAGTTGGACGCGCTGCTTTTGAGCCGGGAATCCATAAATACTCACTGCTCGTTGATGCGGACTGTCTCGGTCCCACAGATGTACTTTTCTCGGGCATGTACACAAAACAGCTAAATTTTGACGTGTCGATCCTCCGATACAACGCAAAAACAAATAAATTTGATTATGAGCTTGATCTTGCTTTTCACAGTGACGGCAAAGGCTTTTTCGATCTGAGCGTTCCCGGCTGCGAAGCAGAAACAGCAAAGCTCTTTTCCGTTTGGAAATCATCCTTTGCAAATGGTGTCAAGTAACAAGAGAACCGTGCCATCCTTCTTCTATATCCATAGGAGAAGGATGGTTCATGAAAACAGAGCTTCACTAATAACACTGTGATTATGTAGATTGACGTGATATGATACTCAATGTAGTAGCAGAACGTTCGATCAAGCAAATGATTGAACAAGAGAAACATAGTCCAGAAGATGCTCAACAACCATCTGGATGATTACATTTTGTATAATACTGAAACCCCAGCTCAAAATGAGCTGGGGTTTCAGTGTCTTGTTTCATACTAAATTGGACATTAGATTGAGCAAAAAGCATGAACAAAATATGTCATATTTCAAACTAAATTGGACTTAGTGTTTGTGAACAGGATGTGAATATTTCAAACCAAATTGTCTTGTTTCAGACCAAATTGGGCATTAACAGGATCGTTTGCCGGTTTATCTTGTCGGCGTCAGCTTGCCGAAGACCACATAGCGCGCATCGTTATATTCATAGGTGCAGGTGGACA
>CADBRT010000197.1 GCA_902797055.1 uncultured Spirochaetaceae bacterium
AAAGTACTTGACATTTTTTTCGATGCACTATATTATCATCATCACATTGCATTCCCCGATTGTGTAATGGTAGCACTTCAGATTCTGGTTCTGACTGTGGGGGTTCGAATCCTCCTTGGGGAACTATAAAACTGGCGGAAGCCAGTTTTTTTATCCTGCAAGTTTGTTCACTGGGTTGCTCAGTGATTGAATCCTTGTGGCAGTTGAAAGATATTGTATCTTATTCTGTTTGCACAGGGTCCCTTCGTCTATCGGCTAGGACGAAAGATTCTCAATCTTTAAAGATGGGTTCAACTCCCGTAGGGACCGTAAAAACCTGATTGCTTTGGCAGTCAGGTTTTTTGTTTTTAAATTATTGTACTGGACTGTCAGGAACAGAAGTAAATCACCCCTTTGGAAGTGGACATCCTTAACTCTGATTTTAAGAATGCCGGTGTCAGTACGCGACAACATTTTGATTTTGTGGTTAAATAGGGGAAAGAGGTTGTCAAAACACAGCTCTGTATGACACGTGGAAAAACATGGGTGCAAAGATACTATCATTCATCAATTTAAAAGGCGGAGTTGCAAAAACAACTACGACGGTGGGAACTGCTGAATTTTTGGCAGGGGAATACAAGAAAAAAGTTCTTGTCATTGATTTGGATCCCCAGACAAACTGCACTGTAATGCTCATCGGCGATGAGCGTTGGCGAGAACTGAACGACAATGGTTTTACCCTTGCAACCTTGTTTGATGATGCTGTAAAGGGAAAACATAATTTCAACCTTGAACGAACGCTGCAAAAGAATGTTTCCGGTTTTTCTATGGAAGAAAAACAGCTGAAGGACATCATTTTTCAGTATGGTCTTGATAAAGGAACGGGCATGAAACTTCGTAAAAAGGAGAAATTGGTGTCCCATATAATTGAAACCGTCAGGCGGATGATGACGAAAGGTGATGTTTTTAAAAACTGACTTCAGCCGATGAATCAAGCCAACCGCACCTATATAGCCATTGATTTAAAGTCGTTTTATGCATCGGTGGAATGCAGGGAACGCGGTTTGAATCCGCTGACTGCGAAACTTGTCGTGGCGGATGCAAGCCGGTCAAGCAAAACCATCTGCCTTGCCGTGTCTCCCGCTTTGAAAGCATACGGACTTCCCGGCCGCTGTCGTCTTTTTGAGGTGGAAGCTCTTGCCCGGAATGTAAAGCGCCAGACTGGCAGGGAGCTGGAGTACATAACAGCGGTGCCCCGCATGGCTCTGTACATAGCGTACTCTTCGCAAATCTACAACATCTATCTGAACTATTTTTCTCCCGATGACATCCATGTCTATTCAATCGATGAAGTGTTTGTCGATGTGACTTCATATCTGCCTCTGTACAAAACAACTGCGCGGGATTTAACGGTAAAAGTAATCAATGAGATACTTTTTCAGACGGGAATCACTGCGACAGCGGGAATTGCTCCGAATCTCTACCTTTGCAAGATTGCGATGGATATCGTTGCAAAGCATATTCCGGCGGACGAAAACGGCGTGCGCATAGCGGAGCTCGATGTCATGACATACCGGAAGATGCTGTGGGAGCACAAGCCTCTGACTGATTTCTGGCGGGTCGGGAAAGGTGTAGCCCGCAGGCTTGAAAAGAATCTGATGTTTACGATGGGCGATATTGCCAGAATGTCGCTGAAAAATGAAGCCCTTCTGTATAAAGAGTTCGGTATTGATGCGGAAATCCTGATAGATCATGCGTGGGGATATGAACCGGTCGGCATGAAAGAGATAAAAAACTATAAATCAGATGCCCGTTGTCTTGGCAGCGGGCAGGTTTTGCAAAGCCCGTATCCATATGAAAAAGCAAAACTGATTGTCCGGGAGATGGCGGAACTGCTTGCCCTCGATTTATTTGAAAAAAAACTGGTGACATCGTCCCTGACACTTCAAGTTTGCTATGATATTGAAAGTCTTGACAGCGGGGATTACGGCGGAGAGATTGTAACCGATTTTTATGGAAGGTCAGTTCCGAAGCCGGTCCATGGCACTATCAGTTTGGGGGCGGAAACGTCTTCTTCAGAGTCTATCGTTGCCGGATTCGTCTCTCTGTTTGAACGAATCGTTGATTCCAATCTTCTCGTACGGAGGCTGAATCTTACGGCAAATGATATTATTCCTCTGAGTCATCGTCAGGCAACGCTGTTTGATGCCGAGTGTGTCGATGAAAGGGAAACAAAGCTTCAAGAGACCCGTCTCGCGATTATGAAAAAATTCGGCAAAAACGCCTTGCTCAAGGGAATGAACCTTGAAGAAGGCGCTATGACGAGGGAACGCAACAAGCAGATTGGAGGACATAAGGCGTGAGCCGTTTCGATGACATCATAGATATGGAGTGGCCCAGAACAGGCCTGCAAAGCAGGATGTCGCTGAACCAAAGGGCAAAGATTTTTCTGCCCTTTGCAGCGTTGACAGGGTATGATGCGGCTCTGAAAGAAACGCTCGCCGCTCATGAACAGGCTTTGTTAGAAAAAAAGAATACAGAACAGGATTTTCAAAGTTTTCTTTGAATCTCATTCGTAGTTTCATGGCGGAAAAATTGTTTAAGAAAACGTTTTACAAATTTTTTAAACAGATTTATAATGAAGAAATGTTGGAAGTTTCTGTTGCGTTGTGGAAACTTTCATCAGTTCATTTTCAAGGAGATTCTATGAAAAAGGTTCTTGCGTTAATCGCAGCTGTAGCAGTTTCCGTTATTGGAGCATTTGCATTTGATGTCGCAACAGTCAGAGGAACATGGTACGATGAAAAGTATGATGCTGACTGGACTTTCAAAGCGGACGGCACGATAGTTCTCACTTATCACAGTACTGGAGCCCATGTGTACACCTTCACGGATGACAATGTGGAAAATTTCCGCGTTTCTTTGCAGGATACCGGTGATGAGGCAGGTGTTTCCATCCAGTTTACCGGAAAGAACACCCACAGAAAGTATAAGTTTGTAAAGCCTGCAAATCTCGAAGCAGACCTCAATATGACTATCAATCCTGATTGGACGAATTGGGATTACATTACTACAATCAAGTTCCAGAAAGCAGCTGCAGAGTAAGCGTTTTCCGGTAGATATGTGTGGCGGGCGCGTGAGACAAATACTCATGGCGCCCGTTTTTCGTTTTAAGAGGAAATAATGTATTCAAAAAATGATGTTGCCCCTGTTCCGCCTATGGGCTGGAATTCCTATGATTACTACAACACTATGGTTACGGAGGAGCAGGTCAGGGCGAATGCCGATTACATGGCTCTAAACCTGAAGGAATACGGTTGGGAATATATCGTCGTCGATATCCAGTGGTCTGATCCTGATGCTGGCAAACTGAATCCAAACGTGCAGTACATCCCGTTCAGTCATTTCTGCATAGATGAATGGTCCAGACAGATTCCTGCTCCAAACCGCTTCCCGTCCAGTACTGGCGGCAAGGGGTTCAAGCCGCTTGCGGACTATATCCACTCGTTGGGGCTTAAATTCGGCATTCACATTATGAGGGGAATTCCCAGAATCTGTGCTCATACCCATACGAAAATCCTTGGAACCGACATAACGGCCGATATGATTGCAAATCCCTTCAGCATAAGCCGTTGGAATGGTGATATGTACGGCGTCGATGCGTCAAAAAAAGGTGCTGCAGAATACTATGACAGTCTGTTTGCATTGTATGCTGAATGGGGCGTGGATTATGTGAAGGTTGATGACATCTGCAATACGAATATGTATCCGCAGAACCCGTATTCTGCGGAAAAAGAAATAGAACTCATTGCCCATGCCATCGAGTACTGCGGCAGGCCGATGGTGCTTTCCTTAAGTCCGGGACCTGCAGTCGTGGAAAAGGCATGGCATTTGGAGACATTCGCCAATATGTGGCGCATTACCGATGATTTCTGGGACACCTGGCCGCTTTTGAAGGCTATGTTCGAACGGTGTGAGGTGTGGCAGAAACACGTCGGCGGCGGCAATTGGCCGGATTGTGATATGCTTCCGCTGGGCGTACTTGCAAAAGGCTTCGGCAAGGAACGGATGACAGGTCTGTCTCCTGACGAACAGCGTACTATGATGACGCTGTGGTGCATGTTCCGAAGCCCGCTTATGATTGGAACAGACCTCCCTCAACTTGATTCCTTTACAAAATCGCTTTTGACCAACAGGGAAGTGCTCTGGTTGCAGCGGTTTTCTTCCGGCGCATATCAGGTTATGAGGGATGAGCGTCAGTGCGTGTGGGCGAGCTATAGCGGTGGATGTCCTGCAAAAGGCATGCAGATAAACATTGCACTTTTTAATCTCAGCGACGAAGCTGAGGAAGTTGCTGTAAAGCTGTCTGCTGTCTCCGGTGTGAATCCGTCTGCAATCTACGCTGTGAGGGATTTGTGGAAGAAAGAAGATCTCTTCCCTCTGAACGGGGATGCTCTGATTGGAATGAAGCTTCCTCCTCACGGCTGTGTTCTGCTTCAGTTGAAGGGATGAAATTGTCGGACGAAGTTCTCGTTCTGTCCGAATAACAATATTTTCTTAAAATATCAGTAACACGCTTTCTCCTAAATGATTATATTTTTATAGAGAGGAGCTTTCAAATGCATGTTTTGTTTTGGAAGTTCCTCTTAAATATATGTCTGAAACAACTATCTGACGAAATGGAGGTTTTGTACACCAATGAAAAATGTAACGTCAAAGATAATCGGTGCGGCAGCGGTGGCCGCTGTTTCCTTTGGAATTCTTGCGTTTTCCTGCAAGGCAAATAATGGTTCTGCAAATGTAGCGTTTGCAGAATCCAGAAAGACTTCAAAAACAGGCTTGCCTTCAACAGATTCCCTTGCGGTGGCACAGTCTCTTCAGGATGTCTTCCGCTCTATCAGCTCTAATGTCCTGCCTGCCGTTGTCGAGGTTGATGTAACGGAAACAACAAAAGTCAGGGCATACAATCCTTTTAAAGATCTGATTCCGTTCTTCGGGTTCGGGTTTGGTGATGAAGATGATGATGCCCCCGACAAAAACAATAAGGATGATGACAACATGAGGGAATATTCACAAAGTGCCCTCGGAAGCGGTGTAATCGTCCGCAAGACAGGTAAGACCGTCTACGTCCTTACTAATAACCATGTTGCGGGTAATGCGACTTCCATAAAGATAAAACTCAACGATGACAGGGAATTTGAAGGCAAACTGGTCGGCGCAGATGAGCGGATTGACATTGCGCTTGTTTCATTCCAATCAGATGATTCCAATATCACCGTCGCTTCTCTCGGTGACAGCGATGAAGTGCAGCAGGGAGATATCGTCCTTGCACTCGGCAGCCCGCTTGGATATTTTGCCTCTGTTACTCAGGGCATTGTCAGTGCAACAGGCCGCAGCGGCGGACAGATCGGTTCTATCAGCGACTTCATTCAGACCGATGCCGCAATCAACCAGGGCAACTCCGGTGGACCGCTGGTGAACCTCAACGGTGAAGTCATTGGAATCAATACGTGGATTGCTTCCCAGTCCGGAGGCAGCCAGGGGCTTGGCTTCTCTATCCCTATCAACAATATCAAGACTTCAATCGATCAGTTCATAAAGAACGGAAAGATTTCCTACGGTTGGCTCGGTGTAAGCCTCGTTGAGCCGTCTGAGGAATACAAGAAGGATTTGGGACTAGATGTAAAGCAGACCGGAGCATTCGCTGCCGAAATTTTCATCAACAGCCCAGCGCTTAAGAGCGGAATGCAGGCTGGAGACTTCATCATTGCTCTCAATGGCAGGGATGTAAAGAGTGTTGACCAACTCGTCCGTGAAGTTGGAAACCTAAAAGCTGGAGAGGTTGCGCAGTTCGTCGTCCTGAGGGGGAAGGAAAAAGTTTCTCTTTCTGTGAAGATTGAAGAACGCAACAAGGACGTTACCTCAGATAATTCAAAAATCTGGCCAGGTTTCATAGCCTCTCCGATTACTGATGAAATCAGAAAGCGTGGAAATATCGACAACAAGGTGAAGGGTGTCATTGTAACGAACATTCAATCTAAGTCACCTGCTGCCGCACTTCGGCTTCAAAATGGTGACATCATAACCGCTGTCAATGATAAGAAGGTTTCAAGCGTGGAAGAATTCTACAAAGCGCTTGATACTTCAAAGGAAAAGACCTTCTGGTTTGATGTGTATAATGACGGTCACACCATAAGTACAGGACGCTATAAGATCAATCAGTAACCGTAGATCATAAAAAGGAAAGGGGCTGTCCAAAAAGAACGGACAGCCCCTTTTTTCGTGGAAATAGTATACCGAAAGCGGTTGATGATTGCTGATTTATTTGGATTCTTCCAGTACCAAGTCTGTTACAGTAGCATCTGTTATGCGCACCAAATCTGCCGGTGATAGGGCAATCTGTTCGCCCCGCATGCCTGCACTTATGTACACCTTTTCCTGTGACATAACAGAACTGTCGATAAAGGTTCTGAATTTCCGCCTCATCCCGATTGGAGAACAACCTCCTCTGATATAGCCCGTCAACGCTTGGAGCTCAGCAGGCTTTACCGGGGATACTTCTTTTGCACCAGCTGCCTGGCGTGCTTTCTTTAGATTGATTTCGTGGTTTGCGCTTTGACAGAATACAACTACTTCTTTTGTGTCTGTGCGCATGACAATGGTTTTAAAAACGGAATCAGGGGAAATGCCCAACTTTGCGGCTAAAACCTCTGCCGCACCTCGTTCGAGCTCATGCTCCCCGTCATCATCATAGGAACAGGTCTGGAAGGCGATCTTAGCGTCTTCCAGAATCCTCATTGCATTTGTTTTTTTCATCAGTGTGCCTTTGCACCAGAGTCAAAGATTGTCGTTGTTGATTTTGCGAACATGGCGACAGTCTGAATCTTCTTCTGAATATGTTCTGCTTCTGTCTTTGTTCCGTACGGACCGACACGCACTCGGTAGTATTGACTGCCGTCTTTCGCATCATAGGTAAAGACTTCACAAGGCAAGCCGTTGTCTTCGAGAACAGAACGGGCATTGTTTGCGTTGTTCTGCTCCTTGTATGAACCTACCTGAATCCAATACCAGTGCTGAACTGCAGTTGTTGCAGTGGTGGGCTTCGGTGTTGTTGTTTTGGGGGTATCAGTATTTTGATTTTTCGGAGTTGTAGCAGGAGCAGGCTTTGAAGCTGCTGGTGTGGCAGAAGCCTTTGGCTTTTGGCTGGAGGTCTCCTCTACGCGCTTTTTATTCTGAGTTTCTTTTATTTCTTGTTCTGTTTTCGAATTCTGCGGAGTTACAGACGCAATTGCATTTGATGAATCTCCTTTGAGCATATTCAGCGTGATTTCACCGTTTGTACCGTAGATATTTGTTGGTCCCTGAGCAATCACTGTTACGCCATTGCTGTTTGCACTGCCGGAATTTGTCAAATTGATTGTTGTTGAATCCGTTTTGATTGTATCTGCTGTTTTTCCTGTGGCAGGCTTCGTTCCTGTTGCAGCTACAGCAGATGAAGCGTTCGGTGTATATGTGCCGCTAATGCTGTCTATACCGTTGTCAGCAGCAGGTGTCCCTGCAACCTCTGGGGTTTTGTCCACATAGGGTTTGTTTGCAGACGGGGCAACCCATATGGCATCTGTATTTTTCAATGTTACTGCGCTTACATTTTTCTTTGATGCGGAGGCAAAGACAGCGGTTGCTGTTCCAAATACAACGAGCAGGAACACCCCCGCTGACATTGTAATCCACAAAATCTTCTTATTATCCATAGCTTTTCCCCTCCCATCGCCACACAGCAAGCAACGCGTCAATTTTGCGTTCCAGCTGTTCCCTTGTGCCGATGTTCCATACTCTCTTTATATCGGCAGATGATTTTTTATATTTAGAGAAAAGCCCTTTTTGGGAATTAAAGCGGGAAAGTATGGAAGACAGTTTCATGTGGTCTCGTTTGTGTGCACGGTACAAACGGCAGAGGAACGGTGCGTCGACAAAGAGTATGTGGTCCATTTTTTTGATTGCCGGTACTTTATACAGCACCGCGGCATTGAGAACACAGTCTTTGTCTTTGTTTGCGTCTAAAAATTCATCGAATAGCCTGTTGATTTCCGGGTAGACGATGGACTCCTGCTTTGCCACCAAATCTTTGTTGCCGAATATCAGCTGTCCGACAGCCCGCCTGTTTATCCTCCCGTCATCAAGCAGAAGGTTGAGTCCTTTTTGGGCTGCCAGTGAACCGAACGCCTTCATAATCTGCTCTTTTGCGTTTTCGACAGCGGTATGCCCGGTTGCGTCAGCGTCGAGTGTAGCGAATCCTTTGCTTTCCAGTATGAGGGACGCTTCGTTTTTTCCGGCAGCCATCGGTCCGGTAACACACAGCACCATCAGTGGAAGGTTCCCCAGTTTTTGCCGCTTTCTATACTCACCCTGAGCGGAACCTTGAGGCTGACTGCGTTTTCCATTTTTGTGCGGATGATCCGTATGTTTTCGTCCAGCACCGTTTTATCATCGGGACATTCAAATATCAGCTCGTCGTGCACTTGCAAAAGCATTCGTGCCGGACTGTTTGCC
>CADBRT010000198.1 GCA_902797055.1 uncultured Spirochaetaceae bacterium
CCGTAGCAGGTGCGTTCGGTTGTGCCGTAGCGTTCGGAATGACGCTAGAGTGCAAACTTCTTAGACAGCCCCATGATTCTTTTAATACAGCAGGACAACACTTTTCTATACAACATATAAGTTTTAGCTATAACTCACGATATAAAACTTGTATTAGCACAAGTTTTTGTTTTTTTATATTCTGTTTTCAACCTAGGGAATAAAAAACCAAATCACATTTTTATATCAGGAGGCCAACTATTATGGCAGTCACAAAAAGAGACGTAAACAATAAATATTGGGATGAAGAACTGGAAACGCTTCCGCGTGAAAAACTTGAAGCAAAACAATTGGAAGACTTGAAGGAAATTGTACAGTTCGCTTACGACAACGCACCGTATTACAAACGGTCTTTCGATGAAGCAGGTGTAAAACCTTCAGACATCAAGACACTCAAAGACATTGAGAAATTCCCGTTCATCAACAAAAAAACACAGCGCGATACACAGGGAGTCGGTTCCTTCCTCGGAGAATTGTGCGCTGTACCGGAAGAAGATGTCGTGTTCATCTCAACATCATCAGGTTCTACAGGAGTTCCGACAGTCAGTCCGTTTACAAAGAAAGATTTTGACGAATTCCAGGAAACAGAAAGCCGCTGGTTCTGGCAGGTCGGAATGAGACCAAGTGACCGCTATGTACATGCCCTCAACTTCAGTCTGTACGTCGGGGGTCCAGATGTAATCGGCGCACAGAATCTCGGAGCACTGTGTATCTGGGGCGGAACACTCCCTAGCGAACGCCTTTTATTCGTCCTGAAAACCTACAAGCCGACAATTATCTGGACAAGCCCAAGCTACGCCTGGCAGCTCGGAGAAAAGGCAAAGAAAGCAGGTTACGATCCAAAGAAAGACTTCAACATCAAAAAGATTATCGTTGCAGGAGAGTTGGGAGGATCCATTGATTCCACCCGCAAAGCAATTGAAGAGCTGTGGGGAGCGGAGGTATATGACTTCTACGGACTGAGCGATATTTTCGGAGCCTGCGCCGCACAGTGCGAATATCACGACGGACTTCACATCGCAGAAAATCATATTCTCGTCGAAACAATCGACTTGCACACAGGAGAAGTACTCCCACCGGGTTCAACGGGAGAACTCGTCTTTACAACGCTTAGAAAGCACGCACGTCCGCTCATCCGCTTCAGAACAGGGGACATCGGTCGCATTGACCAGACACCGTGCAAGTGTGGACGCACACACGGAAGAATTCACGTTCTTGGCCGCAAAGACGATATGTTTATTGTCAGCGCAGTTAATGTCTTCCCGAGCGATATTGAAGCCGTCATCCGCGAACAGAAGGATGTCACCGGTGAATACTTGATCCGCATATTCGACAAGGATTTCACCTGCCGCTATTCCGTAGAAGTCGAAAAGGGAACAGGTGTAGAAAAATCAGATGAAGAAGTCGCAGCTGAAGTGAGCGCGGCACTCAAGGGTAGAATCGGTGTAAAGCCGGCAAGCGTCGTTGTTCACAAAGACGGAGAGCTCAACACACGCAGTGAGCACAAGTCAAAGAGAATTATCGACGAACGAAAAGTTACCTACGAAATTTAAAAAACTACGAGGCACGGTATGATTCAGATTCTTTGGCACGGACGGGGCGGACAAGGCGCGTTTACCGCCAGCCGTCTGCTCGGAAGCGCATATGCGCTGAAAGACGAAAACAGTTTTGCACTCGCCTTTCCGTCCTTTGGTCCTGAACGCCGTGGCGCACCAATCCGCGCGTTCACAAAACTGGACAAGATTCCAATCGGAAACAGAAGTGAAATTGAAAAGGCTGATTTTTTAATCTTTCTCGATGATACACTCTTTTCCGCAGAATCTTTTTCAGAGCTTGCGGACGGCGGAAGGATTGTAATTGCCACAAAGCAGCGGTTTGAAGATGAAAGAATTGTCACGGTGGACGCTGTTTCTATAGCAGAGGAAATTCTGCATCTCCCTATTACCAATACAGCCATGCTTGGCGCATTCGCCGCCTTGTACGACGGCATATCACTTGAAGACATAGAAAACGCCATACGTTCCAACATGGCACCAAAACTTCAGGAAAAAAACATCGCGGTCATACACGCCGCTTACAACGAGGTGCTTCATGGCGCACACGTATAAACCTTTTTTACGGGACAGACAACCGTCTGGGTTTGACGACATACCGGAGGCCACCTGCTATGAAGCAGGCTTTCTGGTAAGCAAAAACTCAGGTTGGCGCACCGTCCGCCCCGTCATAAACGAAGAAAAATGCGTCGGGTGTCTGCAGTGCTATCTGTACTGCCCCGACGGAGTTATCTATAAAACACAACAAGGAAAAAAAGTAGCTGTTGACTACGACTTCTGCAAAGGCTGCGGCATTTGCAAAACAATCTGCGCCAAAGGGGCAATCACATTGGAGGAAGAAAAATAATGGCACGAGCATTTTTGTCAGGCAACGAAGCATTCGCCTACGGTGTGCGCCTTGCCCGTCCCGACGTTATCTCCGCATACCCCATTACCCCGCAGACCGTTGTCGTAGAAAAACTCAGCGAATTCGTGGAAGACGGAAGCCTTGACGCCCAGTTCATCCACGTTGAAAGCGAGCATTCGGCATTGTCATGCGCGCTCGGCGCCAGTTCTGTAGGAGCGAGAGCATTTACCGCAACTTCATCGCAGGGACTTCTCTACATGGCGGAAGTTCTTCCCTACGTTGCAGGCGGACGGTTCCCCGTCGTCATGATGAATGCAAACAGATCCACTGCCCTTCCTTGGAATATCTACGGTGATCAACGGGACAGCCTGAGCCAGCTGGACTCTGGCTGGATTCAGTCCTATGCAGAAAACGCACAGGAAGCGCTTGACCTGGCGCTTATGAGTTTCTACATAGCCGAACACAAAGCCGTTCAGACACCATATATGGCAAACCTTGACGGCTTTGTCCTGACGCATACTTATGAAGTTGTCGAAGTACCGACAAAGGAACAGGCAGACGCATTTTTGCCCCCGTTCGAAACAGAAAATAAAATGGATTTGAGCACCCCCCGCAATCTGGCTTTCAGCGCAGGACCAGCTCAAAACTATATTTTCAAATATAAAGAGCACCGGGGCGTGCTGGAATCGAAGAAAATCATAAAAGAGGCGGAAGCACGCTTTAAAGAGATTTTCGGACGCACCTACACAGGACTCGTTGAAGCGTACAAAACGGAAGATGCAGACCGGGTCATCGTTACGCTCGGAAGCATCGCCGGACTTGTCAGGCAAGTTGTAGACAAGAAACGCGCCGCAGGAGAAAAGGTCGGTCTTTTGAAAATCCGATACATGCGCCCGTTTCCAAAGGAAGAACTGACAGCGGCGCTCAGTCATGCCCATGCAGTTGCAGTACTCGAAAAAGACATATCATTCGGCAACGAAGGAACAGTCTTTACCAATGTCAATTCCGCCCTTCACGAAGGCGGAGTCGCCATTGAAACGCAGAACTACATCGGCGGTCTGGGAGGAAAAAACATTTCAGAAGCGGAAATCGAACAGATATTCGATGACCTGCATTCCCCTGACGGAAAAATCCGCTTTCTTGGAATTGACGGAGGCATTCAATGAGCTTAAACGCGCGGAACGTATCAGAAGAAGAATATTTTTACGGCCATAAAGCCTGCGCTGGCTGCGGAGGAAGTCTTGCCGTCAGAATGGCATTAAAAGTGTTGGGACAAAACGCCATAGCCGCCGTCCCCGCATGCTGCATGAGCGCCGTTGCATTCAATTTTCCCCAGCTGTGCTTTGGGAACAATGCCATCATAACGCCGTTTGCAGCAACAGCGAGCGTACTGACCGGCATTCAGGCAGGTCTGAAAGCAAAGGGAATCAACGACTTTCACGCGGTCGGCTTTGCAGGCGACGGAGGAACAGCTGACATAGGACTGCAGGCACTCTCCGGCGCTATTGACCGCAATGATGACATTCTCTACATTTGCTATGACAATGAAGCCTACATGAACACCGGCATACAGAAGTCCAGCCTGACTCCGTTCGGCGCGCGGACAACAACAACACCGGCAGGTAAAAACATACGGGGAAACATCCGTCCCAAAAAGAATATGTTCGAAATTGTTGCGGCTCATGACATTCCGTATGCGGCGACAGCGTCCATAGGAAATATCCCCGATTTCATAAACAAAGTGGAAAAGGCGAAGAACATACGGGGCACAAAGTTCATCCATATCATTTCTCCCTGCCCCACCGGCTGGGGAATCGCCACCGACCAGACGGTGATGATTGCAAAAGAAGTCGTTGAAAGCGGACTGTGGTATCTGGCGGAATACGAAAACGGAACATTCAAGCTAAACTACAAGCCCAAACGTTTTACACCGGTGGCTGAATATCTGAAAAAACAGGCACGGTTTCGCCACCTCACAACGGAGGATATTGCCAGCATAGAACGCTCGCGCGACAAGAAATGGGAAACGCTGAACACGTGGATATAAAAAAGAGGGCTGCCCAAAAAGAACGGACAGCCCTTTTCTTTAGAAAACCTATTACTCCCCGTCAGAAGTTTCACCTTCCGGCGAAGTTTCTTCACCTGCAGCAGGAGCCGGGGCATCCGCCGCCTTCAAAGCGTCTTCCTTTTTCTGTATGTTTGCAAGCAGCGTACCGATTGTCGTTACAAAACCTGCTATATCTTCCTGAGCAAAGTCAACAGAGGTATCCTCTGAGTCTTTAAGCGAAGCATACACAGTCTTGCCGAATGCCGTATACTCCCTTTCGAGACGAACCTTCAGCTGCGCCAGTTCAATATGAGTGACGGATTTATCGCCGAATTTGTTGATTGCGACGCTTGCAGTATGAATTCCCTTCTTGGAAGCCTCAACCCCTTTGTCGATAAAATCAAGAATACGCTTACCGACCTCAGGATCCACCAGCGGCTTTTTCTTCGGCTTTTCTTCAGCTTTTGTTTCTTCACTTCCAGTGCCAGCCGTATCTTCTGAAGCCGATTCTTCAGAAGAAGATTCTTCAGAAGAAGATTCATTCTCTGCTGTTTCTGTCTCTGAAGTTTCGTCGGAAACAATTTCTTCAGAAGCCGTTTCTTCA
>CADBRT010000199.1 GCA_902797055.1 uncultured Spirochaetaceae bacterium
GTCGCTCTTGATGCTCCCGTCCAGTATGTGGATGCATCGGTTGGTGATGCTTCCGATGCGGGGGTCGTGCGTGACGATGACGACCGTCGTCCCTTCCGTCCGCACGTAAGCTGGACATAATCCGAAGGTACCTTAAGCCCCAGATGGAGTGCGGCAGGCTGCGCCTGTTTATTGAAGAAAAGGCCGACCACCAGTACGTAGGGATGCTGGACGAGTTTATGAAGCTGCCGGAACTGATCTTGACCTATTGTTGAATCTCAGTCCCGACTTGGAAAGACCTTGACATCACGGAAGAAGAAATTTTGAATGCTGAAGAATGCATAGGTACTTGATTAAAATATTCGCTTTCACTATAATACAAAATACTTAAGGGGGCTTAGCGAAGTTGGTTATCGCGCTGGCCTGTCACGCCGGAGATCACGGGTTCGAGCCCCGTAGCTCCCGTCTCCGAAGCCTATTCGAAAGAATAGGCTTTTTTTATGTCCTGCGGGTAAAATTCCGTTCTGTAGAGCAAAGCGTTTTTTTGTGCTATACTTTCCGCCATGATTCAACTTGTAGCGTTTTTAGGCAACTACGGGCGGGAATACAGCGGGACGCGGCACAACACCGCCTGGCTGTTTGAAGAAAGCCTGCCTTTTTCCGGCCGCATTTCATGGAGCAACAAATACAAAAGCGATTTCTGTGCGGTGGATTTTTCAGAGCTGGCTCTCTGGTTCAAAGACTGCGGACTCTTGAAGCCTCGTGATGACGGTTCTCTTCCCATTCCTGCTGATGCACCGGCAAAGGTGTATTTTATGAAACCCCTGACATACATGAATTTGAGCGGCGATGCCATCGGTGAAGCAGCCCGGTTCTTTAAGATTCCTCCGTCTGATGTTCTCGTCGTGCACGACGAGATTGAGCTGCCGTTGGGGACGGTGAGCTTCAAATGGTCGGGCGGTCTGGGCGGTCATAACGGGCTCCGCTCTACCAAGGCTGTGCTGGGGACGGCGGATTTCTGGCGACTGCGCTTCGGAGTAGGCAAGCCTGCCAACGGAAACGTGGCAGACTTCGTCCTCGGAAGTTTTTCACCTGATGAAAAAATCATTTTGAGCCAGGTGTTCCCGCAGTCCGCAGGGCTGTTTGCCAAGCTGCTCACCGCACGTGATCCGGCGCGCCTTATCCCCGAATGGGGCAAGAAAAAACTCATGGCGTGAACTCTTTTTGTGGACACCTTGCGGGTTTTTCTGTAATATATAAGAAATATTTCAGTGTTTGGGAGACATCTTAGAAGATGAACGTAAGCAAAATTTATCTTGATGAAGAGGAAGAAGACGAGAACAAGAAGAAGAGCGAGTCACCTGATCCTCTTGCTGAAAAATTCCTTAAAACAAGACAAATTCTTTTAAGCGGTGAAATCAACGAGGATAATGCAGAGAAGATTATACGGCAGCTTTTGATTTTGGAAGCAGACGGCGACAAGCCTATTTATATCTACATTGATTCACCCGGGGGAGATGTAGACGCAGGGTTCGCTATTTTTGATGCAATTCGTTTCGTCAACGCTCCTGTTTATACTGTCGGTATGGGGCTCATTGCAAGTGCGGCTGCTCTTATCCTGCTTGCTGCTCCGAAAGAGCGCAGACTGGGAATGCCCCACAGCCATTATCTTATTCATCAGCCTTCAAGCGGCATGAAAGGTGTTGCCACCGATATTGAAATTCATGCAGCCGAGATTGCCAAGACTAAGGCTAAAATCAATGAAATCATTGCCGAGGAAACAGGCACCCCGCTCGATAAAGTGACCAAAGACACTGACCGCGACTACTGGCTCGTGGCAGATGAAGCGGTGTCATACGGTCTCATCAGCCGCGTCATAACCAAGCGCTCCGACTTGGAGAAAGCGTAAAAACATGCAGTTTGCTCTCACAGATACGTTAGCTGACTCAATAGTATTCGCTATGGAAAATCAGAACGGTGTAAGCGTTTTGGATTCCGTCGAAAACAAGGTTGTTCCCCTTGATTCTGTGAGAGTGGATGATGACAGGTATTATGTACTTCCCGTCTGGTCCAGTGCGGATGGCTTCGAGCTTCTGCGCTCGTTTACCGACGGGTTGCATTCGCCCTTGGCACGCGAGGATTTAAAGCGTGTTCTGAGTGGCGGAAGGGGGGTGTTCCGGAAATTTAAGGATGTAATAAAACAGTACCCCGAGGTTGAGCGCAGGTTCCGTTTTTTTAAAGATGTGGAGATGCGAAAACGCTTGATGGAGTGGTACAACACGCTGCGGGAGTCGTGGGGACTGGAAAAGCTTGCCGCTGAAGAGGAACTTATTCCCGACGGGCTTGAGGACTTGGTTCTCGATGATTTTATTTTTAGTGCATTTAATCCCGAAAAGGACAGGGATGATGTTTCCCGCACTCGTGAAGAAGTGGCAAAAGAGTATGAAAGGCAGTTTCCTTTGGAGTTGGGGCATGCTGTGGAAGCCCTGTGGCTGAGACAGTCCGCCCTTTCATCTGATGATGAAAAAATGGGCTTTATTTGCCGTTCTCAGTCGGATGATTTTACCGGCTGTCTTTTACTGTCGTTTTGCCCGTCCTCTGCCGTTAAAACAGTCGCGGTGACTGATTTCTTTGTAAGGCAGGATTTCCGCGGTCTCGGCATTGGTGATGAACTGATGTCAAAGACCTTTGCTGATTGTAAAGAACGCGGAATCAGATGGATTTTGATTTCAAATCTGATAGTTCCAGACGCAATGCAGCCGCTGCTTGTACGTCACGGCTTTGATTCTTTAGGTTCTGGCTATCTTTTAGACGTACTAAAAACCGTGTAAGCACGGTCTACAGGAGAATTTTTATGTATTCAAAAGATGTTGCTCCGACAGAAGAGCAGATTGTTTCATTTTTGAAGGACGCTGTTGCAAGTGTTGAGAAGGCGAGCGAACAGGATGTTCAGGATTTTAACGCCATAAAGAAGTTGTACAAGCAGAGCGTTCCTTTTTCCCGCAGAAAATATGTTGCGGCGTGGCTTGTAAAACAGGCTCTGTCCAGCCGTTCCCGCTACAACCATGAAAGACCGTCCCGCTTTGACAACCGCCATGAGCGCAGCGAAGAACGTCAGTCCCGTTTTGAGCAGAGGGAAAGACCTGTCCGTGCAGAAAGAAGCGAGCGCCCTGAGCGCCAGGAACGGAGCGAAAGAGCAGAGAGAACAGAAAGAACCGAGCGCCCGCCGCGCGTTCAGATAGATCCGAGCATGGCAGAGACTATTTTTATCGGTATTGGACGCAACCGCCGCGTATTCCCGCGTGACTTGGTCGGCCTCATCGTCAGCGTTGCAGGCCTTGACCGCGAACGGATCGGAGACATCCGCGTTTTGACCAATTATTCATTCATTCAGCTTTTCAAGGAAGATTGCGACAAGGTTATCAACGCTCTCAACGGCTATGACTACCGGGGCCGCAAGCTTGCCGTCAATATCTCCAGACGGCGTGAAGAAGGCGAAGATGAATCCGAGCCGGCTGTTGCAGCTTCCGAGCCGGAGCGGCAGCAGGTGCTTTCAGAAGAGACAAATGCAACTCCTGTAGCTGAACCGGTAGTGGTTGACAGCGAGGTCAGAACTTCCTCCGTTTCTTCTGGGGACTCTAGTTCTTCACAGAGCCAGTATTCTGAAACAACTGATGACGGACAGGTAAAGTCCCATTTCGGCACTGGCGCCGCATACTGATTTGCCGTTGATAGACAAAATTAACACCGGGCCTTTCGGAGTAAACACGTATATCGTGCCGCTTGAAGGCTCGAAAGTATTCCTTGTCGATCCCGCAGCGTGTGATTATTCGGGTGACAAATTCGTGATTTCCAGCTTTTTGGAGTCACGCCATTTGGAACCGGAAGCGATTGTTCTGACTCATGGACATTTCGACCACATTGCGGGGCTGCCTCACCTTGTTTCCTGTTACCCCGGCATCAGGATTTACATCCATCCGGCGGACGCACCGCTTGTCGGCCGCAACAGTGAAGCCGGTCAGCTTCGTTCTCTCGGCGCTATGGGGTTTACAGAGTTTCTTCCGTATGTTTCAAATCTTCCAGAACCGACTGATTATCTGGATGATGGCGAGCGTATTTTGGGCGGGTGGAAGGTCTTTCACACTCCCGGACACACGCCCGGCAGCTGTTGCCTGTACAGCGAAAAAGAAAAGGTGCTGTTGTCCGGTGACACGGTGTTTTATCATTCCTGGGGCAGGACGGATCTGCCCGGTGGTGATGAAAGCGTCATGTCCGCAAGTTTGGAGCGGATTTATACAATTATTCCCAAGGATACGCTTGTTTTTTCCGGCCACGATGCAACGGGATTCGATCTTTCTGAAAATTTACCATAACGGCGGAACTAATGGTATGAACGGTTCGCTTTTCCGCGGCAACAGGCGGAAGAAGGTGTAGTCAAACTTCGGCGAATCTTTCTTCACCTTTAGTACGGCAAAGCTGGGGGGCTGTCCTCCCCGCGGGCGTGCGCAGCTGCCCGGATTGAATATCTGTATGGTCTGGGAGCGTCCCGCTAGCGCAATATGGGTGTGTCCGTAGACAACAATCTCTGCCCCTGCTTCAATGGCGGCGTTTGCCATGCCTTCTGTTCCGTTGTACAGCGAATACCGGTGTCCGTGGGTTATGAAAAAGACGTGCCCGCAGATTACCAGCTTCTGGGAAAGCGGCACTTTTATCTCCACATAATAGGGGACCTCTGGATTCTTTTCAATTTCTGGGTTTATCATGGGATGCAGGTCGCTGTCGTTGTTTCCCTCCACAACCGCCACGACCGGCGGTATGCACGCGCAGAAATGCTTATCGACAATCTGTTTTTCCAGACAGCGGCAGAGGTCGCTCATGCCGTCCCCGCAGAATATGAAGGCATCGCATTGCCTTCCCTTTTCCCTTAGTATTCTTTCGAGTGTATTTATTGCGCCGTGTGAATCTGCGGCGACCAGAACTGTCGCATTGTCTTTTTGAGCAAGTTTTTCAATCGCTTCTTCTGTTCCGATTAAGAGTGATGGGTGTTGGATTGCTGCTCTCATAGGGTGTCCTGTCTACTTCTCAATGATGAAATGGTTGATGGACTGCAATCCCGTCTCTCCGTCTGTGTACCGCCTGACTTTTTTTTCTCCGACGATTGCCTGTACATGGGAGTGCAGGTTTGTGTCGTGGGGCAGTGGGGCGGGCAGTTCCTCAATGTACCGTACAGCCCTCATGACTATTTCCTCTGCTGTCTCATCGATGATAATGTTTATGTTTTCGTCTTCTTCCGTAAGGACGGTGTTCTGTTCATATTCAAGCACGAAATCGCAGTTTGATTCCTGTCCCAAAATGTCGTCCTGCGGCATGAATGAAAAGACCGGATACGGAACTTCGTGTCCCGTTGCCTCTTCTTCCTTCCAGTCATCTTTGAGGCGTCCCAGGGTTTTGTGCGTGCCGTCGGGGGCACCCAGCAGGATTATCCCTTTTATGTCACGTTCGTTTATGATGTCGTAGAGATTTGAAATCCTTCCTTTTACGGCGTCAGGAAATGACACGGGGAGGATGATGCCGCCGTTGTCCGCCAGCCCGTATCGTTTGGAGAGTTTTTCAATGGCATCGTCATAAAATTCCTGGCTGTTGAACCCGTACCCAAACAGGACGCATATCAGCCCGCTTTCGGGGGAATATTTTGCAATAGTCTCTGATATATCGTCGGTCTGCTGTTCCTGACTGGTCTCTTTCGGAAATAGCTGAAGTGTGTCGCCTGAAACGACTGTCCATTTATTAGTCTGCTGCTCGCATCCTTCCAGAAGGAGAAGGAATGACAGTGATGCGACCAATACTCTCACAATTTTGGTAAGCATGAATATAGTATACTGAATTCTTAATTCAGATGAAAGATGTTGTTTTTTTCCTTAGAAACTGTTTTTAGTGAGGGAGTCTGTACACAACGTAGTGCACTCTGCCTGCTTTGACGGCATCTTTTATCTGCTGTTCGCGTTCGGAGAGTTGACTGGAGCCGGATTTGACTTCAATCAGGAGTATATCGGTGATAGGCCTGCCTTCCGCACTGCCTGGGAATGCTATGTAGTCGATTGGTTTGCCGATAAAGCGGGCGTCCCCGGGATTGCAGGGAAATTTCGGCAGAAACGGCGCCATCTGCTCGCCAAACTGCCCACCGAGCACGGCACGGCTCTTGCGTATGGCATCTGCGCGCTCCCGTTTGATCCGCTTGTTGTCCTTGATTCTCTGCATGACGCTGCCGATGAACAGCCCTGCTGCAAAGAAGCACAGCAGGCAGACGGCGATTGTGGTTGCAACTGATTCGGGGCGGGCAAGAATGTTTTCAAGCATTGGAAAATCATACAGTAAAATTATGTAATATTGTAGCCCTGCGTTTGTTTTTCAGACGTACAGGGGTGCTCTTTGTAATTCCTTGTTTTACCGAAAATGAAAATGAAAAGGAGACGTGCTATGAAAAACGTAGATGTCAATGTCTGGAAAGCTGTTTTGAACCGGGTGTTCTCTGCTGTGCTGTGCGTGCTGGGGGGCGTTGCGTTTGCACAGTCAGCTGCCGAGGCTCCGCTGCTCCGCTCCACGGTTTCTCCGTCTATAACATATGATACGAGTGGCGGGCCTGTAAGGTTTGTGTATCAGTACAAAGAAGGGGACAGCTCCAGAGTGTTGTCCACGGTCAATGAGGATGTGTTTATAAACAGGCGTTTGAGCCACCGCGCTGTCATTGTCAACAGAATATCGACCAAAGTTACGGAGACGAGGGAGGATGGGGCGGCTGTTGAAGAAGGCACGTTTATGACTTCCGAAAATTCCACTAGGGCTGGAACTGGTGCAATCTTCACCTACGGAGAGGAGTACAAGAGCAAATTCGTCCGTGACAAACTGGGTGTTTACACAATCAGCGACGAGTATTTCATGCCTACCGTCAGGGACGTGCCGGTATTTCCCGACAGGGAAGTTTTGCCGGGGGAAACCTGGACTGCGGAAGGGCATGAAGCCCACGACTTGCGTCGGCAGTTCGATTTGAAAACCCCATACAAGGTTCCGTTTACGGCGACCTACACCTATCTCGGTACGCTGAAGCGGGAAGGGGGGGCACCGCTTCACGCCATCAATGTCAAATATACGCTGTATGCAGAGACTCCTGCGCCGTCTGCTTCTCTGATGGAGGATTATCCTGTCATGATGATGGGGTTCAGCGATGAACTTATCTACTGGGACAACGAAAAGGGGGCTATCGACCACTATGGAGAAAATTTCCGCATAGTGATGCAGACCGCCTACGGTTCCGTCATCGAGTTCCGGGGAACAGCCCATGCAGAGGTTACGGAGTTCGTCCGCACTGCCACTGAGGAAAAACTTGCAGAAGTACAGGCTCAGGTGGAGCAGATGGGAATTGATGATGTTACCGTCAAAAAGAGCGACAAAGGTTTGACCCTTTCCATTGAAAATATCCAGTTCAAGGCTGAAAGCGCGGAACTTATGGCAAGCGAAAAACGTAAGATAGAAAAACTCGCGAAGATTCTGGAAGCCTATCCGGACAACGATATCCTTGTCTCCGGCCACACTGCGCATTTTCCCGGCGGAGAGGACCCGCAGGTGTTGAGTGAAGAGCGCGCGAAATCTGTCGCCCGCTATCTGATTAATCTCGGTGTCCGCGATGAATACCATGTATTTACGCAGGGCTTGGGCGATACGGTTCCGAT
Source organism: uncultured Spirochaetaceae bacterium (assembly GCA_902797055.1). GTDB lineage: Bacteria > Spirochaetota > Spirochaetia > Treponematales > Treponemataceae > Treponema_D. The sequence continues at coordinate 7,707 of CADBRT010000199.1, forward strand.
TGCACCGAATGACACACGCGAAGGCCGTTCAAAGAACCGAAGAGTGGAAATAACCATTATGGATGAATAAGTTTGCATAAATAGTTGCATATTTATGCAAAGCCTTGACAGATGAATGTTATAACGCTATTATAACATTGTTATGTAAAAAAGGAGGTGTCATTCTGTGAAGGTTTCTTCCATAAATAAATTCTTTGCCCGCTTCGGAGAGTTTCAAATCCGCAACCGTCGGTGGTTTCTGATGATCCTTGTTCTGGTGTCGGCTTTCTGCATGGCAGGATTGCCGCGCCTCAGACTTGAAAACAATGAGGATGAATGGCTCGACAACGGCGAGCAGGTCAGAATTGACCAGAATCGCTTTGAAGATATATTCGGCAACGATGATTCTGTCATGGTGTTGGTGCAGGCTGACGATGTCTTTGATCCGGAGGTGCTGGACGCTATCGACCGGCTCGGCAAACGTCTGGAGATGGAAGTTCCGTTTGCTGATGAAGTGACTTCCCTGACCACTGCTGAAATTGCGCGCGGTGTAGATGATGGGCTTGAAGTTTCGAATCCGTTTGAAGACGGCATTCCGGCAGACCCCGTGGAGCTTGCGGAAAAGAAGGCGTTCATCCTTTCTCGCGATTCCCTTGTTGACAATCTGGTTTCGTCTGATGCGAAGGAGACGTGGATTATTCTGTCTCTTGAACCGTATGAAGACGGAAAGATGGAAGAGGGGATGATGAAAGTCGGCGAAGTCGCTCAGAAAATCATTCTCAGCGAAGAGTTCAAAAGCGCCAAGTATACGTTCAAACCGACGGGCATGGGATACACCGAGTATGAGGAGAACCAGACTATCGGCAAGGAATGCGCCATACGCATTCTTTCCGGATTTGTGGTGATGCTTCTGTGTTTGATTCTGTTCGTCCGCTCCCTTAGGGGCTTTATTGTTCCCATTGTTGCGACAGTCTGCGGTATCGCCTCGGTGTTCGGTGCGACCGGCTGGCTCAACATCACGGGACAACTCATGGTCGTAGTGCTTCCGGTTCTCCTTTCAATGGCGCTTTCCGTCGGCTATTCCATTCACTACATCAATTCATTTAAAATGCACTTCCGGAAGACCGGCAAACGGCGTGATTCGGTCATCGTATCCATAGAGGAATCCGGCTGGCCGATTTTCTTTACGGTTGTTACGACGGTTGCATCCTTGCTGTCTTTCCTTGTTGGAGGCATGGGGCCGGTGCGCTGGGTGGGTGCAGTGTCCGCTGCCTGTGTCTTTGCGGTGTATCTGTATGTCATCATCCTTATCCCGATTTTCATGAGTTACGGAAAAGACGGTGAGCCTTCTGCCGCTGATACCGCCGGTGCAACGCGTTCAGATTTGTGGTTTGAGCGGTTCGGTACACATATCTTGAAACGCTCCGCCGTCGTGATTGCAGTTTCCGCAGTGATAGTTGCTGTTATGGTTCCTGGACTGTTTAAAATAAAAGTGAACATGGACTATACAGAGATGATGGGCAAAAAAATCCCGTATATCGCCCGTCTTATCGATATTATCCATGCAAAACTGGGCTGTCAGTACACCTATGATGTGATGATTGAAGAGCCGGAGATTGATGCGTTCAAAGAGCCGGAAAAGATGCTTGCGATTGACGAACTCTGCCGCCGTCTCGGAACGTTGGAGCTGACGAAGATTTCCGGTGATACGCCGCGTGTCACAAGCGTGACAAGGCTGGTAAAGGAGATGAACCGAGCTTTGAACTCCGATGACAAGGATTTCTATGTTGTGCCGGAGGAGCAGGATCTGCTTACACAGTTGATGTTCCTGTATGAAATTTCGGGCGGTGACGATTTTACGAACTGGATCGACGAAGATTACCGCACCACTCATATCCACATCGAAATGAAGGGCTTTGATGCCACGCAGATTGTCTCTGATATTGCTGCCGCGAGGCGGTGGGGCGCGGAACTGTTCCCCGGTGCCCATGTTTCAATTGTAGGAGAGGCAATTCAGTATGCGGAGATGAACAAAAAACTGACCGTCGGGGAACTAAAGTCCTTTGCGGGATCGTTTATCATCATTGCCATTTTGCTTATCCTTTCTTTCTCAAGTATTCGCACCGGTCTTATCGGTATGATTCCAAACCTTGCGCCTGTCGTACTGATAGGCGGTGTAATGGGGTACCTGCACTATTCCCTCGACATGGTCACGATGATGGTCATGCCGATGATTCTTGGAATTGCAGTTGATGATACTATTCACCTTACAAACCATATCAAGTACGGACTTGAAAAGACGGGCAGTTACACTGAAGCGGTGCGGCTGTCGTTCCGCGAAATAGGAAAGACAATGGGCATGACGACATTCATCCTGTGCTCAATGTTCTTTATGATAACATTCAGTCCTATGAACACGTTGTTCAGAATAGGTGTTCTGTCAATCATTGGACTCGGTTCGGCACTGGTCGCCGACTATACGCTCACGCCGGTGCTGATTGTTCTTACGAAACCATTCGGTAAACAGAAATCTTTATCCAATGGAAAATCTACGGAGGTATAAAATGAAACTCACAAAACGCTCTTTCGCCGTTCTTTCGGCATTGCTCTTTGCTTCTGCTGTTCTGTCAAGTGCATATGCGCAGGAGCTGACCGGTTACGACATTGCTAAGCGTTCGCATGAAGTGCCGGAAGGGGAAACTTCTGCGTACAAGGCAACTATGACGCTGACCAGCAAGAAAGGAAAATCTCGTGTACGCGAAGTCCTCATGCGCAGCAAGGACTACGGGGACACGAAGAAAAGCGTCATCTACTTCGTCACTCCGAAGGATGTTGCCGGCGTTTCCTACCTGTCGTTTGAATACGATGACAAGCCCGACGGCACGTCCCCTGACTCTGACAACTGGCTGTATATGCCGGCGATGAAAAAAGTTCGCCGGATCAGCGGTTCCGGCAAAAGCGATGACTTCATGGGAACTGACTTCACGTATGAGGATATCGGCGAACGTTCCCTGACGAAGGATTCCTACACACTGCTCGGGGAGGAGACGGTAGGTGGAGCTGACTGCTGGAAGGTGGAAGCGGTGTCTAAGGACGGCTCTGAAAAGGATCCCCGACGTGTCACGTGGATCCGCAAGGACAACTATCTGCCGCAGAAGGCAGAGTTCTATGACAGACAGAATACCTTGCATCGGGAACTACTGTGTGAAGGAATCAGGAAGATTGACGGTTACTGGACGACGACTAAGATGACGATGAGGAATGTTCAGACCGGTCATTCGACAGTCATTGAGATGAAGGATGTCTCCTATGATATAGCAATGGATGATTCAATGTTTACTGTTTCGTCCTTGCAGAAGGGGAAGATAAAATAAGATGAAACGCCTGCCCCTCTGTTTCCTGTTGGCATTTCTTTCTCTGGGCTTTGTGGTTCCGGCTGATGTCACGTTCGGGGGCGAGGTGTACGCATTGTTCGGACTGTCCGTTCCCAATGTTGACGGCAAAGAGCATGCGTGGAAATGGACGGCGGGGGAGTGCGGTGCTAGGTTCAAGGTCGATGCTTCCGGTGGGCAGGCTTCTGCCCACATAGAAGGCAAGCTCTGCGCCAACTCCCTGTATGAGGACAGCGATGATAAGGTTTGTTTTGACCTTACAGAAGCGTACTGTTCCTATGACGGAGGCTGGTGGTCGGTAAAGGCTGGACGACAGATTGAAGCGTGGGGGGCGGCGGATGGAATTGCGGTGACCGATGTGCTTTGCCCTTCCGACCAGACTTCTATTTTTACGTCGGATTACAACGACAGCCACATCGGCATAGATGCCATAAAACTGACTGCCTCAAGTGAAACGCTGTCGGCGCAGGTTTTCTATATCCCGGTTTTTACACCGGCAAAACTTCCACTTCAAAATGGCAATCCGTTGAAAAAACTTCTGATATCGGATTCTCCGCTTGTGTCGGATGTGTCGGAGGACAATCTTCAGGAGCCTGACAAAGAGTTTCGCAACGGGGAGTTCGCGATCCGGTTGTCCGCCTATCTGCCGTTTGCTGATGTTTCGCTCTACGGCTTCTATGGGTGGGATGATATGCCGTTGATTCAGTATGCGATGACATCTCCGTTCACTTTGAACCTGAGCGGCAAATACAAAAAGATGTCGATGTTTGGCGTTGACGCTTCCATTCCGGTCGGCGCTTTTGTTCTCCGGCTGGAAGGGGCTGTGTTTCCTCGCCGTGCTGTGCAGACTTCTGCGGGAAGCCAGCTTATGGAAGGGGAGAAGTCGTATCTTCGGCGTAATACGTTTGCCTACCTTGCTGGAGTGGACTGGATGCCCGCGGGGTGGACCATAACCGCACAGTACTACGGGGACTATGTGTCCGGCAGTATCAAGCATTTGGACAGAAAACGCTACGTCCACAAGGCGACGCTCAGTATCTCCCGGTCTTTCCTCGGCGACACGCTCACTGCGAGTGTGGAGGGAATGGCGGAGTTCAACGATATGTCGTATGCTGTTATGCCGAGTGTGGAATATGCTGTTTCCGATGAACTCAAGGTGAAGCTCGGTGGAAATCTGTTCTTCCCTGGACCTGATGAAAAAGGAAGTCTGGGGCAGTACGAGGATTTGAACTCCATCGTGCTGCGCGTTACCTATAATTTCTAATTGTCAGAAAGCTTTTGAATTTGTTCGAGTCTGTCCTTAAGTGCAAGGTAGGCTCCCAAGACTGCGCACCCACAAACCACAACAATCAGATAGGTTTCAAGCGGAATCAGAATCGGCAGCAC
>CADBRT010000200.1 GCA_902797055.1 uncultured Spirochaetaceae bacterium
AAAATCATAGGGAATAGGACGTGTATCAGATTCGCTGCTGTAAAAATATTTTACACCGGTCAGTGTATTCAAAACAGTCCTGTCATCATACCCACTGTAAAGATACACTGTATCGAAGGAACCCTCTCCAGACAGTTCCAGGTCTTTCCTGAACTGTACAACAGCGTTGTTACTGGTAGTCCAATAATAATTACATGCGGATAATCCCTTGTGGATATTTACGTTCGAATTGAGATTTCTACCTGAGTACCTGAAAAAATTATTCGGGGCATCTGAAGCACCCGCAGCTTCAAGAATCAAGTCTGTTTCATTATGCCAGATACTCTGAAGCATTTCTTTGGAACAGCCTTTCTGTGCATATCCGCCTTTACTGAACGACAGTACATTAAAAAAGATACTGGCACACAACACAGCCATTGCAAGCAGTGTTTTCGGAAGGAAATGCTGTTTCCAGACAAATATGAAGCAAGCCAAAAGTATATATTGTACGAATACACCCTTTATACCAGCATGAGCAAGAACTTTATACAAACCGATATACACAGCACCGGCAACAAGAATACATATACTATCTTTTTTCTGAAAGTTTGCAAGTTCATCCCATTGAGTTACAAGGACATACGCCCCCAAAAGACTGCATGCCCAGCTCCATTTATTTGCTTCATAGGAAAATCCGTTAAATATCTGCCCGAAACATGGGAAACAGAGGAATACAAGACAAATCGTGCAGAGCGTCTTTAGGAAATTATTTTCTTTTTTGTTTTTAAATAACTGATAATACGCCAGTAACGTCGGAGCAGAAAGACCGATATAAATCCAATACTGGGAACGAACCGTAAAAAGACAGGAAGGAAGAACGATATAGTACTTAAAGGGATAAAGCAAATTCCAGTATTTTTGAGAACCCATTCGGGCATCGGTCAAGAAGGAATACGAGACGGGAAAGAAAATTACCATTGCTATGCCCAATGCCAAAAGGGCCCAGAGGAAAATCTCTTTCACCGTATTAAAAAGAACCTTTATATCTTTACCAAGGAACTGACTGTCATACTCCCCCCCGTTAGCTTTCACCGCAATAAAAAGCCCCTTTATTTCTTTACTGTAAAGACACAACCCTCTTGCAGCAACATATGCTATTGTCAACAGAACAATCACATAGAAATAATAAAAATTGCTCAAAGCAGCTATTGCGACTGACACAACGAACAGAATGGGATTGTGCTTTTCTTCCTTCGTAAAGAATTTTTCAACACCGGCAACCACAAAGGGGAAAAACACCAGAGGGTTTAAAAAATACGGATGCCGGCAAATATTCAACAAATTCCACGAGCAGAACACATAGGTCAACGCACCTGCCAGCACTGCAACACCGGCTTTTTTGCCCGTCGAAAAACACAGATAAGAAAATGCGATGCCGGAAAGATAGATGCGCAGAAGGCACATCGCGCTGTAGTAGATGTGCATGTACTCGGAAGGAACAAAAACAGAAAAGAAAGCAAACGGATCGCCTATGACATAATAGTGCAGGGTTTGAATAATATCGCTTCCTTCCCCGATGGCAAAATCCCACTGCGGAATGATCAAGCGGTGATTATCCAGAAGATTTCTTATTATCCCCCTCAGATATGTTGCATAATATGCATATGCCTGATAATGTTGATTTTTTCCATCCCCGTGTTCTACAAAGGATCTTCCCAGTATCAGAAATTCACGGAAAAAAAGAAGTGACAAACAAATGAACAGTAGTGTATACCATAAATAAAATTTTTTTTTTGAATCATTATTCTACCCCGTGTTTTCCCAATGAAAGGCACAGCCCGACATAGAATTTAAGGGAATGCGCCTTAGTGATTTTGTATTTGAGTCCGTCAAGTTTTATGCCGGAAGCTTTCACATCAAAATTGTTTGAACTGTTGAGCGGATAGGTGAAGTCTATGCCGGCATCAAGACCGAGTTGAGATTTATCGGTGCGGTGGAACCACAGTCTGCCGCCTGCCGTGCAGTCAAAAGCGAGGGTTCGTTCCTCTAAGGTTCCGGAAAAACTTCGAGAAGAATCTTCATCGAATTTGAGTGTCTTTATATTCAATTGGGCAGCGGGGTTCACGTACAGAGACGCGAAGCGCCCCATATTCACACGCAGAGCAGGACCGAATGAAAAGCCCAGCGAATTGCCGGTGAAACCCGTATACTTTGAGCCGGCGAGTTTTATCTCCGAGAAACGATTCCCTGTTGCGCGGAGAGACATCCCCAGTTCGAACGCATTGAAGGGAGAACCGAAGTAAGCGGAAGCGGTAGCTGAAAGTCCGATGGGAGCTGTGATTGAATACGCGCTGCCGTCAAACGGAAAGAATGTAGCATCTGTCGAACGGGAAGCCTTAAGCGTTGCCTTGTCTTCGTAAAGATTTGCGTAATCCACGCTCAACTCAAACCCCACGCACTGTGCTGCTGCAAGGGGGATAACCAACGCTATAAGAATTGCAAGAATGTGTTTCAACGTTTTGTCCTGTGGCGCAGAATCGGACTGCAAAGAGATGAAACCCACTATAATGGAAAAAAAGTTGTTTTGCAAGCACAGAAAGGGAGGGAGGGGCTGTCTATAAAGTAATGGTGACATTTCATGTCTTGACATTTCATGTCTTGACATTTCATGTCATGCTGAATTTATTTCAGCATCTACGCCACAAATACTGTGTGAGATTCCGCCCCCCACAACCGTAGCAGGTGCGT
>CADBRT010000201.1 GCA_902797055.1 uncultured Spirochaetaceae bacterium
GCTACGGCACAACCGAACGCACCTGCTACGGTTGTGGGGTCGGAATCTCACACACTATTTGTAGCGTAGATGCTGAAATAAATTCAACAAGACAAGAAATGTCACCATTACTTTATAGACAGCCCCGGTTGAGCCGTCAGTTTGCAGAAACCACGGGTGCTCCGCATTCCTCAAGCGTTAAAATACGGTGCATCCGCACCACAATTCCGACAATACCGGCCATCTCAACAAGGCCACGCGGAATTTTGTCTACGAACAGACAACTTGCATTCGTTTAAATTAATTAAAATCTGAGTAAAAATCACCAACACTCGACGCAGAGCGTCGGGGTATTGAACCCTCCGCGCGAATAACATACCCACCCTCCAGAATATTACGGAACAGGACGGCGGAATATTTTAAAAAACGTTTTCGCAAAAATCGTAGTAACAAAAATGAAGACCTCTGAAAACATCGCTGTTGTGCTTGCAGAAAAGAGATATTTACAAGAGAATAACCGGTATGCAGAATGTTTATTTAGATGTCAGAAAACTGGACAGTGCGTGCAGGGAATCGTACGCGCTCAGCGAAGACTGCATGATGGAAAATGCTGCACAGGCTTTAAAGCGTGCGGCCCTGCCATATCTTGAAAGAAAAGGTGTTTTCATAAGCCGCCCAGCACTGCTTGTTCTCTGCGGCGGCGGAAATAACGGTGCTGACGGGTACGCGCTGGCACGCGCTGTTGTTTCGCACGATATTGCAGTCACTGTCTGCGAAGTAATTCCTGCAAAAAGTCCGCTGTGTCTTGTACAAAAAGAACGTGCTCAAAAAACAGGAGTGCGGATTATCAATGCGCAGGAATTGGATTTTTACTTTGAAGAAACCGGCAGTGATGTCCGTGTCATTGCCGACTGCATATTCGGTTCCGGTTTTCATGGAGCATTACCACCGGAAGCAGAAGCGGTAATTGCTCAAGTCAACGAAGAAAAAAAATTTTCACAGGACATGCTTCACCTCATCGCCTGTGACATTCCTTCAGGGCTGGATTCGTACGGCAACACAGGAGACTCAAGCTGTGTATTTCTGGCAGACGAAACCGTAACGATGGGAGCATTGAAACTTTCTCTCTATTCTGATACGGCAAAAGACGCATGCGGTTCTGTCACCTGTGCGGATTTAGGAGTAGCACGGAACGTGTATGAAACAGCGGGGAACGGTTTCATACGCCCCGATGCTTTTCTGCTCGATGCAGAGGATATGCGTCTTCCGTTCCGCACAAAACAAAATGTACATAAAGGAACATTCGGTCACGTAGCGGTAGTAAACGGAGAAAAAACAGGAGCTTCGGTAATCGCTTCAACAGCAGCGCTGACATTTGGAGCGGGACTGGTAACATTAGTGCGGAAAGACGGAAATCTGGAAAATAAAACCGGGATTCCGTTCGAGATAATGACAGCAAAAGATTTCCCCGAATCAACAGCAGCAGTCGCACTCGGCATGGGACTGGGACGCAACGAAGACAATAATTCTGATTATTACTGCAATTATCTCCTTTCAAACCCGCAGTTACCAACGGTAATCGATGCTGATTTTTTTTATTCACAGTATATTTGCAAACTTTTGAAAGAGAGACCGGAAAATCTCGTGCTGACACCACACCCAAAAGAATTTCAATCGCTGCTTGCAATTTGTACAGCAGACGGAATGCTTTCATTAAAAGATATTCCGTCCGTCTCTGACTGCATAAAAAACAGAATTTCATACGCAAAACAATTCGCAGAGACATTTCCCGGTGTAACACTATTGTTAAAAGGTGCAAATACACTCATTGCAAGTACAGAAAATGGACAGACGCGGATTTATATCAACAACTGCGGCACGAATGCACTGAGCAAAGCAGGCTCCGGCGATGTGCTTGCAGGCCTGGTGGCTGCACTGCTTGCGCAGAAATATTCACCAGTTGAAGCTGCAATTTCTGCAAGTTTATGTCATGCGCTCGCTTCAAGAAATTGTAAAAACAATTTTTCACTTTCACCGTTCGATTTAATTTCATTTTGTGCACAAATAAAAAAATAAATACGTCAAAAATATTATGCAGAAATGATTTAACCGTTGACGGTAAAACTAATTGACGATATACTAAAAAATACATGTATATATATATGGAGGACATTAATGGCTAAGACCAAATATGTTTATTACTTTGGTGATGGCGATGCAGAAGGCGATGAAACAATGCGCCCGTTGCTCGGCGGAAAAGGAGCAAACCTTGCTCAGATGGCAAAAAAACCTTTGAGCCTGCCGGTTCCATCTGGATTTACAATTTCTATCGATGTTTGTGAACAGTACTATAAGCTCGGAAGAAAATATCCAGCAGGTCTTGCAGATGAAGTTGCAAAATATTTGGCAAGACTTGAAAAATCAATGGGCAAAAAACTTGGCGATCCAAAGGATCCGCTCCTCGTTTCAGTTCGTTCCGGTGCTGCAGAATCCATGCCAGGTATGATGGACACAATCCTGAACCTTGGTCTTAATGACAAATCAGTTCTTGGTCTTGCAAAGAAAACAGACAACCCACGCTTCGCATGGGACGCATACCGCCGCTTCATCCAGATGTACGGCAACGTTGCCATGGGTGTTGACCACGACAAATTCGAAGCAATCATTGACGAAGTAAAATCACACCGCGGAATCAAAGAAGATACAGAGCTCAACACAGAGGAGCTTCAGGAAATCGTCGAAAAGTACAAGGATATGTACGAAGAAGAAAAAGGCGAGCCTTTCCCACAGGATCCGCAGAAACAGATGTGGGGTGCTATCGGAGCAGTTTTCGGCTCTTGGATGAACCCGCGCGCTATTACATACCGCAAAATCAACAACATCGACGAAAGAGTTATCAAGGGTACCGCTGTAACCGTTATGGCTATGGTATTCGGAAATATGGGCAACACATCAGGAACTGGTGTTGCATTCAGCCGCGATCCTTCAACCGGTGAAAACAAGTTCATGGCAGAGTACCTCATCAACGCTCAGGGTGAAGACGTTGTTGCTGGTATCCGCACACCGATGGACATCTCTGCTCTCGAAGAGCAGCAGCCAAAGATTTTTGCAGAAATCACAAAAATCCGCAACCGCCTCGAAAAGCACTACCGCGACATGCAGGACATGGAGTTCACCGTTCAGGAAGGAACACTCTACATGCTCCAGTGCCGCAATGGAAAGCGCACAGGTCCGGCTGCCGTCAAGATGGCTGTTGATATGGTGGAAGAGGGACTCATCAAGAAGGAAGACGCTTTGCTCCGCGTAAAGCCCGATCAGCTTGACCAGCTCCTGCACCCGCAGTTTGAGGCAAAGGCTCTCAAAGAAGCAACTCCAATCGCAGAAGCTTTGAACGCTTCACCTGGAGCAGGATGCGGACAGATTGTCTTCACAGCAGAAGAAGCTGTTGAATGGAGCAAGGAAGGAAAGAAAATCATCCTCGTCCGCAAAGAGACATCTCCTGATGACATTGAAGGTATGTATGTTGCGGAGGGTATCCTGACATCAACAGGCGGACGCACCTCTCACGCAGCTGTCGTTGCCCGCGGTATGGGAACACCTTGTGTCTGTGGTTGTTCTGACGTTGTCTTCACAGGAAAAGACGAAGTTACAATCGGCGGAAACAAATTCAAGAAGGGCGATATCATTTCTATCGACGGTTCATCAGGTAGAGTATACGGAGAAGAAATTCCGGTAACTCCAGCTTCTGTCTCCGGCGATCTCGAGACATTCCTCAGTTGGGCAGACGAAGTCCGCGCAGCTTCAAAGCGCGTAACAGCTTCAGGAAAGAAAGTCAACGGTTTCGACGTTCTTGCAAACGCAGAGCAGAACGAAGCACCACAGGCATTCCGCTTCGGTGCAGCTGGTATCGGTCTTTGCCGCACAGAGCACATGTTCTTTGAAGAGCCAAAGCTTTCTTCATTCCAGAAGATGATTCTCTCTGAGAACACAGATGAGCGCAAGGCAAACCTCAAGGAAATCCTTCCGCTCCAGCAGAAAGACTTCTTTGGAATCATCAAGACAATGGAAGGACGCCCTGTCACCATCCGTCTTCTTGACCCGCCGCTCAACGAGTTCATTCAGGCTGCAACACCTGCAGAAGCAAAGGCTCTTGCAGAGAAACTCGGCTATGATGTAGACAAAATCACTGCAAAGTATGCAGAGCTCAACGAGCACAACCCGATGCTCGGACACCGCGGATGCCGCCTTGCAATCACTTATCCGGAAATCTACGAAATGCAGGTTGAAGCTATTGCTCTTGCAACAGCAGAAGCAGACAAGAAGGGAATTGACCATGATGTAAGAATCATGATTCCGAACGTCACCACATTCGCAGAGTTGAAGCAGATCCGCGAACAGGCAGAAGCTGTCATCGCCGCTGTCAACGAAAAGAAGGGAACAGAGCTTAAGTTCCAGATCGGTTCTATGATTGAGTTCCCACGCGCAGCTGCAACTGCAGATCAGATTGCTGAGTACGCAGACTTCTTCTCATTCGGTACCAATGACCTTACACAGACAACATTCGGCTTCAGCCGTGATGACTACTCCAAGTTCATTGACTCTTACCTCGACCAGAAGGTTCTCTTCACTGATCCGTTCAAGACATTGGATGAAGACGGAGTCGGCGTGATGATCGGTCTTGCAGAGGAAAAAGGTCGCGCTGTCAACTCAAACCTTCACCTTGGAATCTGTGGTGAGCACGGTGGAGATCCAGCTTCTATCGAATTGTGCTACAAGCTCGGACTCAACTACGTATCTTGCTCACCATTCCGCGTACCGGCAGCTCGTCTCGCAGGTGCACAGGCTGTAATCAAGGCAAACCGCGCCGCTAAAGAAGCAAAGAAATCAACTTCTTCAAGCTCCAGCACAAGCAAACGTGGACGCCCTGCAAAAGCAGCAGCGGAAAAGGTAAGCAAGCGTGGACGCCCTGCAAAGGCAACAACTACACGCGGACGCAAGCCTTCAAAGACAACCGCAAAGAAAGGAAGAAAGAGCTCTAAATAAGTTTCAGAGCATTTCCTGACAGAAAAGCCGTTCAGCAGGATTCCCTGCCGAACGGCTTTTTTTCGTTGCAAATCATAAATTATGGATATATAATAAGAAATAACTATGAATGAAGCATCAGCAGAAAGAGCATCATCAACTAATTCCATAAAAAAAATATTATTTTTTATCTCGGTATTCCTCCCGTTTCTGTTATGCGTCTCATGCGAAGATAAAGAAACATTTCCTTCCCATTCCCGGAAGATGAGTATAGTCTGCCCATCCCCGTTCGGAGTCAGGGATGATGTAATGCTGCGGACACTCGTCTATGCTATAAAAAAGACAAGCAACATCACCATCGATGTAAAAAACATCTCTGATAATGACGGAGCAAAAGGGGTAGATTCAGTGCTTAATGCGCCTGCAGACGGATATACGTTGCTCTTTGCAGACCCTTCCATCATAACAACAACAGATGCAGGCATCACCGAAGGCTACCACAATCTGGATACCATTTGCATACTGAGTGAACAGCCCCTCGTTCTTTGCGCACCGAAAGGCAGGTGGAAGGATTTTGCGGCGTTTACCATGGATTATGATAATTCCAATATGACAGTCGGAACCCTGCACTACGGAACAAATACGTTCAGGGTTGCAAAACGTCTCTGCAAAATACTCGATCACATGTTGACGCCGATATCGTGTGCAGACAATACAGCCATAATAAAAGGGATAGAAGAAGGCAGGTGTAGCGTCGGCATTCTTCCGCTTGCCGACTATCTGCAGGACGGCAACACGGGAGTAGAGGCTCTAGTTCTTCTGACAAAAGGACATTCCTCACACTCAAAAATGAAGAACGTTCCTTCCATCTACGATTACGGATACAACTTGGAATATCCGGGGTTTGTATTCAACTCAATCCTTGTTAAGCAAGGAACGGATATGCGGATAAAAAGCGCATTGCTCATCATCATAAAAAAAGCATGGAACAGTTCCGAATTCCAGCACTACCTCGAAACCTACGGAAATTTAAAGACCTTTTCCGGACAGGAAACGGCAGAGGCATATATGGAGTATCTGATAAAATCCTATAAAGACAAGTAAAACTCTATCAGTTTTTCAGCATTACCGTTGCGAGCATTGAAAAAAGTTCTGTAACATCAATCGGTTTAGACAAGTGTCCGTTCATACCAGCTTCGATACTACTCGCCTTGTCTTCCGCAAATGCGTTTGCACTCAACGCAATAATGGGAATGGTAGTGGCATCCATGCGCGGCAGAAGTCGGATCGCACGAGTAGCTTCCAGTCCGCCCATAACCGGCATACGGATATCCATCAGAATGACATCATAATAGCCGGGTTTTGAGTTTTTAAACATTTCAATGCCGACTTTTCCGTTTTCAGCAGTTTCAACGATGAACCCCTTCTTTTCGAGCACATTCTTTACAATGAACGTATTTATTTCGTTGTCCTCGCAAACAAGCACGTGACAGGCAGCAAAGTCAAATGTATCGTAATTCACCGATTCACAATTTTCACGCCGTTCTTTGTCATACTCTTCCTTCGTCAGAGCTTCGACAGGGAATTCAAGATGGAATGCCGAGCCCTCCCCCAGTTTGCTTTTGACAGATATGCTGCCGCCAAGCCGCTCTACAATCATTTTTGTGATCGTCAGCCCCAAACCGCTGCCACCTTCCTTCATCGAAAAATCATTCGATTCACGTGCAAACGGACGAAACAGATGATATTTTATGAATTCAGAACTCATTCCGGCACCGTGGTCTTCAATATCAGCATAAACCCACACCACACCGTCGTCGATGCGGTCGTTTATCTTCCACAGGACTTCACTGCCTTCAGGGCTGTACTTTATGGCATTGTTGATAAGATTTACGAACATCTGGCGGATTCTCGTTGCGTCGGTGCGTATATATGAATAACTGCAGTGTGCGCTTCTTTTGATGGTTATATTCTTAGCTTCAGCCCTCGGCATAACCACATTCTTGATGGATTCCGCAATTTCAACAGGTGTCGTAGGTGTCATGTGCAGCTCCAACTGCTTTCCATTCGCATATTGATGCACGTTCAGAAGATCGTTCACCAGCTCTTCCAGATACACAGCAGAGGATTGTATCTGCTGGTAATAGCTGGTATTGTTTTCCGTTTCGCCGAGATAGGCAAACCCCTTTATAGCACCCAATGGCGTACGGAAATCATGGGACATGTTTGCGAGGAAAAAGTCTTTGTTTTTATCTGCAAGTCGAAGTTTTCTGTTATAAGAACGCTGCATCAAAATTACAACGACCATCATAGAGAATACCAAAATAATAAGAATAATCGGCCAATAGTAATTTCTGAGAACCGACATAACAGAAGGATTCGCAGCGTCAACAATACATTCCTGCAGGATATTATTTTTTTCTGTCTCCGAAATATTGCGCAAACCTTTGGTTATGACAGAAACAAGCATGGGCGGGGCGAGATCCGAAACGCCAAACGAAATTCCGCACTCGGTTCCGTTTACAATAGAAGACAACAAGACATCAGCGTTTCTACGAACGGAAAGCAGTTTTTGCGAGGTATAGGAATCCGTCATAAAAGCATCAATCCGCCCGCTTTTGACAGCACGCAACGCAGCCGCATCTGAAGAATACGGAATCATATCGTACGTAAAACCTCTTACTCGCTCAGACGTCAGGTACCCGGAATCCCGATAGGCAACAGAATAAATGGATGACTGTTTTTTTTGTGTTATGAGAACCAACGGATAATCGATGATATTTTCAGTCAGAATCATGTTGTTGTCCATAGCCCAGTTGTAGTCATCCATTACAAAACTCGCAATAGCATTTTTATCACTGCGGACAGCATCAAGCATTTGATAATTTGATGACACGGCAACGAAGTTAAATTTCAAGCCTGTCTGATCCGACAGTTCCTTGAATAATCGGGGAATGAAACCAGAAAATACCCCTCGTTTGTACATAGAGAAAACATCCTTGTCTGTCCTCATATAGACATTCAAAGGAGCTAAATTCCGAGCAAAGGTCTCTTCCCTTGGAGTTAAGGCGACGTTTTTCCTTCGGGGTGAACTGAAATGCCTCCTGTAAAGACCGTAAACATAAAAGACATCGTCAAGGATTATAGAGTCAAGAGCAAAGTCGATGCGTTTCATCAGTTCTGGTTTCTGTTCTGTAACAGCAACCAACATTTCATCGGGATACAGCTCCACTATTATGTCAAATCCGTCGCTGTCCTGATAGTTCGTAATAAACGCAAGGTCAGCCTCCCCTGTCCTCAACGCATAGAGGGTATCCTCTGATGTATCATAATATGAAAGGAGAACCTTTATACCAAACAGCTCTTCTATGCGGTGGAACAACTCCGCCTCGCCGGGACCATTCATCAATGCTACCGTTGCACCGTTCATGGCATCGAATTTCTTCCGCGCATAGCGGATATCATTGGGTCTTGAAACAATCTGATGAAACAACGGTCCTATTGTCCGCTTGGAATAAAAGACATTTTTCACACCGGAATTCTTCGTCACACCGCAGAGCATATCGATTTCACCGTTTTCAATCTTTTCAGACAGTTCGGGGATGGCTCCTTCCACATATTCGTATTTTAAGCCGGCAATTTTCGCTATACTTTGAAGGAATTCATAGAGGTACCCTCTATAGTCGCCGTTATCCCAACCAATTCTTACAACGGTGGGTTCCTCATCGACAGGAATTTTTACTTCTTGGGATACCAGAGGAAATACCGAGAGAAGAAGAAGTATGAGTGCTGTAAACTTTTTTATTGTATCTACCATATGGCCCCTTACAATACGGACATATAGTAATTATACAGCATAACTGTAAAAAATAGAAGTAAAAATTAAATTTCTCTACAAAGCGCGGGCAGGAAACTGACCTGCCCGGCTTCAATCGTTATCTTGAAAGTACGTGGAGCCTGCCCTCAAGCCGTATATCGCGGGTAAAGCCGTCATCGTCGTACAGTTCGTAGCGTTCTCCATCGCCGACAAACGTAAAGGACGACGTATCAATGGAAGCGGTATCCTTTGCAGGCTTTGCCAACGGAACAAGGCAGCCGTGGCGCACAAAGAACACAACCTCGTCCAGCCCTACATAAATATAGTATGAACCCGCTTTTTTCTCTTCTGTGGTCACCTTTCCGTCCTTCCAGACGACTTTCGTCATGTCCTCCGGCAGATAGACATAGCGTCCCTCTGAGTTCTGCTTGTATACAGGGGCAATCAGTATGCCCTCACCGACAAACAGTTCGTCCTCGGTGCTGAGCGCGTGCCTGTCCGCAGGAAAATCGAACCCAATCGGGCGGATGTACATCGTTCCGGAAAGAGCCGCTTTGACATACTCACTGTAGATGTACGGGACAAGCGCGTAGCGGAGGTCAAGCACACTCTTGAAAGCTGAGGTGTCTCCGAACGCATAGCACTCCTGATTTCTGCCATCCCATGCACAATGATTGCGCATAAGCGGGATAAAGTCTCCCAATGCAAGCCAGCGCAAAAGCAAATCCCGGGAGCAGGAGCTTCCGAAGCCTCCGATATCGGCACCGGTGTACAGATAGCCTACCATATTAAGGGAAGGAATCATGTGTATTTCTTCCTCCAGCTGTCCCCACGTGGACGCGTTGTCGCCTGTCCAAATGCCGCCGTACCGGTGACTGCCGATGCAGGAAGCACGGCTGTACAAAAGCATACGCTTATCAGGGGAAATTTCCCTGAGTGACTGCCCCGCAGCGCGCGTCATGTGAGAGCCGTAGATGTTGTGGATTTTATCGTGGCGGACTCTTTCTGAAGTTCCGTCTTTTTTCGCCACATTCTGATAAAACCGCTGGTAATCTTCAAGCAAATTGTTGGTGTGTATGCCCGTAAACTCGAAGAAACTCTGGACATCGAGATTCTGACCTTCAAGACTGCGGAACTTATCGAACGCTTCTTTCAGACTCTCATCTGAATAGAACATGGCAGGCTCATTCATGTCGTTCCAAAAGCCTTCTATGCCTTGATCTGTCAAACGTTTGTACAGCATACCGAACCAGCGGGAAGCATCCGGGTTTTCAAAGTCAGGGAAACAGCTGCGGCCCGGCCACACGCCGACCACAAAATCTTCCCCGTTTTCCTTTTTGCAGAAATATCCGCTGTCACGTCCTGTTTCGTACACATCGTAGCCGTCCTGCACCTTCACACCCGCGTCGATTATAGGAATGAGACGGATACCGTCTTTTTTTAAATCCTGTGACAAAGCGCCGAGATTCGGAAATTTGTTTTGGTCCACCGTGAAGTCTTTATAGCTGTCCATATAGTCAATGTCCAGACAGACAGCGTCAAGCGGCAGGTCGTTTTCACGGTAGTTTTTCACCACGGTCCGGACATCTTCCTCCGTCTTGTATCCCCAACGGCTCTGTTGGAATCCGAAGGCCCAACGCGGGGGAATATAGCTCTGACCGATAAGCACCCTGAACTGATGAACGACATTGTTCAAAATGGAAAGCGAACTGTTTTCATCAGGAGTGATTACATAAACATCAGCACCGGTATCTCCAGTTGTTACAGTCAGGACAGACTGCTCGGTAAAGCCCAAGTCCCACTCAACCTTTGAAGCTGTATCAAAGAAAATGCCGAAGCATGTCTGTGTCAGAGGGTTGAACACAATCATGAAATTGTGCGCCCCGTACAAAGCCGGCGTCAGTTCGTTTTGGCATGAAGCGTCAGAACACCAGCTGTCATATTTGAAACCTCTTTTATCAATTCCCCGCTGATGTTCGCCAAGACCAAAAATTCTGTCGCGCTCTTCCAGTATGTATTCCCACTTAAGCGGCCAATTTTCCGTCACCCTTCCGAACTGCATAACCGCACCTTGTATAGCGGTATCTATATGCTCCACAACAGCACCTGTCTCAACAGGCGTTCCAAATGAATATTTCTCAATCATGTTTTTTATTATATGATTGAAAAATTAATCTGTATAGTGATATAATTACACGAAATATATGACAAAAGTATTGATCAACGAATATTCCCACGCTCCAAGAGATAAAAATATAGAAGCAGGGGATGAAGAGAAAGTAAAACGAGGAACGGTCATGTTCCCCATCCAGTACTATCTCAACAACACCGTTGACCCGGCATACGACCTGCCGGTGCTTTGGCATGATGAATTTGAAATCATCCATGTCATATCCGGGGAATACCATATCTTTGTCGCAGACAAAGACTATAAAATGGTAAAAGACGACATCTGTGTCATTCCCGGCAAAGTCTTGCACGGCGACGGAACAAAAAAAAGCGCCGCGCTGTACGAATCTGTAGTCTTTGACTTGGAGATGATACGGCTCAGAAGTTATTATCCGGATGAATTCATCAATTTCATTGCAAACGGAGATAATGAGCTCACGAACATCATCCCGCACACGAACACCCCACTGGTAACGATTGCTTCGAATATGTTCGAAGCGTTCAAAGTCCAGCCGCCGGGATACGAACTGACTGTTTCAGGGCTTCTGCTCCAATTCTTCGGAGAGATAAAAGGGCAAAAACTCTACGTCCAAAAAAACAACCTCTCTGCCCGCAACCAGCGCAAGAGCGGACAGTTTGAAGCCGTCCTGAACATGATAAAAAAAGACTACAGCCAGAACCTCACGCTCGAAGACCTGGCAGATGCAGCAGGACTCTCCCCAAAATACTTCTGCCGTCTGTTCCGGGAAGTCACAAAACGTTCCCCCATCGAATACCTCAACTGGTTCCGCGTCAATATGGCATGCGCCGCACTGCGCGACAGCGACTCAAAACTGGCAGACATTGCGTATGACTGCGGATTCAAGGATTTCAGCTATTTCATAAAAACCTTCAAACGCTACAAAGGCATAACGCCGTTGAAATACAGAAATTTCAACAGAAAAGATTGAAAGCTGTCTGTCCCCGCAGCGGCAGGACGTCCATAAAATAGTACAATAATCCCTTTTTATATATCAATAGCAAAAAAGTTACTGTGAATTTGTAAATTTGTATCATCGCAACGAAAATTTACGAAAAAAATTTGCAATAACGCATACTCAAACCTATACTTGGTAAAGAAAGCAAGAAAATGCTAACGCTTTTTGTCGCAAGTTCAATTTTGGAGGAACTTTTATGAAAAAATTTGTTTTGGCTGCCACTGCAGCACTCACGCTTTTGCCGCTCACACTCACCGCATGGCCGTGGGGAAAAAACAAGAAAAAGAAGGCATCTAATGCATCATCTGTAAAATTGGAGATGTACTACTACAAGCAGGAAAACCAGGAAGGACTTAAAAACCTCGTCAAAGCATTTGAAAAAGAGAACCCTGGAGTTACCGTAGATTTGCTTATCATCCCGAACGATGCAGATGCAGCAATGTCAGCACGTGCGGCACAAGGAAAATTGCCAGACATCCTTCAGATGCAGTCTTACAGCCGCGTACAGGAATACGCATCAAAAGGCTACCTCGTAGACCTCACAAATGATCCTTCAATGAAAAATGTTGTTGCAAGCGCAAAACCTTCCACAACCTATAACGGAAAACAATATGCACTTCCGATGGACTACGCTGGAATCGGAATCATCTATAACAAAGACATCTTTGCAAAATACGGCCTCAAGGCTCCGACAACATACCGAGAGCTCCAGAACGTCTGCCGCACACTCAAGTCAAACGGTATCGTTCCATTCGCAGCACTCTTGAAAGAGAACTGGAGCGCAGGACACTTCATCACAATGATTCACACAGCATTGCTTGCAGAGCAGAACGTTTCAGCAGATGCATTTATTGCAGCCATGAACAACGGAGAAGCTTCTTACGGCGATGTTGACACCAGCAAACTGTTCAGCATCCTCGATTTCTACCGCGACAACATGAACGACAACGCTGCAGAAATGGGCGGCGGAGAACAGCAGCAGTCTTTCGCAAAGGGCGAATCTGCAATGATGGTACAGGGGTTGTGGGCATACGTCGACGCTCTCAAGCTCAACCCAAGTCTCAACGCAGGATTCATTCCATTCCCAGTTTACAACGACGCTTCTATGAACAAACTGTATGCAGATGTTGACTCAACATTCGGAATCTCTGCACAGTCTTCACCAGAAAAACAGGAAGCAGCAAAGAAGTTCCTGAGCTTCCTCGCCTCTGACAAGGGTTCAAAGCTCTGGGTTTCTGAGTACAAACTGACAAACTCCTTCAAAGGCGGAGATTTCTCTTCTCTCGGAGTTCCGTATGACGACCTCATGAAGTCTGTCGCTGCAAAGGGTGCAAATCCTTGGGCATTCTCACAGTATCCTACACAGGTATTTGAAGATGCTTGTAAGAACGGTGCACAGCAGTACATGATGAAGACCCGCTCAGCAGAAGACGTCATCAGCGCTGTTGACCAGATGTGGGAAGATGCTGCCAACTAAGACGCCACAATGTCATGTAGGGGGCTGAAGTCATATTTAAGTTCATAGCAGCCCCTTGCCATATATATAATACTTGCAGCCGCGTTATTGCATCTTGTAGTGGCGCGGCATTTTTTTGACCAAAAAGCGAAAGACCTACAGGGGTAACCAATGGTTGAACCGAAACCTAAAAAGGCATTCTATTTTACCGTATTCATTCTGCCTTGCTTTATTCTGTACATAATGTTTTTTATCCGCCCGTTCTTCAACGGCATAGGCATTTCCCTTACCAACTGGGACGGACTGACGCCGAAGACTCCTATCAGCATGGAGAAAGCGGCATTCGAAGAAAAGATACTGAACAATATTTCAAAACAGTCGGACAAAGATTTTGTTTTGAAGATTTATTCTTACGACGAAAGCGATGGCAATTACAAACGGCTCGCAGTCGGCGGACTTGTCAGGCACAAACTGGAACGAATCATCAAAAAGGCCGGATACGAGCCGGATTTGAACCGCTTCGTGGGTCTGGAAAACTACAAAGCCGTATTTACCGGCAAAGTAAAAAAAGACTTCTACCCACATTTTTATAACCAAGTAAAATACAACAAAAATTCAGACCTTCCGCTCACTATAGCAAAGAAGGACTTTGACAAAGAAATCATTCCGAACTGCAAAACTGAAGAGGAAAAGACTCTTTTGACAGAGGCCTATTCAAAATATGATGCGGTGAATGAGCAGTACAAACTCAGCGAAGCGTTCGACGACTTCGCACTGACAGACCCGCTTTTTACCCTTCAGGAACTGGACAGCAAGGCGCTTTCTGAACAGGACGTGGACAAGTTCATTGAACAGGCAAAAAAATCCGCGCTTTCAAGTGACAGTGCGGAAGTCGATAAACTGGCAGCGACATTTACGATATCACACTCGCTCTCCGCTGAGTCAGGAACAGCAGTACGCAGTGCTGCCAGAGGGCTTGTCGCTGCAGCAGCGGTAAAGAACACGCTTTCCTCAGTCTGGGTGCTCAAAAAATTCAACATGGGCGTCATCGGATTTACGCTGTTCTTCGCCATCTTCTCTGTCATTGGCATCAATGTCGTCGCCTTCGCCTTGGCGCTCGCGCTCGATGCTGGCGTTTACGGACAGAAAGTGCTCAGGACAATCTTCTTCCTTCCAAACGTCTTGTCCATGGTCATCGTCGCCTTGGTATGGTCGCTTCTGTTCAATCAGCTGCTGCCGTCCATAACCGGCATTAAAGAATGGATAGGAGACCCGGCAAAGACTCCATGGCTTTTGGTTTCCGTCGCAGTATGGCAGGGATGTGGATACTACATGATAGTATACCTTGCAGGACTTCAGAACATTCCGACAGAAGTTATTGAAGCGGCAAAGATTGACGGAGCATCAGCGTTCCAGCGGTTCCGATTCATCACACTGCCTATGATGGTGCCGGCTTTAACCATATCATTGTTCCTGAGCATCGCAAACGCACTCAAGAGTTTTGACCTCATGTATGCAATGATTGGCCCGACAGGATATGCCACTGGAACCGTGCCGTTCGTATACGACATTTACTTTGACGCATTCTCAAACAAGCAGGCAGGTATGGCAACAGCAAAAGCTATGATGCTGTTTGTAGTGATTTTCATAGTAACCGGTATACAGCTGTACACAATGAAGAAAAAGGAGATTGAACAGTAATGACTGATACAAACAAAATAAAACCGAAGGTGCCGGCGGCATACAAGGTGCTCTCTGTTTTTCTTATCATATTCGGAATTCTTTTCTTTTACCCGTTTATCTTTGTAATCGTGAATGCGCTCAGAAAGAACGCTGACATCATTATAAATCCTGCGGGACTGCCGAAAGGTTTGTTCTTCGGAAACTTTGTACAGGCATGGAAGACCATGGACTTTCCAAAAGTCTTCACAAACACGCTTCTGATAACTGTGTTCGGCACGCTCGGCATTATACTTACCAGCTCCATGTGTGCATATGCGCTCGCCAGAAGCGACAGCAAGATTTCATGGCTGCTCTACGGGTTCTTTAGCTTCAGTTTGGTCATTCCGTTCCAAATAATCATGGTGCCGATTGGAGTCCTCGCTGCAGATATGCACCTCATGAACACACAGGGAATCATTCTGATGTACTGGGGACTCGGCTGTCCAACGGCAATCTTCATGTTCCACGGCTTCATAAAAAGCGTTCCAAAGGAACTGGAAGAGTCAGCAGCAATCGACGGTGCAGGAAGATTCTACATCTTCTTCCGAATCATACTCCCGCTGATTAAAACAATCATAGCTACGGTAGCGGTCATCGATGCCCTCTGGCTGTGGAATGACTTCCTTCTGCCATTGATTGTCGTCAAGCAGGGAACCATACAGCTTGCGCAGATGAAGTTCAACGGTCAGTTCATGAAGGAATACGGACCGATGTGCGCTTCCCTCACGCTCAGTTCCATTCCGATTATTGCATTCTACCTTTCGCTGCAGAAGTACGTCGTCAAAGGCATCGCTGCCGGCGCTGTAAAAGGCTGATGAAAAACAAGGGGACTGTCTATAAAGTAATGTTGACATTTCATGTCGTTGACATTTCATGTCGTGACATTTCATGTCGTGACATTTCATGTCATGCTGAATTTATTTCAGCATCTACGCTACAAATAGTGTGTGA